>NZ_JBLMKT010000084.1:0-36723 GCF_047779955.1 Streptomyces lothianensis | reverse complement strand
GCAGTCCGCCTGAACCAATCAAGATCGGACTCTACGAAACTCGGGGCAGCTCACCATGCCGCAGACACGGAACACCCCCACGCCCTGGGATGGGCAGTAGGCGGCGGGCCTGGATCACCAGCCGAGACGTCGCAGATGGCGATCGGGTTCGGGGATCCCCGCGATGTTGCCGAGGCCGACGACGTATGGCCGCAGATCGCGCTGCAGCAAGTACAGGGCCTCCTGGGAGGGCCGCGTACTCCTCCCAGGCAGACTCGTCCTGGCCGGGATATTCGTGCTCGTAGGAGGCCGCCATGGCCACTGCCTGGATGGGATGACCTTTGGCCGGGAGCGACGGAGCCAACTCCGACTCCATGGAGTCGCGGAGCATGACGAGCAGAACGTAGAGGGAGACAAGGCGGGCCCGCAGCAGACGCTCGCCGCGGTCGAACGCACGCACGGCGTGCGTCGACGCCTGAAAGAACATGCGGAGCGCGTCCTCCTGAACCGCGGCACTCTGATAGATCAACAACTCCCGGTGCGGCAGCGAGACTGTTGTAGCGAGAATCCGTACGAGTCCGTAGGACGCACGGCGCTCGAGGCAAGCCACGAGTCCGGCGGCCGCGTTGATCGCTCTCGCGGTTCGTGCCAGGACGGGGCCCTGCCCAGCGTGGTCAAGGCCGCATGCATGGGGCACCTGAGCCGACGCGATTCGCTCCCCTGACGCGTCGATTCCTCAGACGGGCACTCCGCGGCCCCGTCATCCGACAGCGTTCAGGTCCTGCTCCAACCAGTCAGCTCCGCGTGTGACCTTGCGGGTTTCCTCCACGGAGAGATACATGTCCGTCCGCTCGAAGTCCTTGAGTGTCGCCGGGCGCCACGTCTGGAACCCAGTACGGACGAAGTCGTCTCCCGCCACCGCGTTGAGTCCCCAGTTGGCTGCCGTACGGGCCCGGGCTGTCATGGTGCGCAGGGCAGCCAGGTGGTATCCGCGCGCCACGAGCTGCGCAGGTGGACCGGTCAGGGGCACGCCCATGGGCTTGGATACCGCCTGCCAGCCGCCCAGGTCGACCACGAGACCCATGTCCTTGTGGCGGTAGGCCTTGAGTGGCTGGTTGCGCAGCTTCGCGGCCACGTTCGTGGCGGCCGCCCAACCCTGCCGCATCGCGTGCTGCGCGGTCGGCGGGCAGACCGCACCGTCACCCTTGACGATGTCGGGCACCGCTGCCGCGTCGCCGAGCGCGAACACTCCTGGTGCGTTGGGCACGGTCAGGTCGGCCCCGACCACGAGCCGTCCCCTGGTCATCTCGGCATCGAGTGTGGCGACCAGGGGGCTCGCAGCCACGCCTGCCGTCCAGATGAGTGTGCGGCAGGGAAGTGCGCGCCCGTCGGTCAGGGTGACGGTGTCCTCGGTCGCTTTCGCCACGGAGACTTTCAACGTGACCTGGACGCCGCGCCGTTTCATGAGGTCCATTGCCTTCTCGCCGAGCGCGTCGCCGAGTTCGGGCATCAACTTGGGGGCGACGTCGACGAGGTGCCACTTGATCCGCTTCGGATCCAGATTCCGGTACCGCTTCCCGGCAGCCGTGGTCAGTCGCTGCAGATAAGCGGCGGTTTCCGTGCCGGCGTAACCTCCGCCGACCACCACGAACTGCAGCCGCGCCTCCTGCTCGGCCTTGTCCTCGGTGGCGGCGGCCAGGTCCAGTTGAGCGATCACATGGTCGCGGATCCAGGCCGCTTCGGCGAGGGTCTTCACACCGACCGCGTGCTTGTCGAGGCCGGGGATGTCGAACTGGCGGGTGACGCTTCCAGGCGTGATGACCAGGTAGTCGTAACGCTCCACCACCGTCTCGCCGGTGATCTTCTTGACGACGACCGCCTTCGCGACGGTGTCGATGCCGATGGCGCCGCCCGGTACGAGCGTGGTGCGGCGCAGCATGCGGCCCAGCGGTGCGGCCACCGACTGCGGGGTGAGCACGCCGGCGGTGACGTGCGGGAGCAAGGGCAGGTACAGCTGATAGTCGACCGGGCTGATCAGGCTGAGGTTCGCCTCGGAGGGCTTGAGGATCCGCTCCAGCTTGTGCGCACATTCCAGGCCGGCGAAACCGCCACCGACGACGACGATCCGAGGGGCTGCCATGTGCTGTCCTCCTGCTGCCCGACGGGGGCACGTGTGTGTTCGGTCTGGCTTGTCGGATTCATCCTCTGTCGTGCAGGCCGGGGCCGCCAGTGCGTGCCCGTGGGCCTCGTATGGCTGTAAGGACGAGCGTCCGGGCCACCCGCGTCCCCGAAACGGATGCGCCGCAAGCGTTCCCGGTCGAGCAGTGCCATGACGAGCCTGGTCCAGCCTCCAGGTCAACGGGCGGGCTGGTTGGCTAGAGTCCTTGATCAATGGCATTTTCGCCAACGTAGTGCCATTTATGCCCATCTGTACTTCGAATAGGTTGACGACACGATGTCCCGGACGCCCTTCCTCGCCAGGAGCCGCACCCGGCGGGAGCGCCAGGAACGCCGTCAGAGAGATGAATCCACGGCGCTCGACCGGCTGTATGGCACAGAGTTCGAGCTTTCTTGGGGCTGCACGTGCCCGGAGCCGGCGTGTATGCGCTGACCGCGTTCGTGGCGACCGCCGCGATCGGCGTGGGTAGCGTCTTCGGCGGTTCCGTCGGAAACGCCGCTCAGCGCGAGCGGGTTCCCCGCGCCGGCCCCGCCGGGAGCGGCCCCTCCTCCAGGTAGTCGACGCGAGAGAAGCCCGGACAGACTGGTGCATACCCTAGGTAGCCAGGTTTGAGCGTATAGTGACAAATGATCGTAAATCGTAGTGTTCCGCTCTTTCGTGTCTACAGAGATCCAGGTGCAGGCGCGTGTCACATCATCTAGATACTCCGCTGGCGGCGAAGAGCGGTCAGCTGTTCATCGATGACCTGTACGTCTTCCGCGGTGAGCGCGGCAGCGTCTTCGTGCTCAACGTCAACTCGAACATCACCGGCGTCGATCAGGAGCCGGGATTCCATGCCGAGGCGCGCTACGAGTTCAAGGTGCACTTCGGCGGCGCCGACATAGAGCCGCTGACGTACCGGATTTCGTTCGGCGAGGCCGACGGAAACGGCGTCCAAGCGATGCGCCTGCACGTCCTCACGGGTGTCGAAGCCCGTGAGGACGGTGCCGAGGGGCACTTCGTCCTCGAAGGGCGTACCGGTGAGACCGCCCAGATCGGCGGTACTCGCCTCTGGGCGGGGCGCGTCAAGGACCCGTTCTACATGGACCTGACCCTGCCGGCCAAGATCAACGGGGCCATCGGGCAGGGCACGGCCGTGGACCTGTCGGACTGGCAGCCGGCGAAGGCCGGGAACACCTTCGCCGGCACCTCCGTCGAGACCATCGTCCTGGAGGTCCCGGACGAGGGCGCCGTGTTGACGTCCGGTGCGGAGGCCGGCGTGTGGTGCGCCACCAAGCTCGCCACCGACGCGGGTGGCCGGCGGCAGAACAACCGTGGCGGGCACCCCACGATGTGGCCGATCTTCTGGCCGAAGGACACCGATTTCTCCAACCCGGCCAACACCCGCCACCCCTCCCGGGACCTGGCCGAGGACGGTGACCACATCGCCGGGCGCATCGCCGCGGTGGCCAAGGCGACCGGGACCTCCGCCGATTTGGGGGGATACGGACAGATCGTGTCCGGCCGCCTGTTCCCCGACATCCTGCCGTACGTCGTCGGCAGCGCCGCGGCCTACGGCTTCGCCAGGGGCAACGTCCGCCCACTGGCCGACAACGCCCCCGAGTCGATGCTCTTCCTGGTCACCGGCATGGCCGTACCTGCCGGCCTCAAGCCGTCCGTCGCTCTGTCGCCGAGAACGTGCGCAGCAGCCAGTTCCCCTATCTCGTACCCACCTGACACCAGGCCTGTACCCGCGTTCCGGGCCTCCACTTCCCGGCGCCAGGCCGAGACTCCTCGCACCGGTTGTGCCCGTACTCCCCACCGATTCGTCCCGCGAAGGGAATGCCGTGTCTCTGCCCTCCTCAGATGAATGCCCCGTCCACCCCAACCGGATCAATCGACCGGAAGCCGCGAGCGGGGTCCGGACATGGTGGCCCGACCAGCTGAACCTGAAGCTGCTTCAGCAGAATCCGCCGATGATCGACCCGATGGACGAGGATTTCGACTACGGCGCCGAGTTCGAGACGCTCGACCTGGACGAGGTACGTCGTGACCTCGAAGCGCTCATGGTCGACTCGCAGGACTGGTGGCCTGCCGACTTCGGGCACTATGGCCCCTTCCTCATCCGTATGGCCTGGCACGCCGCGGGGACCTATCGCACCGAGGACGGGCGCGGCGGCGCCGGTCACGCCATGCAGCGCTTCGCGCCCATCGCCAGCTGGCCCGACAACGCCAACCTCGACAAGGCCAGGCGCCTGCTGTGGCCGGTGAAGAAGAAGTACGGCAAGAAGCTGTCGTGGGCCGACCTGATGGAGTTCGCGGGCAACTGCGCGTTCGAGTCGATGGGCTTCAAGACGATGGGGTTCGGCGGCGGCCGCATCGACTGGTGGCAGGGTGACGAGACGTACTGGGGGCCGGAGCGCACCTGGATGGGCGACGAGCGTTTCTCCGCCACCCATGTGCTCGAATCGCCGCTGGCCGCCACGCAGATGGGCCTCATCTACGTCAACCCCGAGGGTCCGGACGGCGAGCCGGACCCGCTGGCATCGGCGGCGGACATCCGGCAGACGTTCAAGCGGATGGCGATGAACGACGTCGAAACATGCGCGCTGATCGTGGGCGGTCACACCATCGGCAAGACCCATGGCGCCGGCTCACCGGATTTCCAGGGGCCTCCTCCGGCTGAGGCGCCGTTGGAGGAGCAGGACCTGGGCTGGAAGAGTTCCTACGGCACGGGTGTCGGCGCCGACGCGACAACCAGCGGCCTGGAGGTGACCTGGACCCCGACGCCTACGACCTTCGACAACACGTTCCTGGAGAACCTCTACGGCTACGAGTGGGAGAAGTGGCGCGGCCCCGGCGGCCTGTGGCAGTGGCGGCCCAAGGACAATGCGGGCGCCGACACCACCCCGGCCCCGGACGACCCGGCCAAGAAGCACCAGCCCGGCATGCTCACCTCCGACATCGCGCTGCGCGTGGACCCGGTCTACGAACAGATCACCCGGCACTGGCTGGAGAACCCGGAGGAGATGTACGAGGAGTTCAGGAAGGCGTGGTTCAAGCTCATCCACCGCGACCTCGGTCCGCTCGCACGCTACCGGGGCTCACTGGTGCCCACGACTCCGCAGCTGTTCCAGGATCCGATCGAACCGGTGACGCACGCATTGATCGGCGCCGATGACATCGCCTCGCTCAAGAGCGACCTGCTCGCCTCGGGCCTGACCCGCCGGGAGCTGCTCCACACCGCGTGGTCGGCCGCGTCCTCATACCGCTGCACCGATATGCGAGGTGGGGCCAACGGCGGCCGGATCCGCCTCGAACCGCAGCGCAATTGGGAGCCGAACGAGCCCGAGAGCCTGCCGCACATCATCCGGGCGATCGAGTCGGTGGGGGAGCGCTTCAACTCGGCGCAGAACGGCGACGTGCGGGTGTCGTTCGCCGACCTGGTCGTGCTCGGCGGCTGCGCGGCGATCGAGGAGGCGGCGCGAGAGGCGGGTCACGAGGTGACGGTGCCGTTCGAGCCGGGCCGTGGCGACGCGCTTCAGGAGTGGACCGACACCGAGTCCTTCGACTCGCTGGAGCCGGAAGCCGACGGATTCCGTCATTACGCGGCCAAGAGCGCCCCTCTGGCGCCCGAGTACATGCTGCTCGACCGGGCGAGCCAACTCGGCCTCAGCGCGCCTGAGATGACCGTACTCCTCGGCGGCATGCGGGTGCTCGGCCTGAACTACCAGGACTCCGAGCTGGGCGTCCTCACCGGGACTCCGGGTCGCCTGACCAACGACTTCTTCGTGAACCTGCTGGACATGAGCACGGCGTGGGAACCGTCGCCCGCGGACGACGGCACCTACATCGGCACCGACCGCGCCACGGGCCGGCAGCGCTGGACGGCTGGCCGCATCGATCTCGCCTTCGGCTGGAACGCCCAGCTGCGGGCGGTGTCGGAGGTGTACGCGGCCGACGACGGGATGCAGAAGTTCCTCAAGGACTTCATCCGCGCCTGGAACAAGATCATGAACGCGGACCGCTTCGACCTGCACCGCTGATCGGCTGATCGGCTAATCGACACAGCATGGGGTGGGGCTCCGAGCTCCCCGGGACCCCACCCCATGCTGCTCAGCCATGGGTGCCAATTTGGTGGCCTTCGGGACTGCCAGGTGCGGACCCACCGTTCACGAGTTGCCAACGCGCTCGCACAGCCGGTTCGCCCGTTTGGCCACGCGTTGTCCCGGGGCGGCTGCTCGGTCAGGACGTAGCCTCGGAGGGGAGCTGCCGGGCACTGAGGAGACGGTCGTGAGTGACCAGGAGCGTTTTGAGCGCGACGCCGAGATCGAGCGACAGGAGGCGGCCGACGTCGGCGTGTCGCTGGAGCCGAGGGTCGGGCCGGTGCCCCGGCACCCGCCCAAGTCGAAGCCGTATAAGCATCCGGCAGCGGGCTGGGGCGCGGCCAAGGCGGTCACCGAGTTCCTTTCCGAGGAGCACAAGGTCGCGGCCGGCTCGCGCGAGATGCTCAAGATGAATCACGAGGACGGCGGCTTCGACTGCCCGGGGTGTGCGTGGGGCGACACCCAGGGCCTTGAGCTGGACGTCTGTGAGAACGGCATCAAGCACACTGCCTGGGAGATGACGGGCAAGCGAGTCACCCGTGAGTTCTTCGCCGAGCACACCGTCACCGAGCTCTTCGACTGGACCGACTTCGACCTGGAGGACCAGGGTCGGCTGACGGAGCCGATGGTCTACGACCCGGAGACCGACCACTACGTGCCGATCAGCTGGCCGGGCGCCTTCCGGCTTTTCGGGGATGCCGTCCGCGCTCTTGAGAACCCGAACCAGGCCGCGTACTACACCTCGGGGCGGCTGGGCAACGAGGCGTCCTTCCTCTACTCGCTCATGGCCCGCGAGCTCGGCACGAACAACCAGCCCGACTGCGCCAACATGTGCACGGAGGCGGGCAGCCGTGCGATGCAGGCCTCCCTCGGCACCGGCAAGGCGACCGTGGACATCAAGGACTGGGAGAGCGCGGACGCCGTCTTCGTTATGGGCATCAACGTCGCGTCCAACGCGCCCCGGATGCTCACTCCGCTGGCCCAGCTCCACCGGGACGGCAAGAAGATCGTCCACATCAATCCGCAGATCGAGGCGGGTGCGACGCGCACGATCATTCCGCACGAGGTCATGTCGATGGCGACCTTCCACGCCACCGAGACGAGCGATCTCGACATCCAGCCGCGCTCCGCCGGGGACATGGCGCTGATGCGCGGTCTGGCGAAGGCCACGCTGGAGATGGCCGAGACCGACGAAGACGCCATCGACAGGCCGTTCCTGAAGCGCTACACCTCGGGCTTCGAGGAGTACGCGAAGGTTGTCGCCGAGACGCCCTGGGACGAGATCGTCCACCAGTCGGGCGTCAGCAAGGAGACCATCCAGCAGGCCGCCGCGATCTATCGTGAGGCCGACCGGGCGATCTTCACCTGGGGCCTCGGCGTGAACCAACACGAGCATGCCGTCGACACGATCCGCGAGATCATCAACGTCCTGCTGCTGCGCGGCAACATCGGCCGCGAGGGCGCCGGAGCCGCACCGAACCGCGGGCACAGCAACGTGCAGGGCAACCGGACCTGCGGCATCACCAACGCACCCGACAAGGAGTTCCTCGACAAGCTCCACGAGGTCTGCGGGATCGACCCGCCCTACGAGAAGGGGCTGGACGTCGTCGGCACCATCGAGGCGATGAACCGCGGCGAGATCAAGGTCTTCGTCGGTATGGCGGGTAACTTCGCGCTGGCCTCGCCCGACACCCGGTTCACCTACGCGGGCCTGAGGAAGGTTGAGCTGACCGTGATGGTCAGCACCAAGCTCAACCGCAGCCACATTGTCCACGGCAAGCGCGCACTGATCCTGCCGTGTCTCGGCCGGACCGAGAAGGACATCCAAGCCACCAGACTGCAACGCATTTCGGTCGAGGACGGCATGTCGATGGTCCACCTCTCGCAGGGCAACCGCACGCCGGCCTCCCCACACCTGCTCTCCGAGCCCACGATCATCGCCGGCCTCGCCCAGGCGGCCCTGCCGGTCTCCGTCACCCCGTGGGCATGGTACGTCGAGGACTACGACCGTATCCGGGACACCATGGAGAAGGTCCTGTACGGCTTCGAGGACTTCAACGCGCGTGTGCGCGAGCCCATGGGCTTCCGTATCCACCAGCCCGCGCGTGAGCGGGTCTTCGAAACGCCCTCCAAGCGGGCCGAGTTCTCCTCCGCTCCACTGCCTGACGTGGTGCCCCGCGAGGGCAGGCTCGTGCTGGGGGCGATGCGCTCCCATGACCAGTGGAACACCACGATCTACAGCGACAACGACCGTTACCGCGGCATCCAGAACCTGCGCACGCTCGTCTTCATGAACAGCGACGACATGGGCGAGCGCGGTCTCGGGCAGTTCGATCCGACCCGGATCACGGCCCACGCCAAGGACGGGACGGTGCGTACGCTCGCGGGATTCCTGGCGGTCGAACACGACATCCCGCGCGGGGTCGCCCTCGGCTACATGCCGGAGCTGAACCAGCTGATCTCGATCAGCGACTACAGTGCCCAGAGCGACCAGCCGCTGATGAAGCAGCTCGACGTGTCCATCGAACGGGAGGGGAGTCATCCGTCTCCGTGACGGATCAGGGTTCGTAGCCTGCTTGAACGGCCTGCTCTTCGCAGTGGTGGAACGCCGTTGCTGCCGCCCGGTCACTCACCATCGGGTGCGGTTGCCGACGGAGCTCCGGCAGGATGCGACCAAGGTCCTCGACCAGAAGGGCAGCCAGGTCGGATGAGAAGCCGTTGCGGCACACCACTCTGCAGACGGACAAGTCCTCCCGATGTTCAGGGAACGTATACGCGGGGATCAACCACCCGCGCTCACTGAGGCGTCGCGCCACGTCGAAGACGTCGAACGTCGTCACGTGGGGAGCGGTCGTGAACGCGAACGCCGGCAACTGGTCCCCATGCGTGAGGAGGTGGAAATCGCCGTAGGCCTCGATCTGGTGGGCGAGGCCTACGGCGACTTCCCTGGTCGCTTGCTGCACGGCTGTGTATCCCTCACGCCCCAGGCGCAGGAACATGTAGTACTGGGCAGCCACCTGAGCGCCGGGGCGGGAGAAGTTCAGCGCGAAGGTCGGCATGTCGCCACCCAGGTAGTTGACCCTGAAGATCAGGTCCTCGGGAAGCGCATCCTGGTCACGCCACAAGGCCCAGCCGACGCCTGGATAGATGAGGCCGTACTTGTGTCCCGAGGTATTGATCGACGCAACACGCGGAAGTACGAAGTCCCACCGCAGGTCCTCGTCGAGGAACGGCGCCACCATGGCACCGGACGCTCCGTCGACATGCACGGGTATGTCGAGACCCGTCCGCTCCTGCAGGTCGTCCAGTGCTGTGCACAGTTCTTCGATCGGCTCGTAGGACCCGTCGTACGTGGACCCCAATATGCCGACCATCCCGATCGTGTTCGCATCGCACAGTTCGACGGCGCTCTGAGGGTCGAGATGGAAACGCTCCCCCTCCATGGGAACGCGACGCGCCTCCACTTCCCAGTACCGGCAGAACTTCTCCCAGCACACCTGAACGTTGACGCCCATCACCAGATTGGGACGCTCTCGCGGATAGCGGTCAGCATTGCGCTGCGCCCACCGCCACTTCAGGGCCATACCGGCGAGCATGCACGCCTCGCTGGACCCGGTCGTCGAACACCCGACTGCAGCATGCGGATCGGGTGCGTGCCACAGGCCGGCGAGCATGGACACGCAGCGACGTTCCAGTTCGGCGGTACGTGGGTATTCGTCCTTGTCGATGAGGTTCTTGTCCCGGCATTCCCCCATCAGCACCCCGGCCTCGGGTTCCATCCAGGTCGTGACGAACGTCGCAAGGTTGAGACGTGCGTTGCCGTCCAGCATCAGGTCGTCACGCACCAGTTGATACGCCGTGGCAGGTGCGAGTGACCTCTCGGGCAAACGATCCCTGGGCAGGGCGTCGGTCATGCCGGCCGCAGGGTTCGAGGACCCGTACAGCGGATTGACCGGAAGGTTCGGCCGCGGGTGGACCGCGTCGGCGCCGTGAAAGAGGGGTGTCATAGGTGACTCCACGCTCCGACCCCGAGCCAGATTCGACAGCAATCAAGCCTACCGGCCGTCGCGACCGCCCGCCCGCGCGATGGCCGGTCCGGTCGTGCGTCCCTCGAGTCTGTGGCACCGTCGATTCATGAATCCGGCAAACGCGAATGGGCCCGACGGTGCCACAGTCCACTATGGGGACCCGGACAATCAGCACTCACTGGAGTTCTTTCTGGAACTTCGAGACAGAGTGAGCCACAACGTGGCGGAGGGTCTCCTGGAGACAATGCGCGAAGGCGCCGACCAGGGTAGGTACGTCATTAAGTTCCACTTCGCCGCCCAGATGGACCAGACGGTCGGAGGCGCCGGCTCCGTATGCGGGCTCAGCGCTCTCGGCGCGGCGGGCGACGTGGGGCAGAGGCAATTCATCGAATACCTGGCGGTCCTGCTCAAGGACCAGCCGTTTCCTCCTGGGTTCGACCGCTTCTCCGAGACCTCGGTGCTGCTGGACCTGGCCAGCAAGGTCGACGGTCTGAGGTCACCTGAATTCGACCTCAAGGTCACGGAGAAGACGTATATGGACTGGGCCGGCGACACCGTTGCGGCCTTCTCGTCGTTCAACGTCCTGGAGACACCTGTGGTCCGATTTGACGGACGGGAGATCCAGGTCGCCAAGGCGGAGGGTGGGTTCGCGCGGGGTCCCGCGGTATCCGTGGCGGACTTCCTGGAGCAGCTTCCGCACTGAGCTGCATCCGTGCGTGAGCGCACCTAGTCTGACGACTGACCGGTTAGTCCCTATTCTGCGCATTTGCTGATTGGAGTCCCATGGTCGCGGCGCAGTCCGTCATCGCCCCGCCCGCGAAGGCCGCGGTCTTCCTCGTCGCCACGGTGAACCCCGGCGGCGAGGGCACGGTCCGCGAGACGCTGCAGGGCCTCTCCGGGCTGACCCGCTCGGTCGCGTTCCGGGAGTCCGGCGCCGGGCTCGCCTGTGTCGCCGGGATCGGCTCGGACGCCTGGGACCGGCTGGCCGGCGGCCCGCGCCCGCGCGCGCTGCGCGGCTTCGAGGAGCTGCAAGGCCCACGGCACAGAGCCCCGGCCACCCCCGGCGACCTCCTCTTCCATGTGCGCGCCCGCCGCCCGGACCTCTGCTTCGAGCTGGCCCGACTGATTGTGGACGCCCTCGGTGACAGCGTCACCGTCGTCGACGAGGTCCACGGTTTCGGCTACTTCGACGCCCGCGACCTCCTTGGCTTCGTCGACGGCAGCGAGAACCCCACCGGCTCCGCCGCGCACGACGCGGTCATCATCGGCGACGAGGATCCGGCCTTCAGCGGCGGCAGCTACGTCACCGTGCAGAAGTACGTGCACGACATGGCCGCCTGGAACGCACTCGACGTCGAGGAGCAGGAACGCGTCATCGGCCGCAGCAAGGCGGACAACGTCGAGATGTCCGACGACGTCAAACCCGCCGACTCGCACATCGCCCTGAACGCGATCACCGACGAGGACGGCACGGAGCGGAAGATCGTCCGCGAGAACATGCCGTTCGGGCAGGTCGGCCGCGGCGAGTTCGGCACGTACTTCATCGGCTACGCGCGTACGCCCGACGTGACCGGGCAGATGCTGCGCAACATGTTCATCGGCGATCCGCCCGGCAACACGGACCGCATCCTCGACTTCTCCACCGCGGTCACCGGCGGCCTCTTCTTCGTACCGAGCGCCGACCTCCTGGACGACTTCCCCACCCCGAAGGAAGCGGCATGACTTCTGCCGGCCAGGGGTCCACAGCGAGCGCAGGATCCCTGCTGCGGCGCGGAAAACTGTGGATCGCACCCAGCGTGCTCTGCGGGCTGGTGGCACTCGTCCTCTCGCTTCTCTACATGGGCGGCATCCTCACCCCGGAGAGAAGCCTGCACCGGCTGCCGATCGCCCTTGTGAACGAGGACACCGGAAAGCCGTTGCCCGGAGCACAGCAGAATCTGGGCGCGCAGATCAGTGAGCAGATCGTCTCCTCCACACCGCCCGAGGACGTGCGGTGGCGACGCCTCGGCGAAGAAGCAGCCAAGGAGCAGCTGGCCTCCGGGAAGGTGTACGGAGCCCTGGTCATTCCCGGCGACTTCACCCGTACGGTGGCATCGCTGGGCAGCGCCGACGCCGGCCGGCCGACGCTGACCGTGCTCACCAACCCGGCTAAGGGCAGCCTCGGCGCATCGATGGCTGCCCGGATCGCCCAACGGGCAGCGCACGGCGCCTCGGTGGGCATCGGGAAGCAGCTCGCGGCCGCTCCGCAGTTCACCGGTGCCGATGCCACGGCCCGGCTGCTGATGGCCGACCCCGTAGCAGTGCACACGGAGCCGGGCCACCCGATCGGTGAGCACAGCGGCTTGGGGCTGAGCGCCTTCTACTACGTACTGCTGCTCGTACTTGCCGGATTCCTGGGCGCCAATCTGATCAACAGCTCCGTCGACACGTCACTCGGCTACGCCGACGCGGAGATCGGCCCCTGGCACCGCCGCCATCGAACGGTCCCGATCAGCCGCACACAGACGCTGCTGCTCAAGATGGGCATGACCGCGGGGATTTCCGTGCTCACCACCGCGGTGGTGATGGTGGCGTGCATCTTTATCTTGGGCATGGACGCCTCTCATCTGCCCATGCTGGCGCTGTTCTCGTACTGCTCCTGCCTCAGTGTGGGACTCGGCGTGCAGGCGATCAACGCGGCGTTCGGGAACATCGGCCAGCTCGTCTCGATGCTCTTCTTCATCGCACTGGCCCTGCCGTCCTCCGGCGCCACGATCCCGCTCGAGGCCGTGCCGGGGTTCTACCGCTTCCTCGCCGTCTTCGAACCGATGCGCCAGCTCGTCGACGGAGTCAGATCGATCCTGTACTTCGACGCCCGCGCGGGCGCGGGACTCACCCGTGGATGGATCATGATCGGGATCGGCCTCGCGATCTCTCTCGCCTTCGGCTTCCTCATGACGCGGTACTACGACCGCAAGGGCCTGTACCGCATGGTGCCGCAGCCCAGCTGACGCGAAGGCGGCGGCACCCTACGAGAATGACCGTGCTCGACTCTCCTATTCGACCCAGCGACCATCCTCTTGACGGTGTTCAGGAACAGGACGACCCCTACTGTCCATCTGCTGTTCCTTGCTCTTCTTCGCGCCTTCTGGGAGTTGGCCGTGGAAATAGACGAGCTTTCCCTGTCCGCGCGCACCCAGCCCGTGGTGTCCCTTTGCCGGTTGCTTCTTTCCCATGAGCCGGCCTCCTTGAACAAATCGGGTTTGGAGACTTGGAAGGCGCCGCACCTCATACCCTACGCCGTCGTCAGTGTCGCGGCGAGGGCGCGATCATCGTCGAATTGGCCTCGCAATGCGTCGGGCTGCGTCGCCGTGAAATCGGTGTAACGCTGGCGATATGCACACTTCTGACCTGACACCCGAAATCCGTGCCGAGCTGAGCAGGCCGCGGCCGTATCCCGCCATCACGCTCGTCATGCCGACGGATCCGGACTTCCGGTTCAACGACAAGGACCGCATCCTGCTGCGGGACCTTGTAACGGAGGCCAAGCGGCGGCTGGCCGATGACCCGGGCGTCGAGCGGGTGGCGCACCTGCAGCTGCGCGACCACCTGCTGGATACAGCAGTGATCGAGCAGGCGGCCGATTCGCTGCCTGCCGATGACGCCATGGTGGTGTACGTGGCAGCGGAGGAACCCGTGCGGGTCTGGCGTGTGACATCGCCGCACGACGTGCGGCCACGTGTCGAGTTCGCCGGTGAGTTCCTGACGAGGTACCTCGTGGATGCCGAACAACGGTCCCGGCCGTATCTGGTGCTCGTGCTGGACCAGGAGATGTCGCGGCTCTATCGCGGCTCGGTACGGCGGCTGGTCGAGGTGAGGACGCATGGCTTCCCTGACGCGCCACAGATTCCTTCACCAGAGGACGCCGACCCCGGACCGATCCCGCACACAGAGCCGTACCGAGGGCACGGGGAGCGGGTGCAGCAGTATCTGAAGTCGGTCGACAAGCACCTCGGCGACTATCTCGATGAGCACGGACCGCTACCGCTGTTTGTCATCGGCGGTGCGAAGATTCTTTCCGCGTTCGAGAGGGGCACCGCGTACGGCAGACTGGTCGCCGGCACGCTCCCGCTGACCGGCATGGACAAGGCCTCGGCGAAGGACCTGGCCGGCCGGCTGGAGCCGGTCCTGGAGGAATTTCACGCCCGACAGACCACCGATGCCATGAACGAGCTCCAGGAGGCACGCGGCCGAGACAGAGCTGCGGATGGTCCGGAGCAGGTGTGGACCGCGGTCGCGGACAGGCGGGTGCGGCGCCTGCTGTTGGAGCAGTCCTTGGTGCTGGCCGGGCGGATCAACGGCGACGGGCGAGAGCTGGAAGTCGTCGAGGTGCCCGGGCCGGTGACACTGCCGAACCCGGTCCCGGACGTCCAGCCGCCTCCGGATGGCGTCGCCACCGACATCGTGGAACAGCTTGTGGACGGCGCGGTGGCGGCGGAGACCGACGTCTTGTTCGTCCCCGACGGAACACTTGCCGATTCCGGCGGGGTGGCGGCCTTGCTGCGGTACTGAGGAACACTTCGCCGCCGCGTCGGCGGGCGTGGCCACCAGTAGCGCACTGGTGGCCACGCCCTATTTCAGCCTGTGACGATTCCTGTGACGAGGTTGACGGTTGTCGCGAGGATGGTGGTCCCGAAGACGTACGACAGCAGCGAGTGACGCAGAACCACCGAACGGATCGTCGCATTCGAGACGTTGGTGTCGGAGACCTGGTAGGTCATGCCCAGGTTGTAGCTGAAGTAGAAGAAGTCCCGGTAGCTGGGCGAGGCGTTGGAGTTGAAGTCGATCCCACCGCTCCCAGCCGCGTAGTACAGGTACGCGTATCGGGCGGCGTACATCAGATGGAGCGACGCCCAGGACATGGCCACGCCGCCGAGTGCGACCGCCGCCGCGACGTGGCCGGAGCCGGTGTCGCCCAGCAGGAGCAGCAGCACGATCGCGATCAGCCCCGCCAGGCCGGTCGCCACGACTACGAGCTCATCAGTCACAGGCCTGAAGTTCTCACGGCCCGCGTTCTCCCGGGTGGCCGTTGCGTCCATCGGCCACAGCACCATCCAGCCCGCCACGACGAAGGCGAGTTCCGTCGCGGCGATACCGGTGAGAATCGCCAGGGGGAGGTCGCTCACCCATCCGACGATCCCGCCGACCACAACACCGATGACCGCCGCGCCGGCGAGCCGTGGGACTGCAGAGTGCGGCAGAAGGGCCGAGGCGATCACGTGGTTGGTTCCAGCTCGGGCTGGACATAGCCCACGTCGAGTTTGCCGTCCTGTGCGTCGACTCGGACCGTCGCCCCGTCCTGGACGTCGCCGCGCAGCAGAGCGCGGCCGACCAGTGTCTCCACCTCGTGGGAGATGAAGCGGCGCAGTGGCCGGGCGCCGTAGACGGGGTCGTAGCCTTCGTGAGCGACGAGTTCCCGTGCGGACGGCGTGAGTTCGACGGTGATGCGGCGTTCCGCGAGCCGACGGCGGAGTTCCTCGAACTGCAGCTCCACGATCTTTTCGATCTGCGGTTCGCCCAGTGGCTTGAAGAGGATGATGTCGTCGATGCGGTTGAGGAATTCGGGCCTGAAGTGGGCGCGGAGGTCGTTCATCACCTGGGTGCGTGCCTTTTCGGTGATGTCGCCGTCTTCGGTCGCGCCGTCCAACAGGTACTGCGAGCCGATGTTGGACGTCATGATGATGACCGTATTGCGGAAGTCGACGGTTCGGCCCTGGGCGTCTGTGACGCGGCCGTCGTCGAGGATCTGCAGGAGGGTGTTGAAGACGTCGATGTGGGCCTTCTCGATCTCGTCGAAGAGGACGACCGAATACGGCTTGCGGCGCACGGCCTCGGTGAGCTGCCCACCCTCCTCGTGACCGACATATCCGGGAGGTGCACCGAGTAGCCGGCTGACAGTGTGACGCTCCTGGTACTCACTCATGTCGAGGCGGATGATGTTCTCGTCGGAGTCGAAGAGCGCGGCGGCCAGTGTCTTGGCCAGTTCGGTCTTCCCGACGCCGGTCGGGCCGAGGAAGAGGAAGGAGCCGATGGGGCGGCGCGGGTCCCGGATGCCGGAGCGAGCTCGGATGATGGCATCGGTGACGAGCTGCACGGCCTCGTCCTGCCCGATGACACGTTCGCGCAGGATGTCATCGAGGCGCAGGAGCTTCTCGCGCTCGCCTTCTTGCAGGCGGAAGACGGGAATTCCGGTCCAGGCCGCAACGATCTCCGCGATCTCCTCCTCGGTGACCACCTCCCGAAGGAGGCGGCTCTCACCTTGCTTGACGGCGAGTTGCTCTTCTTCGGCGTCCAGGCGTCGCTTCAGGTTCTGGAGTTCGCCGTAGCGCAGTTCCGCGGCGCGGTTGAGGTCGTAGCTGCGCTCGGCTTCCTCCGCTTCGTGGCGCACCTGTTCCAGTTTCTGCCGCAGTTCCTGAACCCGGCGAATGGCCTGGCGTTCGGCCTCCCACTGCGCGTGCTTGGCGTCGGCTTCGGCGCGTAGGTCGGTCAGCTCCCGCCGTAGTTCGGTCAGGCGTGCCTGGCTGGCCGGGTCTTCTTCTTTGGACAGAGCCGCGTCCTCGATCTCGAGCCGGGTGGCACGGCGGGTGATCTCGTCCAGCTCGGCCGGCATGGAGTCGATTTCGGTGCGAAGTCTGGCGCAGGCCTCGTCCACGAGGTCGATGGCCTTGTCGGGAAGGAACCTGTCGGTGATGTAGCGGTGGCTCAGGACGGCGGCGGAGACCAGGGCGGAGTCCTGGATCTTGACGCCGTGGAAGACCTCGAGGCGTTCGCGAAGGCCGCGGAGAATGGAAATGGTGTCCTCGACCGTGGGTTCGTCGACGACGACCATCTGGAAGCGCCGCTCCAGTGCCGCGTCCTTCTCGATGTACTTCCGGTACTCGTCGAGCGTGGTCGCGCCGATCAAGTGGAGTTCCCCGCGGGCGAGCATCGGTTTGAGCATGTTGCCCGCGTCCATGGCCCCTTCTGCGGCGCCGGCACCGACGACGGTGTGCAGTTCGTCGATGAAGAGCAGGATCCGCCCGGCCGCGGCCTTGACCTCGTTCAGGACAGCCTTGAGGCGTTCCTCGAACTCGCCGCGGTACTTGGCGCCGGCGACCAGCGCGCCCATGTCGAGTGCGAAGACGGTTTTGTCGCGCAGTCCTTCGGGGACGTCACCGCGCACGATCCGCTGGGCGAGACCCTCCACGATGGCGGTCTTGCCCACACCGGGATCGCCGATGAGGACGGGGTTGTTCTTCGACTTGCGGCTGAGGATCTGGGTGACGCGACGGATCTCGGAGTCGCGGCCGATGACCGGATCGAGCTTGCCCTCCCTCGCTTCCGCGACCAGGTCACGGCCGTACTTGTCCAGTGCCTCGTACGCCACTTCGGGGTTTGCCGAGGTGACACGTTGGTTGCCGCGTAGCTGGGAAAGAGCCGAGAGAAACGCCTCCTTGGTGACGCCGGCCTCCTTCAGTGCGCGTCCCGCTCCGGTGGCGGAGCCTTCGTCGGCCAGTGCCAGGATCAGGTGCTCGACGGAGACGTATTCGTCCTTGAGGCGTTTGGACTCCTGCTCGGCGGCATCGAGGAGCCGCGACAGACGCTGGGTGACGAAGACCTGTCCCGGTGCGGCGCTGGGCCCGGTGACCTTCGGCTTGCGGGCCACTTCCGATTCCGCCGCGACGCTCAGCGCCGCGGGATCGGCGCCGGCCTGGCTGATCAGCCGCGGCACGATTCCGTCTTCCTGCCCGAGGAGAGACAGCAGCAGGTGCTCGCCGTCGACTTCGGTCTGGCCCTGACGGACCGCCTCGTTCTGCGCATCCTGGAGCGCCTGCTGAGACTTCTCGGTGAGCCGGTTCATGTTCATGGGGTGCCCATCACTCCTTGTACCGCTGGGCTGCTGTGGCGGCTTCGAGTCGACTGATGCGGTCGAGAAGGTCGAGAACCAGGCCGATGGAGGCGTAGTTGAGACAGAGTCCCGTTCGCAGTCGCTGGATTCGGGCGAGCGTGGCGGGCGCGGTCGGGGGGAACACGAGCCGCCCCGATGGATCGCGGCGGGCGTCGACCAGGCCGAGAGCGACCATACGGCGCACCAGGTCGGGATGGAGGCCGGAACGGCGCGCCACCGTCTCCAGGGACAGCGTGGGCAGGGGCGCCAGCGCGTAGTGGACCCTGCCGGTGCCCGGTGCAGCGCGGTCTCGCTGTGTCATCTCTACTCCCTGGGGTCGAAGGACGACGCAGCGGCGAGTTCTTCGAACAGTTCCCGCTCACGGTCGCTGAGGTGTGGCGGGATGGCGATGCGGAGCTCTGCGTACAGATCGCCGTTGGCGCCGCGACGGTTCGGCATGCCTTCGCCGCGTAGTCGCAGGCGCCGCCCGCTGGAGGATCCGGGTGGGACCGTGACCTTCGCGGTACCGTCGGGGGTCGGCACGCGAACCGTGGCGCCGAGAGCCGCCTCCCACGCCGTGATAGGCACCTCGACATGGATGTTGCGGCCCTCCAAGCGGAAATGCTGGTGGGGACGGATACGGACCCGGAGGTATAGATCGCCGGGCGGAGCGCCACCACTGCCCCGGCCGCCCTCACCCGCCAGGCGGATTCGCTGGCCGTCGGTCACGCCCGCGGGGATCTTCACTTCGTAGTCACGCTGACCGGCGGGCCCGCCGAGGTTGACCGTGCGGCGCCCACCCCGGTGGGCCTCCTCGACGGTGAGGGGTAGTTCGGCCTCCTGGTCGGCTCCGGGCACGTGCCCGGAGGGAGACCCGCCACCGAAGAAGGAGCCGAACAGGTCCTCGAAGTCGATGTCCTCCCCCGCCTGCCCTCCGAAACCGCCCCGTGCGTAGCGCACTCGGGAGTCACGTCCCCCTGCGTCGCGGAATCCTCCGAATCCGGCGCCCACGCGCTCGTCGTAGTCCTCCGGGATCTTGCGGAAGTCCTCGCCGAAGCGGTCGTAACGGGCCCTGGTCTTGGGGTCGGAGAGCACGCTGTACGCATCGTTGACGTCCTTGAACCGCTCCTCGGCCTCGGGAGATTTGTTCACGTCGGGGTGGTACTTACGGGCGAGCTTGCGGAATGCCTGCTGGATCTCCCCGGCGTCCGCGCTTCGCGACACGCCCAGCACCTCGTAGAGGTCACGCGCCATGACGTTTCACTCCCGCCGTCACTCCCGCCGCGTTACGGTCACGGCCACTGGCCGTAGTTGTTGGTCGGCGTCGCCGTAACCGGGGCGTTGGACCTGTACCACCGTTCCGGGCTCGGCCTCCGCGTCCTCGACGACCGCCACGACCTCGTGGAGACGAGGATCGAAGGGCACACCCGTCTCCGCGTGCCGTGGGAAGCCGAGCTGCTTCAGTGCGTCGATGGCCTGATCGCGGACCGCTTCCACACCCTCGACGATCGAGGCGGGGTCGGAGCGGGCGTGGTCGAGAGCGAGTTCGAGATTGTCGAGGACGGGGAGCAGGACCGCCGCCGTCCGCGCCCGCTCAGCACTCCGCTCGCGGTCCAACTCTCTGGCGTGGCGCTTGCGGAGGTTGTCGAGATCGGCGAGGGAGCGCCGCCAGCGGTCCCGGAGCTCCTCAAGCTCCTCGGCCTGCTCGTCTCGCTCGCCTGGTGACGGAGCCGCGTCGGGTGCGGGTTCGTCCGCTTCGGGCACTGCGGCGCCGGGCCCGTCCGGCTCATCCGGCACCGCGTTGCCGCGGGAATGACCTGCCATGGCAACCCCGCCTCAGCTCTTGTCGAACTCGGCGTCGACGATGTCGTCGTCGGCCTCGGCGGGTCCTCCCTGCGCCGGGCCTGCACCTTCACCAGGCCCGCCCGCCTCGGCTCCCGCCTGGTGCGTCGCCAGCGAGGCGTAGATCTGCTGGAGTTCGGAGGTGAGCGGCCGGGACTCGCTCACGCCGACGGCGTCCTTGACCGCCTGTCGGGCCTGGCCCACCAGCAGCTCCGCACGCGACTTCTCGTGCGCGGGCGCGTCGTGGCCCAGTTCCTCCAGCCGCCGCTCGACCTGGTAGGCAGCCGTGTCGAGTTCGTTGCGGGCGTCGATGGCCTCGCGCACCGCCTGGTCCTCGCCCCGGTTGCGTTCAGCCTCTTCGACCATGCGGTCGACTTCGCCGCGGTCCAGATTGGAGCTCTCACTGATCGTGATGCCCTGCTCCTTGCCGGTGTCCTTGTCGCGGGCGGTGACGTTGAGGATGCCGTTCGCGTCGATGTCGAAGGTGACTTCGATCTGCGGTTCGCCGCGGGGCGCAGGGCGGATGTCGGTCAGCTGGAACCGTCCGAGCGCCCGGTTGTCCGAGGCGCGTTCTCGCTCGCCCTGGAGGACGACGACGTCTACAGCGGGTTGGTTGTCCGCGGCGGTGGAGAACGTCTCGGAGCGTCGTACGGGAATCGTCGTGTTCCGTTCGATGATCCTGGTCATGACCTCGCCGCGTGTTTCCAGCCCCAGTGACAGGGGCGTGACGTCGAGTAGCAGTACGTCCTTGACCTCGCCGGTGAGCACGCCGGCCTGGATCGCGGCGCCGATGGCCACGACCTCGTCCGGGTTCACGCTCATGTTGGGTTCCTTGCCGCCCGTGAGCCTGCGCACCAGGGCCTGCACGGCCGGGATGCGCGTGGACCCGCCGACCAGGATGACCTCGTCGATGTCGTTCTCGCTGACCTTGGCATCAGCCATTGCCTGCTTGACGGGACCCATCGTCCGCTCCACGAGGTCGGAGGTGATGTGGTCGAACGTGGAGCGTGTGATCGTGTCGGTCAGGTGCTTCGGACCGTCGGCATCAGCCGTGATGAAGGGCAGACTCACCTGGGTCTGCGTCACCGAACTCAGTTCCGTCTTGGCCTTCTCCGCTGCCTCGAACAGGCGCTGCAACGCCTGCGGGTCCTTCCGCAGATCGATACCGTTTTCCTTCTGGAAGTCATCCGCGAGGTAGTCCACGATCCGGCGGTCGAAGTCGTCACCGCCCAGGTGGCTGTCGCCTGCGGTGGAGCGCACCTCCACCACGTTGTCGCCGACATCGAGGATGCTCACGTCGAAGGTGCCACCGCCCAGGTCGAAAACGAGCACTGTCTCGTTTTCCTTCTTCTCCAAGCCGTACGCGAGTGCTGCCGCCGTCGGTTCGTTGACGATCCGCAGTACTTCCAGGCCCGCGATCCGCCCGGCGTCCTTGGTCGCCGTACGCTGCGCGTCGTTGAAGTAGGCGGGCACGGTGATGACAGCCTGGGTGATCTTCTCTCCGAGCTGCTTGCTCGCGTCATCCACCAGCTTGCTCAGCACCAGAGCGCTGATTTCTTCCGGCGAGTGCAGCTTGCCCCGAACCTCGAAGCGCGCGTTGCCCTGGTCGTCGCCCACCACGTCGAAGCCGACCGCCTTGGCCTCATCGGGAATCTCATCGAAATTCCGGCCGATGAACCGCTTGGCGGAGTAGATCGTGCCCTTGGGGTTGAGGATCGCCTGCCGGCGCGCCATCTGCCCCACGAGCCGTTCGTTGGACTCGGTGAACGCCACGACCGACGGAGTGGTGCGCGCGCCTTCCACGTTGGGAACGACGGATGCTTCCCCGCCTTCCCAGACCGCGATGACCGAGTTGGTCGTGCCCAGGTCGATTCCTACTGCCTTGCCCATGGGAAATGCCTCCTCCGGGACGGGCCACGTCAGAGACAGCGGCGCCGAATTGGTCGGCCGCCCAGCTCCCTGCCCTGGGCGCCCCTGGGGTGTCTCGCACGCCAGGCGCATTCCACGATAGATGCGGTATGGACATACCGCATCTATCGGAATTTTTGAACGGTGCCGTACCGCCAAGGGCACGAGGAGCGGGGCGAGCAGAACCGGAAGACGGTGGCCGATGTTGTCGGAAGCCGGGTGCGACGCGGGTGGGAGGCTGGGTTTCGGGCTGACGCGGGGCCTTGACGCTGCGCGGTACTCGGTCTGCGTACGAAGCGGGTGACGCGCTCGAACGCCGCTCCAGCGTGGGGCGGCTGCGGCTGTGGCGGTACCAGCTACTGATGATTGCCACGTCATCGGGCTCTGGCGATGAGGAGGGCGATGTCATCGACCGTGTCGCCGTCGGCCAGGGCGTCGAGGATCTGCTCGCAGGAGGACTGCGAGGGGTGGCCGTGGTCGGTGAGCAGTCGGAGGAGCAGTTTCAGGCGGTCGTCGATGGGGCGCTGCCGGGTCTCCACCAGGCCGTCGGTGTAGAGGACGAGGCTGTCGCCAGGGTTCAGTTCCAGGTCGGAGGTGAGGTACTGGACTTCGCCGACGCCCAGGGGCGCTCCGGTCGGCAGCGCCAGCAGGCGCGGTGCGCCGTTCTCGGGGATCAGGACGGGTGGCATATGGCCGGCGTTGGAGATGCGCAGGGTGTGGTCGTGCGGTCTGTAGACCGCGTAGACGCAGGTGGCGATGTGCGCGTCGAGTCTGGCGGTCGTCTGGTCCAGGTGGTGGAGCACCTCGTCGGGGGACATGGCCAGGTCGGCGTAAGCCCGGGTGGCGGTGCGTAGGCGGCCCATGGCCGCGGCGGCGTCGATACCGTGGCCCATGACGTCGCCGACGACCAGCGCGGTGCGGTCGCCGTCCAAGGGGATGACGTCGTACCAGTCGCCGCCGACCGCGGACGATGCCTGCGCCGGCTGGTAGTGGGAGGCGACGTCCAGGCCGCGCACGGTCGGGAGCGGATCGGGCAGAAGGCTGCGCTGCAGGGTCTCCGCGGAGTTGCGGACGCTCTGGTGCCAGCGGGCGTTGTCGATGGCGATGGCGGCGCGGTCCGCGAACTCCCTCGCCAGCAGGACGTCGTCCTCCTCGAACGGGGCCGGGGTACGGGCGCGGGCAAGCGTGAGGGTGCCCAGGACCTGGTTGTGGGCGATCAGCGGTACCGCGAGGTAGGAGTGGACACCCGCGCGCGCCAGGCGCGTTGCGGCCTCCGGGTCGCGGGCGATGTGCGCCAGATCCGATTCCGTGACTCTCGGCACGAGGACGGGGGCGCCAGTGCGCACGCACCGGGTGATCAGCCGGTCTGCGCGGTACGAGGCCAGGTGGCCGACCGGGTCCGCCGCGGCGGCGGCCTCGGTGGTGTACGCCATCGCCAGCCCCAGGGCTCTGAAGCGGCGAGGGCCGTCGCCTTCGGGGCGGTGGCGCATCTCGAGTGCGGAGTCGAGGATGTCGACGGCCGCCAGGTCGGCGGGCTCCGGGACGGCTGCGTCCGCCAGCTCCTGGGCGGTGCGGTCCACGCGGAGTGTGGTGCCGATGCTGGCGGAGGCGTCGGCGATCAGGGCAAGTCTGTGGCGTCCCCGGTCTGCCTGCGCCTGGGCGCGGTGGCGCGGTGTGATGTCGACGACCGAGTTGGCCACGCCGAGGACCTGCCCGTCGGTCCCCTCCAGACGGTAGTACGAGACCGACCACGCGTGGTCGTGGTCGGGATCGGCGGGGGTGCGACCGACGATGTTGCAGTCGACGACCGGTGTTCCGTTGGCGAGGACCTGGCGCATCGTGGCCTCGACGGTGGCAGCGTCCAGGAGCGTGAGGATGTCGCGGGGGTGGCGGCCGGTGTGGTCGGCGGCGGGCAGGCCGTTGATCCGTGCCAGTGCCGGGTTGACCAGTAGGTACCGGAGGTCCGCATCGAGGAGGGCGAGGCCGATGGGGGACTGGGAGACAAGCTGCTGAGAGAGCGCGAGGTCCGTCTCCAGCCGCCGCAGCAGTTGCCGGTCGGCGGCGATCCCGAGGGCATAGGTTTCGCCTCGGTCGTCGAGCAGCCGCATGTTGCGGAACTCCACGAGCCGGGTGGTGCCGTCCTTGTACCGGACCGGGAAGGCGCCGGCCCAGCTCGACCCGGTCGCCATCACCTCGGAGAACAGCTGGGCAGCCTTGTCCCGGTGCTTGTGGTGGAGGAGCAGCTGGGCGGCGTATTGGCCGAGAGCCTCCTGGGCGGTGTAGCCGAAAACGTCCTCGGCCTGGGGGCTCCACAGCGCGATGCGTCCCGCACGGTCCAGTACGACCGCGCAGACGCTCAGCAGGTCCAGCAGCCCGCCGGGAGGCACCGGCGCCGCATGAGCACCGTTTTGAGCGGCGTCAGGGTCGGAGAAGGGTGGTCCGCTGTCCTCCGTCACGAACGTCTCCTTCCCGCCTGCCACGCTCCCGTCGAACACCGAAAACGCATCTTCCATGCTCCCCCCGGCCCGCTGGCGGCACTACTCGGAGTGCTGCAGGAAGTGCCTGACCACGAGGTCCGGTCGACGCGCACGCTTGCGTGCAGCGCCCCGGCGGGGCTTGCGCCGTGTGGACCAGCCGAAACAGCACCGGGCTGCAGCCGGGTGAAACGATCACGGGCGTTCTTGTTCGGATGGACAAAGACCGCTGTGATATCGCACATGACTCCGGACCGGACGGTCGTCCGGTCGGAGCGCGGCGGGCTTGACGTCAGCGCATCAGGCCGCTGGTCATGAGGCCGGCATGGAAGAATCGACTGAACCGAACTGTGCGGGTGGTCGCTCGTCTCGAAGAGACGGCGGCACTGAACGGGGAGTTCTCATGCCTGATCGGATCGCGGCGGACGGACCGGAGCAAGAACGAACCGATGCGCTCAGAGCGTTGATCGCCTGGGCAGAGCAGCAGCTGCCCCGCCTCACCGACGACGTGTTCGCGACCGTCCGGGACCGTATCGATCTGTACCGTCAGGGCGAGGTCGTCCCCGGTGACGACCTGCACCATTCCATCGCCGCCAACCTCCAGTTCATCGTCACCGGTTTGAGTGACCCGAGCGCCACCCCGGATCTGGCCGTTCCGTCCGGGACAGGGCGGCGCCGTGCCCACCAGCTGGCTCCGCTTCCGGAGGTGCTGCGCTGCTACCGCGTCGCCTGCGCCATGCTCTGGGACCTGCTGCTCGACCACGCCCGCGGCCAGGGCAGTGCGGAGGCACTGGACGCCCTGGTAAACGCCTCCAGCACTCTGTGGCGACTCTCGGACGACCACGCGCTGGCTCTCACAGAGTCATACCGTGCCGCGACCGCGGAGTTGCTGACCGCTCAGCAGCGACGTCGCTCGGCGCTGGTGGAGGCGCTGCTCACCGGCCAGTCGGTGCCGGAGTCAGGGGTCTGGGAGGTGGGAAGACTCCTCGGGCTGCCGCTCGACGCGAAACTCATGGTGGTAGCCGCCGAAACCACCGGCCTGGCGGAGGAGAGCCTGATCGGTGTGGAGCGTTGCCTCACGGAAGCCGGCATGGTGTCCGCCTGGCAGCTCGCCCCTACTCAGCAAGTGGGCCTCATCGCCGTGCGTAAGAAGCAGGACGAGGCTGTCGTCGGCATACTGCGGGCCATCGCCGTAGCCCGCACCGGGGTCAGCCCTACGTACCGGGCGCTGTCCGAAACTCCCCGTGCGTTGCATCTGGCGCGTTCCGCGCTCGCCGAGATCCCGGTCGGCAAGGTCGCGGTGCGTTCCTTCAGCGCCAGCCCGCTCGCCGCGCTGATCGCGCACGACCCCGATGAGGGGCGACGCGTGGCCAAGGACGTACTCGGGCCGGTATTCGACCTGCCGCAGGGCGACCGAGACGCCCTGCTGCAGACGCTCCGTGCGTTCCTGGACCACACCGGTTCCGCGGAGCGTGCCGCGCACGTCCTGCACTGCCACCCCAACACCATCCGGTACCGGCTCAACCGAATCCGTGAACTCACCGGCCGCTCGCTCAGCGAACCTCGCGCCCTGGCCGAACTGGTCACGGCGGTGGATGCGGCCCGCCTCGCTCCCACTGACCGGACCTGATCTCCGTCAAGGTGGCGTCGTCGTCCGACCAGGCGGGGGCACCCGTCTCGGTAGGCTCCGCAGCCGCGGGCGTGGCTACTTCGGCGAACGCCGCATCCAACGAGACCAGCAGGTCCGCAGTCGTCGCGAACAGAGTCCGCTCGCGTGAATCCGTCACGAACACCAGATCGCTGCGCAGTTGCAGAACCAGCTCCTGCATTCGGGCCCGCGCGCGAAGAGACGGGGCATGCGAGCCCGCACTGAATTGTGCACCGCCTGCACCGAGACGTGCTGCGGGCGCCAGCGTGAAATCTTCAGTGGCCACGATGTGGAGATCCTCATCGTTCATGGGCTGGGACTCCCTTCGTGAGTGGGTCCGCCACCCGCTGCCACGAGGGGCGCGTGCCGTCGGCCCGTTCACTCAGGCTATGACCGGGTGCACCGCCGTGCCTGCTCACGCGGCAGTTCTGGTCGCCCGAACAGAAGTAGTTGTCGAACAACCCGAAGATGGGCTTTTCCCATGTCGCGGACGAAATGGAACGGAAGAGTGACGGCTCCCGACATCACGGACTCCGGCGATCAGCAGGAGGGATCGGCAGTCCCGCTGCAGGCCGTGGCTCGAGGGTGTCGGGTTCAGTCCGAGGGCGTGATGGTCACCCTGACGTGCTTCATGATGGGCTGGTCGCTCTGCGTGCTGTAATCGCCGAGGGCGCAGAGCACGTTCATCTCGGGCATGTATCCGGCGGCGCATCCGCGCGGGATGTTGTACGGGACAGCGAGGTAGCGGTCGAGGCGGCGGTGGCTGCCGTCCTTGGCAGTGCTGGTGATGTCGACCGGGTCGAACTCCTCGACGCCGCGTTCGCGCATGTCGTCCTTGTTCATGAAGACGAGGGTGCGCAGGTTCTTGATGCCGCGGTAGCGGTCGTTGTCGGAGTAGATGGTGGTGTTCCACTGGTCGTGGGAACGCATCGTGCCCAGGGCGAGGGTGCCGGGTGCCGGCACGACGTCGGGCAGGGGGGCCGTGGAGAATTCGGCGCGGCCCGACTCGGTCAGGAAGACCAGTTCGCGGGCGGGCTGCTTGATGCGGAAGCCGAGCGGCAGCCGCACACGGCGGTTGCAGTCCTCGAATCCGTCGATGACCTCGGCCATGGAGTCGCGGATCCGGTCGTAGTCCTCGGTGTACCACTCCCAGGGGGTATCGCTCTCGGGCAGTGTGGCGCGGGCCATCCCTGCGATGATGGCGGGTTCGGACAGCAGATGCCTGGACGCGGGGCGTTTCATGCCGGTGGAAAGGTGCACCATGCTCATCGAGTCCTCGACCGAGGTGGACTGGATGCCACTGCGCTGGTGGTCCCTCTCCGTGCGGCCCAGACACGGCAGGATGAGCGCCTTGCGGCCGTGCACGAGGTGGCTGCGGTTGAGTTTGGTGCTGACCTGGACGGTGAGTTCGCAGTTGCGCAGCGCTTCGTAGGTATGCGGGGTGTCGGGCGCCGCCAGGGCGAAGTTGCCGCCCATGCCGACGAACACCTTCACGTCGCCGCGGTGCATGGCCTGGATGGTGCCCACCGTGTCCAGACCGTGCTCGCGCGGCGGCTCGATCTTGCAGACCTCGGCCAGGCGGTCGAGGAACTCCGGGGCCGGGCGGTGGTCGATGCCGCAGGTCCGATTGCCCTGTACGTTGCTGTGCCCCCGTACGGGCGAGGGGCCTGCTCCCTCGCGGCCCAGGTTTCCGCGGAGCAGAAGGACGTTGACGATCTCGCGGATCGTGTCGACGCCGTGGTCGTGCTGGGTGACGCCCAGGCACCAGCTGATGATGCTGCGGTCGGCATCGCAGTACACGCGTGCGGCCTTGAGGATGGCGTCGCGGCTAAGTCCGGACTGTCGTTCGATCTCGTCCCAGGAGGTCTCTTCGCAGAGCGCGCGATAGGCGTCGAAGCCGGTGGTGTGGCGGTCGATGAATTCCTTGTCGAGGTTCTTCGGATCCGTCTCGGCCTGTTCCAGGACGGCCTTGGCCATGCCGCGCAGGAAGGCCATGTCGCCGCCGATTCGCACCTGGAGGTTCAGGGTGCTGGTCCGTGTCGATTTGAACAGGGCCATGTCCGTGAAGTCATGCGGAATGATCGTGCGGGTCGCGGCCGCCTCGACGAGCGGGTTGACGTGCACGACCTGCGCTCCCCGGTGGTAGGCCTCGGCCAGGGCCGTCAGCATCCGGGGAGCGTTGGAGGCGGCGTTGACCCCCATGATGAACAGGGCGTCCGTGCTCTCCCAGTCCTTGAGGTCACAGGTGCCCTTACCGGTGCCCAGGGCCGCCTGCAGGGCGCGGCCGCTTGCCTCGTGGCACATGTTGGAACAGTCGGGCAGATTGTTCGTGCCCAGTTCGCGGGCCCACAGCTGGTAGAGGAACGTGGCCTCGTTGCCGAGCCGTCCCGAGGTGTAGAACGACGCCTGGTCGGGGCTGTCCAGGCCCCGTAGGGTCGCGCCCACCAGCTCGAAGGCGTCCTTCCAGCTGATCGGCCGGTAGTGGTCCGAGTCGGGGTCGTAGACCATCGGCTCCGTCAGGCGTCCCTGGTCCTCAAGCGCGAAGTCGCTCCACTCGGACAGCTCGCTCACCGAGTGCGCGGCGAAGAACTCCCGGTCGACCCGCTTGTGCGTCATCTCCCAGGCGACGTGCTTGATGCCGTTCTCGCAGATGTCCAGGCGCAGGCCTTTGAGATCGTCAGGCCAGGCGCATCCCGGACAGTCGAACCCGCCGTTCTCGTGGTTCATCTTGAGGATCGCCCGCGGACCGTCGACAAGTTCGCGCTCCCGCAGGAGGAACCTGGTGACGCTCTTGGCCGCACCCCAGCCCGCCGCGGGGTGGTGGTACGGGTGGAACTCGGGCTTCTCCTCCGGAGTGGGCCCGACACGGGGCTCCCGCGCGTCCTGGCCTTCTTGGGGGGCGGTCATGAACCTTGTCCTTTCAGGCGCTGGGCGTGCGGAGGCGGGGGAATCCAGACAAGGGGTCGCGTTCAGCGAGTGAGCGCTTCCTCAGTCCTCGTAGTCGGTCGGCGGGAAGTCCTCGCGGTGCTTGCGCGACTCGGTACCGGTCGGCAGCTCGCCGCTGTCGGCCTGCCGGTCGACCGCGGTCTGAGCCTCCTCGTACTGTGCGGCGGCATCGGCCGGGCCGTCGGCGGGCAGTCCGACGTCCCGGCGGTCCTCCTCCGTCAACTTCTCGAGCTCCTCGGCATCGGGACGCCTCGGCATGCCGCGACCGTGGTCGCGCTCCGGATCCCCTTCGACCTGTCGGTTGGACTTGTGGTGACCCATTGAATCCTCCAAGTGGTCCGAGCTCCAGGCGCGCAACGATTCCTTCCAGCCAAACCCGGTGGCTCCCCACCCGCAACCGGGACCGTTCCACGACGAGGCCGAAGCACTCAGAGCCGAAGCACTCAGATCCGCTCTCGCCGTGGAATTCACCGATGCCACGCCAACGGGGGACACCTTTCACCTGTGGAAAATCTGTTCGAGTCTTCTTCGTTCGCTGACACGGTGTTGATGCAGTGGTTCTCAAAGGCTCCTCCGTGCAGGCTGCTCTGCGGCAAGGCAACGGCGGCAGTGGTGATGCGGATGCTTAGGTCGCACGAGAGCCAGAGGTGGAGACATGGGTGAACGATCAACCACTGCGCAGTCTGCGGCGGTGCGCGCCCCCTGGTGGGCCGGAGCGGCCGTGCGTCTACCGAAGAGCGGTGACCAGGCGCGGCGTGCGATCGCGTTCGGATCGGCGAAGGGCGAAGAGTCCCGTGACTGATAACAGGAGCCGCTTCTCGTCCAAGAGGGCGCAGCCGGGTGAGAGGGAGGCGCAGTGGAGCTAGCGCTCGCTCAGGAGACCATCGCGCGATGGCAGTTCGGCGCCACCATCGTCTACCACTTCCTCTTCGTCCCTCTCACCATCAGCCTCGCCGCGATCGTCGCGGGCCTGGAGACGGCCTGGGTGCGCACGGGCAAGGAGAAGTACTTCCACGCCACCAAGTTCTGGGGCAAGCTCTTCCTGATCAACATCGCGATGGGAGTCGTCACCGGAATTGTGCAGGAGTTCCAGTTCGGTATGAACTGGTCCGAGTACTCCCGCTTCGTCGGTGACGTCTTCGGTGCTCCTCTGGCGATGGAGGCGCTGGTCGCCTTTTTCGTCGAGTCCACCTTCATCGGGCTGTGGATCTTCGGCTGGGACCGGCTTCCGAAGAAGATCCACTGCGCCTGCATCTGGGTGGTGGCCATCGGCAGCCTCCTCTCGGCGTACTTCATCCTGGCGGCCAACTCCTTCATGCAGCACCCAGTTGGCTACCGGATCGACCCGGACACTCAGCGAGCCCAACTGACCAACATCGGCCGCGTACTGCTCCAGAACACCACCCTGGTACAGGTCTTCCACACCTTGACGGCCGCCTTCCTCACCGGTGCTGCCTTCGTGATCGGCATCGCCTCGTACCACCTGTGGCGAGCCAAGCGACTTGAGGACACCCAGCGTCAGCGGATCGCCGTTATGCGCACCTCGCTGCGGCTCGGCCTGGTCATCGCGGTGATCGCCGGCCTGGGGACCGCGCTCAGCGGAGACCGGCTGGGAAAGGTGATGTTCGAGCAGCAGCCGATGAAAATGGCTGCCGCCGAGGCTCTGTGGGACACCGAGGGACCGGCCCCGTTCTCGGTCTTCTCGGTCGGTGATGTCTCCGAGGGGCGCAATGCGATGGCACTGGAGATCCCCGGTTTGCTGTCGTTTCTCGCCAAGGACAACTTCTCCGATCCAGTCCCAGGCATCAACGACCGGGCGAGGGCGGAGGCGGCGGAGTTCGGCGGCCGGCCGGAGGACTATCGCCCGAACATCTTCATGGCGTACTGGGGCTTCCGGCTGATGATCGGCTTCGGGATGACCAGCTTCATGGTGGGGCTGATCGGCCTGTGGGCCACCCGGCGAAAGTTCTGGCTGGCCCCTGTGCACCGCACGGGTGAGGACGAGCCGCCGAAGCTGATGGTCACCAATACGTGGGAGCTGAACGGCTTCTTCACCAAGTGGAGTTGGCGGATCGGCATGCTCACTCTGGGCTTCCCGCTGATCGCCAACAGCTTCGGTTGGATCTTCACCGAGATGGCCCGTCAGCCCTGGGCGGTGTTCCATCTGATCCGTACCGAGGACGCCGTCTCCCCGAATGTCACCGTCGGTACGCAGATCGGCTCACTGGCCGCCTTCACCGTGCTCTACGCAGTGCTCGCGGTGATCGAGGTGAAACTCCTGCTGACCTATGCCAAGGCAGGACCGGACACCGACGAACGGCCACCCGCCAAGGACCCGACCCTCGGCGGTCCCGTAGGGGACGCCGACCAACCTCTCGCCCACGCGTACTGAGGACGGCCCACATGCACCTCCACGATCTTTGGTTCATCCTGATCGCCATCCTGTGGACCGGCTACTTCTTCCTTGAGGGCTTCGACTTCGGCATCGGGATCCTGACGAGGCTGCTGGCCCGGGACACGACCGAACGCCGGGTGCTCATCAACACCATCGGCCCGGTATGGGACGGCAACGAGGTCTGGCTGATCACGGCCGCCGGTGCGACCTTCGCGGCCTTCCCCAGCTGGTATGCCACACTGTTCAGCGGCTTCTACGTGCCCCTTCTGATCATCCTGTTCTGCCTCATCGTCAGGGGCGTGGCCTTCGAGTACCGGGCCAAGCGGCCCGGAGCGCGCTGGCAGCGCAACTGGGAGCAGGCCATCTTCTGGACGTCCCTGCTCCCTTCCTTCCTCTGGGGTGTCATCTTCGCGAACATCGTCCGCGGCGTCGCGATCGACGAGGGCGGGGTGTACGTCGGCGGCCTCGGGGACCTCTTCAACGGGTACGCCGTTCTCGGCGGCGTGATGACGCTCGTGCTCTTCACGGGCCACGGCGCGATCTTTGCCTCCTTGAAGACGACCGGGGACATCCGTGAACGGGCCAGGACGCAGGCAACAGCGCTGGGCGGAGCCGCCGTCCTGCTGTTGGCGGCCTTCCTGATCTGGACCCAGGCGGACTCGGGCAACGGCTGGAGCCTGGCCGCGCTGATCGTTTCACTGGCGGCCCTCGCCTGCGCGCTGTTCGCCACCCGCATCGGACGTGAGGGCTGGGCCTTCGTACTGTCGGGACTGACCGTCGTGGCCGCGTTCGGGACGCTCTTCCTCGCGCTGTTCCCCGACGTCATGCCGTCCACCCTCGACGCGGCCTGGTCGCTGACGGTGACAAACGCTTCGTCCTCGCCCTACACCCTGAAGGTGATGAGCATCGTGGCGGCCGTGTTCCTGCCGATCGTGCTGCTCTACCAGAGCTGGACGTACTGGATCTTCCGCCGGCGCATCGGCGTGCAGCACATCCCGGCGGGCCACTGATCATGCGTCCCATCGACCCGCGGCTGCTCGCCTATGCCCGCACCACCCGGGTCTTCCTCGCCACAGCGGTGATCCTCGGTGCGGCAGCAGCGGCCCTGGTGGTCGTCCAGGCGAGCCTCATCACCGACATCGTGGTACGTGCCTTCCAACAGCAATCCCACGACCTGACCGGGCCCTTGCTCGGCCTGGCGGCAGTCGCCGTGGGCCGAGCGTTGGTGACCTGGCTGACCGAGCTGACGGCGCATCGCTCGGCCGCCCGCGTGAAGTCCACCCTGCGCCAGAAACTCCTCGACCACGCCACCGCACTCGGCCAGACCCATCCGGCCGGCCGGCGCACCGGCGAACTCACCGCGCTCGCCACCCGGGGGATCGACGCCCTCGACGACTACTTCGCCCGCTATCTGCCCCAACTGGCGCTCGCTGTCGTGGTTCCGGTGGTGGTTCTGGCCCGGATCCTCGGCGCCGACTGGGTGTCGGCGGCGATCATCGCGGTGACGCTGCCACTGATCCCGGTCTTCATGGTGCTGATCGGGCTGGCGACGAGGACACGGATGGACCGGCAGTGGACCCAGCTGTCCCGCCTGTCGCACCACTTCCTCGACGTGGTGGCCGGGCTGCCCACGTTGAAGGTGTTCAACAGGGCCAAGGCGCAGTTCCGTTCGATCGCCCGGATCACCGACACGTACCGCAGGGCGACGCTGCGAACGCTGCGGATCGCATTCCTGTCCTCGTTCGTGCTGGAGCTGTTGTCGACGCTGTCGGTGGCCCTGGTCGCCGTGTCGATCGGGTTCCGGCTGGTCGACGGATCGCTGGACCTGGAGACCGGGCTGCTGGTGCTCGTACTCGCCCCGGAGGCCTATCTGCCGATCCGCCAGGTCGGCGCCCTGTACCACTCCAGCGCGGAGGGCCTCACCGCCGCCACGGAAGTCTTCGAGGTCCTTGAGACCCCGCTGACCCCAGCGGGCACGGAACCCGCTCCGGCCGTAGCGGGTACGACGATCTCGTTGTCGGAGGTGAGCGCGGGCTATCCGGGACGCTCCGAACCGGCACTGCGCGATGTATCGCTGACTCTCGCCCCCGGAGAGACCGTGGCCCTGACCGGTCCGAGCGGCGCGGGCAAGTCCACCGTGCTCGCCCTGCTCCTCGGGTTCGCCAGGCCCTCCCACGGCAGCGTGCTCGTCGACGGACGCGACCTCTCGTCGTTCGCCCCCGCCGACTGGCGACGCCAGATCGCCTGGGCCCCTCAGCGCCCGCACCTGTTCGCGGGTACGGTCGCGGACAATGTGCGCCTCGCCCGGCCCGAGGCCACCGACGCGGAGGTCGAGGCCGCGCTCGCCGCGGCCCACGCACTGGACTTCGCCACACCTGACCTGGTGCTGGGAGAGGACGGTGAAGGACTGTCCGCCGGCCAGCGGCAGCGGATCGCGCTGGCCCGCGTCGTGCTGGCGGACAGACCCCTGGTGCTATTGGACGAGCCGACGGCCAACCTCGACGGTGAGAGCGAGGCCGCGGTGGTTGATGCCGTCCGTGCCCTGGCGGTCGACCGCACGGTTCTGCTCGTCGCCCACCGGCCTGCCCTCCTCGCCATCGCGGACCGACGCGTCCACCTGGGCGCCGACCGCGTACGCGAGGACCTCGCGGCGAAGCCCTCGCCCGCCCGTACGCCTGCTCGCACCGAAGCCGTGCGGAAGCCGGTGGCATCGGCCTGCGTACCTCTGCCCGGGCCACTACGGACCGGGGGCCAGCGGCCCCGGCTCGGTTTCGCCGTTCTCCTCGGGGCGCTTTCCCTCGGGTGCGCGGTGGCCTTGGCGGCGACCTCCGGGTGGCTGATCTCGCGGGCCTCCCAGCTGCCGCCCGTTCTCTATCTGCTCATGGCCGTGACCGCCGTACGGGCCTTCGGGATCGGGCGCAGCGTGTTCCGCTACGCGGAGCGGCTGGTCTCGCACGACAGGGTCCTCACCGCATTGGGAAGCGTCCGCTCCGCCGTGTACCGCCGCCTTGAACGGCTCGCACCGACCGGGCTGCCCGCCTACCGTCGCGGTGACCTGCTGTCCCGCCTGGTCTCCGACGTCGACGCGGTACAGGACGAGCACCTCCGGTGGCGCCTGCCCGCCGCCGTTGCGGCGGTCGTCTCGCTGGGGGCCTGTGTCGGCCTCGCGCTCCTCTTGCCCTGGACCGGCGCGGCGCTGGCCCTGGGGCTGTTCCTGGCCGGGGCCGTGGTGCCCGCACTCGCGAGCCGGATCTCTGGCTGGAGGGAACGCCAGCAGTCCCCCGCTCGCGCGGAACTGGCGGTCCGTGTCGTCGATGTTCTCAGCGGTACGGCAGAACTCACCGTCGCCGGCGCCCTGCCCGCCCGCCTCGGCGGGGTTCGGGCCGCCGACCGACGCTTGACGGCGCTCGCCGCCAGATCGGCGTCGACCGCCGCGCTCTCTGGCGGGCTCACCGCACTGAGCACCGGGCTGACCGTCGCGCTCTGCGCGGCCGCGGGCGGGCACGGCGTCGCCACCGGAACGCTCCCGGGCGTATACCTGGCCGTGGTGATCCTCACTCCGCTCGCCGCGTTCGAAGCCGTCGCCGGTATGCCGACGGCCGTACAGTTCCGGGACCGCTCCCGCGCCTCGAAGTCCCGCCTCGACGAGGTGCTCACAGCCCCCGAGCCGGTGACCGAACCCGCTCGCCCGATCGCGCCTCCCCAGACCCCGCTCCCGCTCACCGTCCGAGGTCTCACCGCTCGTTGGCCCGGTGCACGGCGCGACGCACTCCGCGGCATCGACCTGGATCTCGCTCCCGGCCGGTGCGTCGCCGTGGTCGGGGCGTCCGGCGCGGGAAAAACCACCCTGGCCCAGGTCCTGCTCCGGTTCCTCGACCAGACGTCGGGTTCGGTCACGCTCGGTTCCGGCCCGCACACCGTCGACACCCGCATGCTCGCCTCGGACGACGTCCGCACGGCTGTCGGCCTGTGCGCCCAGGGCGCCCACATCTTCGACAACTCCCTCCGGGAGAACCTGCGCCTCGCCCGGCCCGAGGCCGACGACTCGGTCCTCATGGCCGCACTCTCCGAGGCCCGTCTGCTGGACTGGGTCGGCACGCTGCCCGCCGGGCTCGACACGCTGGTCGGCGAACACGGCGCCCGGCTCTCGGGTGGTCAGCGCCAGCGCCTGGCGCTGGCCCGGGCACTGCTCGCGGACTTTCCGGTCCTGATCCTGGACGAACCCACCGAACATCTGGACCTGCCGACGGCCGATGCCCTGACGGCCGACCTGCTCGCCGCCGCCAAGGGCCGCACCACGCTGCTGATCACCCACCGCCTGGCCGGACTCGACGACACAACCGTCGACGAGGTATTGCTCCTCGATCGGGGCCGCATCGTGGAGCGCGGCACCTGGACAGAGCTGATCGACCGTCCGGACGGGAGACTGCGAGCCCTGTGGCAACGCGAGCGTCAGGCCGACGCGCTGGCAGCCCCCGCCGCCGACGCGCCCCGGATCGGCGCACCGCAGGTTCGCGACGGTCCCGCGCTGTCTGTTCCCTGAGCCCGGGCTGCCTGTTCCCTGAGAGGGAAGGAGCGCGGCAGGCGAGCGTGTAGTCCCGGACCTCGTCGATCACGTTCACGCCGGTGGCGGATAGATGAGCCGGCTGTCGCACACCTGCGCGTGCTCGTTGAGCACGGCCCGCTTCGTCATCGTGCTCGACATGCTGTGCCAGACCTCCACCCCGGCGACGATCAGCGCATCGGTGATCAACCTTCGGTGGCAGCGCCACGGCACCGCCTCACTGCACATGATCACCAGCCGTTCGTGTTCAGCCAGCCTGAGCAATTCGTCAAGGCCTTCCGCGAATGCATCGGTGGCCATGTAGTCCGCGTAGTCATGGAACGCCTTGACTCGCCACGCTCCGTTCGCACTCGCCACATCTTTGGGTGCATGTCTCCGGCCGCCCAGATTGGGAATCCAGCGGTATCCCATGTCGGGCGCAGGGCTTCGATGATCGCCGACTGGTTCCACTGCGGATACTTCCTCGACGAGGGAAACGACCGCACATCCGCGCGGCAGGTGATGCCATTGCTGTGCACCATGCCAAGGAGGTCGTCGAAAGCGCGGGTCGAGTGCCCGACCGTATAGACGCGGCAGGGCTTGTGTGCACCGACGCACGAACCGAGTGGCACAGGCCGCGTACGCACGGATCCTCCACAACCTTGATCGACTTCCGGGCGCTCCCTGTACTGAGCTGTACTGAGATTTGTGGAGTCCCTGATGCCAGGGTTACGGTCCTGGCGAAGGAGATCCACCAGCACCATGGCAGCACCCCGTAAATATCCGGACG
>NZ_JBLMKT010000041.1:0-279310 GCF_047779955.1 Streptomyces lothianensis | reverse complement strand
ACGCGCAACTCGATGGCGTGCTCGTCGTCCGACCTCAGTGCGGTCAGGTCCCGGCGCATCCGGGCCTGGTCGGCGATGACGGTGGCGTCCTTGGTGTCCGTCTTCCCAGTGCCTCGGTAGCCGGCCGACGCGCGGTTGACCGCGAGACCGGGTATGTAGACGAGCTGCTGACCGTGATTGAGCAGGATGTTGATCCACAGAGCGGCCATGCCGTCAGCGACGTCGACCGCCCAGAGCACGTCCTCGTCGATCGCCAGCACGTCGGCGAGCAGGTCTATCAGCTCCGGTTCGTCGTTCAGCACTCGCCGCGACAGCAGTCGCTTGCCCTCGGCGTCCAGCACCACGCAGTGGTGGTGCGTCTTGCCGATGTCCGTCCCCGCCCAGATCCGGGCCACCTGTTCCTCCGGTCGTTCGACGCGCGCTGTTGCTCCGGACGACCTCGCCAGCGTGGTCCTACTCAGCGATGCACCCAGAGGGGCCCGCAGCTCCTAATCAGCGGCCGAGTCGTCGTGAGACTCCGGGCGGCCAGGTGAGGCGAACCATCAAGGGCAACCAACTGAAAGCCACACCCGGAGTCTCTGGGCCTCTGGACCTTACGACGGCCCGTCCAACCCACCAACAACGTAGGACCGACTGACGACGCCCCGCCGCGTATGGACTGGTGCCGTGAGGGACTGGCCCCGTCAAGCCCCCGGTCGAGCCGCACAGCGGCCGCCGGGGCCTTGGTCGTCGTCAGCCCCGTCCCCTCGCCCTTGCCCATCTCCTTCGGTTCTTCGGCGGGCCGAGACCTGACCGGGGAACTCGTTGACCAGGCCCCGGCATCCGTCGTCGACCTCGGCATTCACGGCCGGGCACTGACGGAACTGCTCGGCGAAATCCTCGGTGCGCACTGCGGTCTGATCGTGCATCCGGCCGGGCCGGGTGGCCCCGGACCACAGGGTGCGGCCGCCCTGGCCATCGCTGATCGTGATGGTCTTGATGGCGTTCCGCTCATGCTTGCCGGAAACGGTCAGGCGGGCTGCCACAGCTCGACCCGGTTACCCTCGGGATCGGTGACCCAGCCGAACCGGCCGACGCCCTCCATGTCCTGGATGCCCTCGGACACGTCCGCTCCCTTGGCACGCAGCTGCGCGAGCATCGCCTCCAGGTCACGGACCCGGAAGCTGAGCATGGTCTGCTGGGCGCGTGACCCGAAGTAGTCGGTCCCGGACTCGAACGTCGCGAACACCGTCGGCCCGGCTCCCTGACGCCACAAGCCGTGCTCGTCGGCGTCCAAGCCGAGGCAGTCGCGGTACCACGCGTTCAGGGCCTTCGGGTCGGCAGCCCGCATGAAGTAGCCACCAATTCCAAGTACACGTTCCATGCCGCCATCCTGCCAGGACGAGGATCGGTGGCGGGCGGGCACCCATCGCCGCCCGTCCTCCGTACGGAAACTCATCTCACCGGCGCTCGGCACGGGCTCCCCACCGGCGCACACCACATGCTCGCTACGGCGCGGAGCAAGTCGAAGGACACCTTCACCGTCAACCACGAAGGTGAACGGCTCGTCCAGCTCGTCCACCGACCGACGCGCGACCCACGCGAGGAATTCCGCCCGGCAGCGCACTCGCCCTCCGCGCATGCCTTCCGGGCGCTACACGCCTTGCGCACCCTCGGACTTCACGACCTCCAGGAACTCGCCCCAGGCGTGAGCCCTTACGGCGATGACCGCCCCGCGCGAATTCTTCGAGTCCCGCACCTCAAGGCCCACGCCGGTGAGGCGGGCTTCTACGCACTCGCCGTTCTGGCCGCTGTAGCTGCTCTTGAACCAGTCACTCCGCTGCGAGGGCATGCGCTGAAGTTCCTTACCTGTCTGTCAGTTCCTCGGCCAGCTCGATGATCCGGGACTCGGAGTCCAGCGGGCTGAGAGCCGAGGCTCGAAGGTGGTCGAAGGCGCTCCCCAGCCGCGCCGTGTCCTCCTGAGTCTCCAGGTAGGCGTGACTGGCGAAGTTCTCCAGGAGCACCACTTCCAGCCCTGCGGGCGGTGGGAAGCTGTAGATCAGGAAGGGATACGGTCCGCCTTGGCAGGCCCCCGCCGAGAAGGGTAGTACCTGCAAAGTCACGGTCGGAAGCTGTGCTACGCGGACTAGGTGCATGAGTTGGTCACGTAGCACCTTCGGGCCGCCCACCTCCTGCCGCAGCGCCGCCTCACCGAGAATCATCCACACCTTCAACGGCTCCGGATCAGACCGCGTCAGTGCCTTCTGGCGCTCCATGCGCACTCGGACCTTGGTCTGCTGCTCGTCATTCAGCGGGCCCGGCGCCCCGCCCCGGATCACGGCGGTAGCGTACGCCTCGGTCTGGAACAGTCCGGGAACGATGGCAGGTTGGAAGCCTCTGCACTCGGAGACTTCGTCCTCCAGCCCCACGAGGTCCAGAAAGTCCTGCGGAAGCTGGTCCTCAAGGACACGCCACCAGCGCCGCCGTCGGCTCTCCCGGGCCAGGGCTAGCCAACTCTCCCGCGCGGCTCGGTCCTTCACGCCGTACAGGTCGAGGAGTTCTCTGAGGTCGAGCTGGCGAATGCCGCTGCGACCCGACTCGATGCGGCTCACCTTGGCCACGTGACAGCTGAGCCGCTGAGCCGCGTCCTCCAGCAACAGCCCCCGCTCCTCGCGGAGGCGCCGGAGGTTGGTGCCGAGCACCCTCTTGCGCACCGTTGGCCTGAGTTCTCCCGTCGGCATGACTCCCCCTCAGTGCACGTTCCTGCTCAGCAGCGTACCCCCCGGAACCTTCAGGGCAGCTCAATAGAGTTGTTCGGCTTGCAAGTTGCACAGCAAGCAATCATGCTGCTGAACGTAACAGGCAAGACACTCACCGCAGTTGAGCCCAAGGGGACATCCATGCCCAACCCCACCCCGCCCATCAAGGAATGCACCTGGCAGCTCCCGCGCAGCCCGAGAACCCCGGCGCGGGCCCGCGCCTTACTGCGCCACCAGCTCACCGAGTGGAAAGTCGACGACGACCTCAGTCACACCGCCACACTCCTGCTGTCCGAACTGGTCACCAACTCCGTGCGGCACGCACGCGGGGCGCCCGGACGTGAGGTCGGACTGCGCCTTGTGACGTACGAGGGTCGGCTGCGGGTGGAGGTCGCGGACGCGAGTAGCGGATGGCCAGCCCCGCGCACTGCCGACGAGGACGAAGAGGAAGGCCGCGGCCTGGCACTCGTCGTGGCACTGGCGGACCGCTGGGGCTGCTGCCCGCGCCGCCACGGAATCGGCAAGGCGGTGTGGGCCGAGCTGTCACTCGCCTCCGCCTGATGGAAGCCGGGTGGGCATCGTTCCCGAACCGTGGGGGCAGCGGTGGCCGGTCCGCCTGGAGCTTGCGGTCGCACGTAAGGCATGATCGCAAGGCATGAGCAGTGATCGTTTCGAAGAACTCTTCGATCTCGGACGGGGTGCGATCCTGGCAAGGCGGGTCCCCGGACAGGTACCGCCCGGGGACGGTGACTCCCGCTGGGGCCTGACGGTGCTGCTACGCCCCGACGAGACTGCCGCAGGGCACATGGAACGCCTCACGAAAGAAGCGATGGCCGTTGCCGGCGCTGCTCACTGGCCCACCGGGGATGCTGTCTCGTCACACTTCACCATCCGCACGCTGGAGCGCCATCGGACCCACATCCCGGCAGGCGACGAAGCCGTGGAGCGATATCAGGCCGCATTGCATGCGGCATCGAAGCAGACCGGCGCCATCCGGCTGCGGCTGACGGGTCTGACTCTCACCCCGGGGAGCGTGATGTTGTGCGCCAGACCGATGGACGCCAGTATCGACCGATTCGCGCGAGCCCTCGCTGACGCGCTTGGGGGTGACGCCTGGTTCGAAGCAGACCTCCACCGCACGATCTGGTACTCCAACCTCGTGCACTTCACCGAGCCTCCCCAAGGTCCCGAGGCCCTGCTTGCATGGGTGGCTGCACGCCGTCGCCTGGAGTTGGGGGTGACCATGCACACCCAAGCCGAACTGGTTGCCTGGAAGTTCACCGGCAGACGCGTCATTCCTCGTGTACTCGCTGCGGCGGAACTGCAGCACGCCCGGCCGGCTGAGAGCATCCGTCAGTAGGTCATCGGACGCGTGGGCTGGTGGGTCGGGTGTGTCAGCGGTGGGTGCAGCAGGCTCGTCGGATCCGGCTGCGGACGGTGATGATGGCGGCGGCCAGGACGATGAAGAACTCGACGCAGCTTCGACGGCGCTCGGTATAAGTTCTGCCCGATGGAGATCGGGGAGTTGATCGGGGCAGGGCGGACGGCGGATGTGTTCGCCCTCGACGAGGACCGGGTCGTGCGGCGCTACCGCGACGGTGAGGACGCCACCGGTGAGGCGGTCGTCATGGCGTACCTGGCCGAGCACGGGTATCCGGTGCCGGCGGTGTGGCCGGGCGCGGCGGCCGGGGAATTGGTGATGCAGCGGCTGTCGGGACCGACGATGCGCGAGGCGCTGGTTGCGGGCACGCTCAGCGGCGAGCATGCGGGCGAGATGCTGGCCGATCTGCTGCTGCAACTGCACGCCATCCCTCCCCGGGCCGGGACCGACCCCGCCCACCGCATCATCCACCTCGACCTGCACCCGGAGAACGTCTTCCTCACCCCCGACGGTCCCGTGGTGATCGACTGGGCCACCGCCGAGGAGGGACCCCCCGGCCTGGACACCGCGATGGCCGCGCTGATCCTCGCGCAGGTAGCACTCACCATGCCGGGCGCCGCCGGGATCGTCCGGACTGCCCTCCCTGCCCTGGTGTGTCGACTCGGCGGCACCGACGGCATGCTGCTGCCTGAGGCCCGGGCCCGGCGAGCCGCCAATCCGACCCTCACTCAGGAGGAGATCGCCGCCCTCGACGAGGCGGTCGCCCTGATCCTGACGGGAGGAGCCGACGCTCAAGACGGCGTCCTCCAGCAGGAGGTGAGCTGTGGCTGTCGGATGCGGGGGCGATGACAGCCCAGCGGATGGGAGATCTCACGATCCGGCAGCAGAGCGAGGAACTTCCGCCAGATCGGAATCCGATGGGACTCGGGCACGACAGGCACAGGATTCTCCGCGGTCACGGAGCGTCAGGAAGTCCGTGATCAACGAGAACCGTGCCCGTCGTACCCCAAGCCATCCCAGCCCTACTGACGGGCGCTCTTAGCCGCACGCTGTCGACGGGAGCGTGACGTAGGCCAGAGCCGCGAGAGCCGCCACGCTCGCCGCGAGGGCCAACGCAGCTGTCAGGGACCAGGCTGCAAGCGGGCCGGAGACCGCCGCTCCGAGGGCGAATCCGGTGATCTTCAAGCTGGCGCCCGCAGTGAAGATCCGGCCGAGCAGATGCTCCGGCGCCTCACGGTGACGGACGGCGAACAAGGCGGCCAGTTGGGGGCCTTCACCGACCCCCGCCATGAGTGCACCCATGATGAGCAGCACGGGCGACCCTACAACGGCCAAGGTCAACCCGGTGGCCTGGACCAGGGCGCCGGTCCAGATCATCGTGTCGGGGGCGACCGCAACCGGAAACCGGGCGAGCACGGCGTTGGCCACCAGGGCGGAGACCGCAGCGCAGGAAAGCAACACCACGCCTCGGCCTGCTCCGCCCAGGGCACGTTCACCCAGGAGGGGAATGCACGCCATCAGCATGCCCTGGGCCGTACAGGAGACGCTGGAAGTGACGGTCGCCCGGGCCAGAAGCGGCCTTCCGGCGATGATCCGCAATCCGGCAGCAAGGTCGCCGATCACTGACGTCGCCTGAGCACCTCGCACCCGACCGGAGCGGGCAGGCAGCATCCAAGCAGCCGGTAGCGCCAGTGCGATGAGCGCCGCGGAGACCACCACAGCCGAGGAAGCGCCCAACACCTCCGCCACGCCACCGGCGAGTGCCGGACCTGCCAGACCGGCCACGCCGAATGCCATCGCTTCGAGCGCGTTCGCCCGCGGCAGGCGGTCGCAGTGCACCACCCGGGGCAGCTGGGCCGTCCATCCGCCGGACAGAGCCGGCCCCAGCAGCCCTACCACCAGCGCCAGCACGAGGGTGACGGCGAACGGCAACCTGCCGAGCCCCCAGAGGATCACCCCCAGACCCGCCGCATACAGCATGAGAGCCCAGGCCAGCAGGCGTCCCGGGCGAAGCGCTCGGTCGAGAAGCACCCCGAGCACCGGCCCTCCCACCGCAGCAGAGATCGTGATGCCCGCAAGCAGAGACGATGCTTCGGCGGTCGAACCGGCCAGGGCGAACCCCGCGAGCATCAGCGCAGGTCCGGACATCTCGTCCCCGGAACGAGCTGCGATCGCTCCGGCAAGGTACACACACAGCGGGTAACGCTTCAGCATCCACGAGACGTTACAAACGTAACTCAAAGCTCAGCAAGATGCGTTACATTCCACGCATGCGCTCCCCTACCGATGACTGGTCCACCCGGCACTCAGTACTGGCCACAGCCCGCCGGACCGCCGCGCTGGTCAACGTGCTCGCCGAAGACCACCCGGACCCGGCGGACGTCGTCGACGCACTCCGCGATCACGGCGAGACCGACCCCATCGACCTCGCCGCTCGCGATGTCGCCGACATGCACGCAGCCGCCGCACTCCTGCGGAAAGTCTTCGCCGCCGAACACGCCGATGACGCCGCAGCGGCCCTCAACCGCCTACTGCGGGCACACACCGGCCCCCTCCGTCTGACCTCGCACGGCGGCAGCACGCCCTGGCATCCCCATCTCGACCGCGACGACAACGCACCCTGGAGCGAGTGGCTCCTCGCCTCGTCGTGCATGGCCCTGACCGTCCTCGTCTGGGACCGGCAACGTCCGCCCGGCAGGATCTGCGAGTCAGCCAGCTGCCGGAACGTCTTCATCACCCAGGGCAGCGGACCGGAACGCCGCTACTGCTCCCGCCGCTGCGCGACCCGCGAACGAGTCGCAGCCCACCGCCGCTCCGCCTCCGCCGAGCAGTAGCACGACGTGACGTAGGGCACTCGCGCGCGACAGTCGACGCCCGGCCACTCGCCACTTCACCTCACGAGGAATGAACACCCTCAGGACCTGGAGTCCGGCGCCTGAAACCGGGAGTTGCATGATCATGCGGCGACATGCATACTCTTCCCATGTCTAAGGTCCTCACCTCCCTCCCCGTCGGCGAGCGCGTCGGCATCGCCTTCTCGGGCGGACTCGACACCTCCGTCGCGGTCGCGTGGATGCGCGACAAGGGCGCCGTCCCGTGCACCTACACCGCCGACATCGGCCAGTACGACGAGCCGGACATCGCCTCGGTGCCCGGCCGCGCGAAGAACTACGGCGCCGAGATCTCGCGCCTGGTCGACTGCCGTGCGGCGCTGGTCGAGGAGGGGCTGGCCGCGCTCACCTGCGGTGCGTTCCACATCCGCTCGGGCGGGCGCGCGTACTTCAACACCACGCCGCTCGGGCGCGCGGTCACAGGCACGCTCCTGGTCCGGGCAATGCTTGAGGACGACGTCCAGATCTGGGGCGACGGCTCGACCTTCAAGGGCAACGACATCGAGCGGTTCTACCGCTACGGTCTGCTCGCCAATCCCAACCTGCGGATCTACAAGCCGTGGCTGGACGCGGACTTCGTGACCGAGCTCGGCGGCCGCAAGGAGATGTCGGAGTGGCTGATCGCCCACGACCTGCCCTACCGGGACAGCACCGAGAAGGCGTACTCCACCGATGCCAACATCTGGGGCGCCACCCATGAGGCCAAGATCCTGGAACACCTCGACACGGGTGTGGAGACCGTGCAGCCGATCATGGGGGTGCGGTTCTGGGATCCGGAGGTCGAGATCCCGGCCGAGGACGTGACCATCGGCTTCGACCAGGGCCGTCCGGTGACGATCGACGGCAAGGAGTTCGGCTCCGCGGTCGAGCTGGTGATGGCGGCCAACACGATCGGCGGCCGCCACGGCATGGGCATGTCCGACCAGATCGAGAACCGGATCATCGAGGCCAAGAGCCGCGGCATCTACGAGGCGCCCGGCATGGCTCTGCTGCACGCCGCGTACGAGCGCCTGGTCAACGCGATCCACAACGAGGACACCCTCGCCCAGTACCACAACGAGGGCCGGCGCCTCGGCCGCCTCATGTACGAGGGCCGCTGGCTGGACCCGCAGGCGCTGATGGTGCGCGAGTCGCTGCAGCGCTGGGTCGGCGCGGCCGTCACCGGTGAGGTGACACTGCGGCTGCGGCGCGGTGAGGACTACTCGATCCTCGACACCACGGGCCCGGCCTTCAGTTACCACCCGGACAAGCTGTCCATGGAGCGCACCGAGGACTCGGCGTTCGGCCCGGTGGACCGGATCGGCCAGCTCACCATGCGCAATCTGGACATCGCCGACTCGCGCGCCAAGCTGGAGCAGTACGCCGGGCTCGGTCTGATCGGCGCAGGCGGCGACGCGACCGTCGGCGCCGCCCAGGCGGCCGCGACCGGGCTGATCGGCACGATGCCGGAGCTGCCGGAGGGCGGCGCACAGGCCATCGCATCGCGCGGCGAGATCTCCGAGGAGGACGCGCTGCTCGACCGGGCCGCGATGGAATCCGGCACGGACTGACGACCGGCCCGAGGAGCACTGCAGGACGAGGGTCCGGCCCCCACCGGGGGCCGGACCCTCACGCGTGGGCGGCACCTTCGGCGGCGATGCCTGCGCAGGCTTCAGGCTTCAAGGGCTCCCCGACCTTCCGGGCCGGCTCGAACCGACCCGTCAAATACAAGCCGAATAAAGATTGTTTTCAGCCCTGGCATCGGACTGGAATCTTCCGGTCCAATGCCCGCATCGACTTGGCCGAAACATGACTGAATTGACGGACCGTCCCACTGTTAGCTTCTTGGGGCCGGAGAACCGGATGACCGTCACCGCAAGGGGGAAATTCATCATGCGTTCGAAAACCAAGGCGCTCACGGCAATTGCAGCGGGACTGCTCACCGCGGGCGCGTTCGCAGCGCCCGCCTCCGCTGCCACGGCGCCCTCGGGCCAGGATGCGCAGCGTACCGCCGAGGTGGGCATCAACCAGGTCGTCACCACCTGGACCTCGGCGAATGTCCGCTCCTGCCCGTGGCTCAGCTGCCGCATCGTCTACTCGGTGGGCGCCAACCAGGGCCTGAACGCCCGGTGCTACACGGAGGGCCAGACGATCGACCAGAACGGCTACCGGCACAACAAGTGGGTCAGGCTCTACTCGGGGAATTACATTTGGGGCGGCCTGCTGAAGGGCGACCAGACCGGCGGTGTACACAACCACTGCTGAATTCGGGCTGTTCGCTGGACCACCCGATTCGGGCTGGTCACTGGCCCATCCCATTTCGGCTTGCGACTGAACCGCGCGGGTATTCGAATTCCCGTGAGGGGTGATATTGCCCCTGCGAGTCCGGGAAATTCAAGCGCCCGGTGAAGACCGGTCTCCACAAGGCCGGTCTTCACGCGGCCGGTCTTCACGCGGCCGGTCTTCACAAGGCCGGCCGCACCCGGAACGCCGCAACGCCCACCCCATCCGGTCGGGGACAGGGGCGGGCGTTGCGTCAGTGTTCCGTACGCCGTTGTACGGACCGTCTTTGTGGGCCGGTCAGACCGTCAGGGAACGGTCCGTCGGCTTGATGGGGGCCGGGAGGTCCGAGGCGCCCGTGAGGAAACGGTCCACACCGCGGGCGGCCGAGCGGCCCTCCGCGATGGCCCAGACGATGAGGGACTGGCCGCGGCCGGCGTCGCCGGCGACGAAGACGCCGGGGACGTTGGTCTGGAAGTCCGCATCGCGGGAAATGTTACCCCGGGCGTCGAGCTCCAGGTCGAACTGGGAGGTCAGACCGTTCTCGACGTCCGTGCCGGTGAAGCCCATGGCGAGGGTGACCAGCTCGGCCGGGATCACGCGCTCGGTGCCCGGCTTCTGCTCCAGCTTGCCGTCCACGAACTCGACCTCGATGAGGTGCAGGGCCTTGACGTTGCCGTCCTCGTCGCCCTCGAAGTGGGTGGTCGAGACGGAGTAAACCCGCTCGCCGCCCTCCTCGTGGGCCGAGGTGACCTTGTAGAGCATGGGGAAGGTCGGCCACGGCTGACCCGCCGAACGCTCCTCGCCCGGCTTGGGCATGATCTCCAGCTGGGTGACGGAGGCCGCGCCCTGGCGGTGGGCGGTGCCCACGCAGTCCGCGCCCGTGTCACCGCCGCCGATGACGACGACGTGCTTGCCCTCGGCCGTGATGGGCGGGGCCACGAAGTCGCCCTCGACCACCTTGTTGGCGAGCGGCAGGTACTCCATCGCCTGGTGGATGCCCTTGAGCTCCCGGCCGGGGACGGGCAGGTCGCGGGCGGTGGTGGCGCCGGCGGCGATGACCACGGCGTCGTACCGCTTGCGCAGGTCCGTCGCCTTGAGGTCGCGGCCGATCTCGATGCCGGTACGGAAGCGGGTGCCCTCCGCGCGCATCTGCTCGATGCGGCGGTTGATGTGCACCTTCTCCATCTTGAACTCGGGGATGCCGTAGCGGAGCAGGCCGCCGATGCGGTCGGCGCGCTCGTAGACGGCGACCGTGTGCCCGGCCCGGGTGAGCTGCTGGGCGGCGGCGAGGCCCGCCGGTCCGGAGCCGATGACGGCGACGGTCTTGCCGGAGAGGCGCTCGGGCGCCTGCGGCTTGACGTCGTTGGCGTCCCAGGCCTTGTCGATGATGGAGACTTCGACGTTCTTGATGGTCACGGCGGGCTGCGAGATGCCGAGGACACACGCCGACTCACACGGAGCAGGGCACAGACGGCCCGTGAACTCCGGGAAGTTGTTCGTGGCGTGCAGCCGCTCGGAGGCGGCCGCCCAGTCCTCGCGGTAGGCGTAGTCGTTCCACTCGGGGATCAGGTTCCCGAGCGGGCAGCCGTTGTGGCAGAACGGGATGCCGCAGTCCATGCAGCGCGAGGCCTGCGTCGGGATGATCGGCAGCAGCGAGCCGGGGACGTAGACCTCCTTCCAGTCCTTGACGCGCTCGGCGACGGGACGGGTCTCGGCGACCTCGCGGCCGTGCTTGAGAAAGCCCTTCGGATCAGCCATTGGTCGCCGCCTCCATCATCTTCTCGGTGATCTCGGACTCGGGGAGCCCGGCTCGCTCGGCGGCGTCCTTGGCGGCGAGCACTGCCTTGTACGTGGTGGGGATGATCTTGCTGAACCGGGCGGCCGATGCCTCCCAGTCGACGAGCAGCTTCTCGGCGACCGTGGAGCCGGTCTCCTCCGCGTGGCGGCGCACGACGTCGTGCAGCCACTGCTTGTCGGAGTCGGAGAGTTCCGTCTCGACCGCCGCCAGGTTCCCGGCGTTGACGTTGTCCCGGTCGAGGTCGATGACGTACGCGCTGCCGCCGGACATGCCGGCCGCGAAGTTGCGTCCGGTCTCGCCGAGGACGACGGCCTGGCCGCCGGTCATGTACTCGCAGCCGTGGTCGCCCACGCCCTCCGAGACGACCAGGGCACCGGAGTTGCGGACGCAGAAGCGTTCGCCGGTGCGGCCGCGCAGGAAGATCTCGCCGCCGGTCGCGCCGTACGCGATGGTGTTGCCGGCGATCGTGGAGTACTCGGCGAGGTGGTCGGCGCCGCGGTCCGGGCGGACCACGAGGCGGCCACCGGAGAGGCCCTTGCCCACGTAGTCGTTGGCGTCGCCTTCGAGGCGGAGCGTCACACCGCGCGGCACGAAGGCGCCGAAGGACTGGCCCGCGGAGCCCGTGAAGGTGATGTCGATGGTGTTGTCCGGCAGACCTGCGCCGCCGAACTTCTTCGTCACCTCGTGGCCGAGCATGGTGCCGACCGTGCGGTTGATGTTGCGGATCGCGACCTGGGCGCGGACCGGCGCCGCGTCCTCGACGGAGTTCGCGGCGAGGGCGTCGGAGGCCAGCTTGACCAGCTGGTTGTCGAGCGCCTTCTCCAGACCGTGGTCCTGGGCGATCAGCTGGTGGCGGACGGCGCCCTCGGGCAGGTCCGGCACGTGGAACAGCGGCTCCAGGTCGAGGCCCTGTGCCTTCCAGTGGTCCACGGCCCGCGTGGTGTCGAGGAGTTCGGCGTGGCCGACGGCCTCCTCGATGGAGCGGAAGCCCAGTTCGGCGAGGATCTCGCGGACCTCTTCGGCGATGAACTCGAAGAAGTTGACGATGTACTCGGCCTTGCCGGTGAAGCGCTCACGCAGAACCGGGTTCTGGGTGGCGATGCCGACCGGGCAGGTGTCCAGGTGGCAGACGCGCATCATGACGCAGCCGGAGACGACGAGCGGCGCGGTCGCGAAACCGAACTCCTCGGCGCCGAGCAGCGCGGCGATGACCACGTCGCGGCCGGTCTTCAGCTGGCCGTCGGTCTGGACGACGATACGGTCGCGCAGGCCGTTGAGCAGAAGCGTCTGCTGGGTCTCGGCGAGGCCGAGCTCCCAGGGGCCGCCCGCGTGCTTGAGCGAGGTCAGCGGCGAGGCGCCCGTGCCTCCGTCATGGCCGGAGATCAGGACCACGTCCGCGTGCGCCTTGGAGACACCCGCGGCGACCGTGCCGACGCCGACCTCGGAGACCAGCTTCACGTGGATGCGGGCGGCCGGGTTGGCGTTCTTGAGGTCGTGGATCAGCTGAGCCAGGTCCTCGATGGAGTAGATGTCGTGGTGCGGCGGCGGCGAGATCAGGCCGACACCCGGCGTCGAGTGACGGGTCTTGGCCACCCACGGGTAGACCTTCGGGCCGGGCAGCTGGCCGCCCTCGCCGGGCTTGGCGCCCTGGGCCATCTTGATCTGGATGTCGTCGGCGTTGACCAGGTACTCGGAGGTCACCCCGAAGCGGCCGGAGGCGACCTGCTTGATCGAGGAACGGCGCGCCGGGTCGTACAGGCGCTCCGGGTCCTCGCCGCCCTCACCGGTGTTGGACTTGCCGCCCAGCTGGTTCATGGCGATGGCGAGGGTCTCGTGCGCCTCGCGGGAGATGGAGCCGTACGACATGGCGCCGGTGGAGAAGCGCTTGACGATCTCGGAGACCGGCTCGACCTCGTCGATGGAGATCGGCGCGCGGCCGCCCTCGGCGCCGTCCTTGAAGCCGAAGAGCCCGCGCAGCGTCATCAGGCGCTCGGACTGCTCGTCCACGCGCGAGGTGTACTGCTTGAAGATGTCGTAGCGGCGGTTGCGCGAAGCGTGCTGCAGGCGGAAGACCGTGTCCGGGTCGAACAGGTGCGGCTCGCCCTCGCGGCGCCACTGGTACTCGCCGCCGATGTCCAGGGCGCGGTGCGCCGACGGGACGCCGGAGGCCGGGTAGGCCTTGGCGTGGCGGGCGGCGACCTCGTCGGCGATGACGTCGATGCCGACGCCGCCGATCTTGGAGGTGGTGCCGTCGAAGTACTTCTCCACGAAGGCCTGGTCGAGACCGATGGCCTCGAAGACCTGCGCGCCGCGGTAGGAGGCGACGGTCGAGATGCCCATCTTGGACATGACCTTGAGGACGCCCTTGCCGAGCGCATGGATCAGGTTGCGGATGGCCTGTTCGACCTCGATGCCCGTCAGGAAGGTGCCGGCGCGCACCAGGTCCTCGACGGACTCCATCGCGAGGTACGGGTTGACCGCGGCCGCTCCGTAGCCGATGAGCAGCGCGATGTGGTGCACCTCGCGCACGTCGCCGGCCTCGACGAGCAGGCCCACCTGGGTGCGCTGCTTCGTACGGATGAGGTGGTGGTGCACGGCGGCGGTGAGCAGCAGCGAGGGGATCGGCGCGTGCTCGGCGTCGGAGTGCCGGTCGGAGAGGACGATCAGGCGGGCGCCCTGCTCGATCGCGGCGTCGGCCTCGGCGCAGATCTCCTCGATGCGCGCGGCGAGGGTGTCGCCGCCGCCGGAGACCCGGTAGAGGCCGGACAGGGTCACGGCCTTCATGCCGGGCATGTCGCCGTCGGCGTTGATGTGGATGAGCTTGGCCAGCTCGTCGTTGTCGATCACCGGGAACGGCAGGGTGACCGAGCGGCAGGAGGCGGCCTGCGGGTCGAGCAGGTTGGAGCCCGGGCCCAGCGAGGAGTGCAGCGAGGTGACGAGTTCCTCGCGGATCGCGTCCAGGGGCGGGTTGGTGACCTGCGCGAACAGCTGGGTGAAGTAGTCGAAGATCAGCCGGGGCCGGTTGGAGAGCGCGGCGATCGGGGTGTCCGTGCCCATCGAGCCGATGGGCTCGCCGCCGGTCTTGGCCATCGGGGTGAGCAGGATGCGCAGCTCCTCCTCGGTGTAGCCGAAGGTCTGCTGGCGGCGGGTGACCGAGGCGTGGGTGTGCACGATGTGCTCGCGCTCGGGCAGGTCGGAGAGCTCGATCTCGCCGGTTTCGAGCCAGTCCGCGTACGGGTGTTCGGCGGCGAGGGCCGACTTGATCTCGTCGTCCTCGATGATGCGGTGCTCGGCGGTGTCGACGAGGAACATCCTGCCGGGCTGCAGCCGGCCCTTGCGGACCACCTTGGCCGGGTCGATGTCGAGGACGCCGACCTCGGAGCCGAGCACGACCAGGCCCTCGTCGGTGACCCAGTAGCGGCCGGGGCGCAGACCGTTGCGGTCGAGGACCGCGCCGACCTGGGTGCCGTCGGTGAAGGTGACGCAGGCCGGGCCGTCCCAGGGCTCCATCAGCGTGGAGTGGTACTGGTAGAAGGCGCGACGGGCCGGGTCCATGGAGGCGTGGTTCTCCCAGGCCTCCGGGATCATCATCAGGACCGAGTGGGGCAGCGAACGGCCGCCCAGGTGCAGGAGTTCGAGCACCTCGTCGAAGGAGGCCGAGTCGGAGGCGTCCGGGGTGCAGACCGGGAAGATCCGCTCCAGGTCCTTGCCGCCGAACAGGTCACTGGCCAGCTGCGACTCGCGGGCCCGCATCCAGTTGCGGTTGCCCTTGACGGTGTTGATCTCACCGTTGTGCGCGACGAAGCGGTACGGGTGGGCGAGCGGCCAGCTCGGGAAGGTGTTCGTCGAGAAGCGCGAGTGGACGAGCGCGAGCGCCGAGGCGAAGCGGCGGTCGGACAGGTCCGGGAAGAAGGGCTCCAGCTGGCCGGTGGTCAGCATGCCCTTGTAGACGATGGTGCGCGCGGAGAACGACGGGAAGTACGTCGCGGCCTCCCGCTCGGCGCGCTTGCGCAGCACGAAGGCCTTGCGGTCGAGCGCGATGCCGGTGGCGGGCTCGGCGGCCGCGTCCGCGACGAACATCTGGCGGAAGGCCGGCATCGTGGAACGCGCGGAGGCACCGAGCAGATCGGGCGCGACGGGCACCTCGCGCCAGCCGAGGACGCTCAGGCCCTCCTCGGCGGCAATGGTCTCGATCTTCGCCGCGGTCTCGTCGGCGCCGTCGATCGGAAGGAAGGCGATACCGACGGCGTACGCGCCGGCCTCGGGCAGCTCGAAGCCGGTGACCTCGCGCAGGAACGCGTCCGGGACCTGGGCCAGGATGCCCGCGCCGTCACCCGAGTCGGGCTCGGAGCCGGTCGCACCGCGGTGTTCGAGATTGCGCAGTACGGTCAGCGCCTGCTCCACCAGCTGGTGGCTGGCAACACCGGTCAGGGTGGCCACGAAACCGACACCACAGGCGTCGTGTTCGTTACGGGGGTCGTACATCCCCTGCTGGGCGGGGCGACCGTCCATGGGCGACCAGGCGTCGGAACGCATCGGCTCTCCCGTCGTCGTCGAGGCAAAAGTGCAAGTGCCGAGGGACGACGTTGGCCCTCACGCGTCAAGAACTGCGCGAAATTTCGTGCAGGCTACATGATGGGGTCCATCTCGGTAAACGGATAGTCCGTTCCATCATGCGGACACCGCGGCTGGCGGTGCGGCTCCCCTCGGGGAGGGGGTGCGACTCCCTCGGCGAGGGTCACGGTGGGCGGACCGGGGTGACCGGGGCCCAGTGGCGCGCGCGGGCGTCCTTGCCCACGCGTTCGCCCGGGCCTCATTGCCCACGGCGCTTACGGCTCATGCCCTGCCGTCATGGGATCGAAACCGCTCAGTAACAACTACTTATGCCGACAGCCGCATAGAACTGGAAAGCCTTAGCCTACGGCGGATCCGATCAGACTGCCGAGGACGTACGTCACACCCGCGGCGGCCGCGCCGAGCGCCAACTGCCGCAGCCCGCTGAACCACCAGCCGCGCGCGGTCACCTTGGCGACGACCGCACCGCAGGCGAAGAGCCCGATCAGCGCGAGCAGCACGGCCGGCCACAGCGCGCTCGCACCCAGCAGATACGGCAGTACGGGGATCAGCGCGCCGAGCGCGAAGGCGCCGAAGGAGGAGACCGCGGCCACGAGTGGCGAGGGCAGGTCGTCCGGGTCGATCCCCAGCTCCTCGCGCGCGTGGATCTCCAGGGCCTGTTCGGGATCGCGCGAGAGCTGCCGGGCGACCTCTGCGGCCAGCTCGGGCTCCACGCCGCGCGAGACGTAGAGCTGGGCCAACTCCAGCTCCTCGCAGTGCGGGTGCCTGTGCAGTTCGCCGCGCTCCACCTCCAGTTCCGCCTCGACCAGTTCACGCTGGGAGGCGACGGAGGTGTACTCGCCGGCGGCCATGGAGAACGCACCGGCCGCGAGGCCCGCGAGGCCGGTGATCACGATCGTCTGCTGCGAGACGGAGCCACCCGCGACACCGGTCATCAGTGCGAGGTTGGAGACGAGCCCGTCCATCGCGCCGAAGACCGCCGGGCGCAGCCAGCCGCCGTTGACATCACGGTGGGTGTGGTTGTCGCGGTGCGCCTCGTGCAGTGCCGCTTCGGTCTCGATGATCGCCATGCTTGCGGTGCCCCCAGTTCGCTTGCCGAGCAGCGGCCGTTCCGACCGCCGTACGAGATCGAAAGTACGCGCGAAAAACGGCTCCTGCCAGCAAGGAAGGCCATACTTACCCTGCCTAAGGACCGGTTAGGCAGGCCTGCCTGACCATCTCGGTTCCCGCTGATTCCGCTCCTCTTCCGCGTCGGAAGGGGTGATGTGAGGCCCACTTCGGTACCGAGGGGGCCCTCCGCGTGGAACAGGTACCGCATGGCGTCGACTGCATACGTTCCCCCGGAACCGGCCGCGGCGCCGAACGCCGCCCACACCCTGCGCACCCGGGCGCGCGGAGCCCTGCTGGGCCTCGCCGTCGGTGACGCGCTCGGCGCACCGGCCGAGAACCTCAGACCCTCCGAGATCAGGGCCCGCTGGGGCCGGATCGAGGGCTTCGTCGTCGACGACCCCGTCGGCACCGACGACACCGAGTACGCGATCTTCTCCGGCCTGCTCCTCGCCCGCTACGGCTCCGGCCTCACCGTCGGCCGCGCCGAGGCCGCCTGGCACCAGTGGATCGCCGACCTCGACGAGGGCCCGTTCAAGGGCGCGGGCTTCAGCGAGCGCGGCACGCTGGAGAACCTCCGCCGCGGCCTCGCCGCCCCGGTGACGGCCCAGCACCGGCACGCCTGGAGCGACGGGCTGGCGATGCGGGCCGCGCCGTTCGGGGTGTTCGCGGCGGGCGATCCGGCCGAGGCGGCGCGGCTCGTGGCCGTCGACGGCACGGTCAGCCATGAAGGCGAGGGCATCTACGGCGGCCGGGCCGTCGCCGCCGGGGTCGCCGCGGCGATGGGCGGGGCGGGACCGGCGGGCGTCATCGGTGCGGCGCTCTCGGTGATCCCGATGGACTCGTGGACCGCGCGCTCCCTGCGCCGCGCGGTGATCGCGGCGCCCGCGGGGGAACGCGCGGTGCGCTGCGCGGTGGTCATCGGCGGCTACCCGTGGACCGACCTCGCACCCGAGGCGGTGGGCCTGGCCTTCGGCGCCTTCGCGACCGCGCGCGGCGAGTTCCGCGAGGCGGTCCTCACGGCGGTGAACATGGGCCGCGACGCCGATACGACGGCGGCCCTCGCGGGCGCGCTGGCCGGAGCACTCCGGGGCGAGTCGGCCGTCCCCGCGGAGTGGTCCGCACGGATCGGCCCGGTCCGCGGCAGCTGCCTGCCGTCGATGGCGGGCCACCATGTCCTGGACGTGGCGGACCTGCTGACCCCGGACGAGGAGGAGGTGACGGCATGACGCCGAGCCGCGAGCGTCCCGACGCCACCGCACCGTCGAACCGCGCCCGTCCCGACGCCACCGCACCGCCGATCCAGCTCCGTGCCGACGGCATGACGACGCCGGACCGGCCGCGTTCCGGCGGTACGGAACCGATGGACCGCCTCCGTAGCGACGGATCCGGGACGCCAGGCCGCGCCCGTAGCGACGCCACCGAACCGTCGGACCGGCACCGTAGCGACGTCACCTCGACGCCGAGCCGGTCCCGTATCGAGGGGCTTCTGCTCGGGCTCGCCGCCGGGGATGCCGCCGGATGGCCCGCCGCGCGGCACCGGGCTGCGCGGATGCCCGAGTGGACCCGTCGGCTCACCCGTGAGCTGGACACCTTCGCCGAGCAGAACGCGACCACCACGCTCCCCGTCCCCATCGCGCTCAACCAGCCGCCCGAGCCGCTGCGGCTCGGCCCCTCCGACGATGCGGAGTGGGCCGCGTTCACCGCCGTATCCCTGCTCGAGGCGGCCGCCGCCGGGGATCCGGCGCTGCGCGTAAGGGCCGCCGTGGACCACACCTGGCAGGCCCTCGCCGCCGAGATCGCGGAGGCCGAACAGCGCGCCCCCGAGGTCGAGTCGGCGGTGATGCCCCTGCGGGCCCGTATCTCCGTGCGCGCCGGGCTCGGCAATCTCGCCGGCGGCCTGCGCCCGCCCGCGACCGGCCACGACAATCCGCACTACTTCGACGACGCCGCCTGCGTACGGGGCTGCGTCCTCGCCGTGGTCCACCCGGGCGATCCACGACGGGCCGCCGAACTCGCCGAGTTCGACGCCCGCTACACCCAGGACGGCGACGGCGTCCACGGCGCCCGCGCCATGGCGGCGGCGAGCGCGGTGCTGCTCGGTGGCGGCCGCGTCGACGCGGCCGTGGACGCGGCGCTCGAACAGCTCCCGGACGGCACCGAGATCGGCCGCAACGCCCAGCACGCGGTGAAGCTCGCCCGGGACGCCGAGGACGCCTTCTCGCTCATCCCGGTCCTGGAACACCAGATCGTGGACCACGTCTACAGCTACGGCATCGCGGCCGCCGAGACCGTCCCCGTGGCCCTCGCCCTCACCACCGCGGCCCGCGGTTCGCTCGCCGGGGCCGTCCCGGCCGCGGCCTGTCTCTCCCGCGTCGCCGACTCGGCCCCCGCGCTCGCGGGCGCGCTCGCCGGGGCGTACGGCGGGGAGGCGGGCGTGCCCGACACCTGGCGCGCCGCCTGCCGCACCCTCTCCGGCTGCGCGCTCCCCCGCCTCGCCGGCACCGACCTGGTGGAACTCGCCGACCGGCTGGCCACCCGACTCACCGCTCAACTCGCCGACCGCCTCGCGGCAGACTCATAACTGACGCCCCCGGGTGGACAATTCACCCATGGCAGACACGGCAGACGCGAGCAGTGGTGCGGCGAGGCCGGGCGGACCCGACGCGGGCGGTGGTGCGGCACCCCAGGGCGGATCCGACGCGGGCGGTGCGTACCTGGACGACCGGATCCATCGCGCCCTGACCGGCGCGGCGGTCGGCGACGCGCTCGGCGGGCCGGTGGAGGGCTGGAGCCCGGAGCAGATCGCCGAGCGGCACGGCGGCCGGATCCACGGCATCGTCGGCCCCTGGTACGAGGACTGGCGGACCACGAGGCCGATTGCCCCGTACCACAAGGGCGACGGGCACGTCACCGACGACACCCTGATGACGCACGCGCTGATCAGGGTCTACGAGAAGGTACGCGACCACCTCGACGCGTACGCGGTGGCCGAGCACCTGGTGCCGGACCTGATCGGCACACCCCGCTGGATCCCCGAGCTGGAGGCGGAGGCGCTCCCCCTCCAGCGGGTCTTCCTCGCCGAGAAGTGGCTGGTCACCCGCCTCCACTACGGGCATGTGGACCCGCGCGAGGCGGGCTCGGGGAACATCGTCAACTGCGGTGCGGCGATGTACATGGCACCGGTCGGCCTGGTCAACGCCGGAAACCCGGCCGGGGCTTATGCGGAGGCCCTGGACATCGCGGGCGCGCACCAGTCCTCGTACGGGCGGGAGGCCGCGGGGGTCTTCGCGGCGGCGGTGGCGGCGGCGTGCGTGCCGGGTGCGAGCCCGACCTCGGTCGTGGACGCGTGCCTGTCCCTGGCGAAGGACGGGACGCGGGCAGCGATCGAGGCGGTGTGCTCGGTGGCCGCAGCGTACGACTCCTTCGAGCCCGCGCTCGGCCCGCTGCGGGAGGCCGTGGCACCCTTCGACACGGTCGGCCCGGACTACCGCGCCCCGTCGCTCGGCGCGCGGCGGCCCTCGCGGCTCCACTCCATCGAGGAGCTCCCCGTCGCGCTCGGCATGCTGCTCATCGGCGGCGGCGACTACCGCGATACGGTCCTCGGCTCGGTCAACTACGGCCGGGACTGCGATTCCATCGCCACGATGAGCGGGGCGATCGTGGGGGCGCTCGGGGCCGGGGCGCCGGGTGAGTGGGCGAAGACGGTGGCGGAGGCCAGCCGGCTGGACCTCGCGGCTCCGGCCGCCTCGCTCACGGCGGTGACGCGTGAGGTGTTCGCGCGCGATGTGGCCCGGCGCCGGGAGCACGAGGCCGTGTTCGCGTCCCTCCTGGACCCGCGATGATGCTGCGTCTCACGTGGGTCCAGCCGGAGGATCTGATCGGGCACGAGTTGCGGCAGCTCGCGCTCGAGGGATACGACGTGGCGTCGGCGCGGGCGCGATGGCTCGCGGCGGGGGGTCATCCGGCCCCCGAGCGGGCGGGGGCCTCCCCGGGTGCGGTGGATCCGGCGCTGCGGGGGCTGGCGCTGCGGCTGCTGGACGAGCTGTCCCCCGGTTGTGCGGAGCACCCCCGGGTGGGTGCGCCACACGTGGGCTTCGCCCCCTGGCCCCCCTCTGGGGCTTCGCCCCTTGCCCCCGATCGCGCTGAACGCGCTCGTCCTCAAACGTCGGACGGGCCGGAGGTGTCGGACGGGCTGAAGGACCGTCTCCACGCGGCCTGGCTCGGCAGAGCAGCCGGCTGCCTCCTGGGCAAACCGGTCGAGAAACTCCCCCTCGAAGGGATCCGGGCCCTCGCCCGAGCCGCCGGGAACTGGCCGATCCGGACCTGGTTCACGGAACGCGGTGTCCCGAAGGACGTACTCCACGCGTTCCCCTGGAACCGGAGGAGCGCCGCCAACAGCCTCGCCGAGAACATCTCCGGCATGCCCGAGGACGACGACCTCGACTACCCGCTCCTCAACCTCCTTCTCCTCCGGCGCCACGGAAAGGGCTTCACCACCACGGATGTGGCCCGGCTCTGGCTGGACGAGCTCCCCGCGGGCCGCACCTTCACCGCCGAGCGCGTCGCCTACCGCAATCTCCTCACCGGCATCGAGCCCCCGCACACCGCCCGTCACCACAACCCGTTCCGCGAGTGGATCGGCGCCCTGATCCGCGCGGACGTGCACGGCTGGACCAACCCGGGGCGGCCAAGGCGGGCGGCCGAGCAGGCCCGCCGGGACGCCGAGCTGAGCCACACGGGCAACGGCGTGCACGGCGCCGAGTTCATCGCGGCCACGCTCGCCGCCGCGGCCGCGGGCTCCGACGTCCACCGGGCGATCGAGACCGGCCTCACCGTCGTACCGCCGGACTCCCACCTGCACCGAGCGGTCACCCATGCCCGCCGACTCGCCGCGGACACGGCGGACTTCGACACCGTGGTCGACACCCTCCACCGCACCCACGCGGCCCACCACTGGGTCCATGTCATTCCCAACGCCGCGGCCGTCACCGCCGCCCTGACCCACGCGGACGGCGATTTCACGCTCTCCATCACCCGTGCCGTCTCGGCCGGCTGGGACACCGATTCGAACGGCGCCACCGCCGGTTCGGTCGCGGGCCTGATCGCCGGCCACCCGGACCGGATCCCCGCCCGCTGGACGGCCCCGCTCCGCAACCGCCTGTCCACGTCCGTCGCCGGTTTCGACGGCATCGGCTTCGACACCCTCGCCCAGCTCACCCTCCGGGAGGCCGAACGAGCATGAGTCCGCACCGACGACAGCACCGCATCGCCGTACTCGGCTCCACCAACATGGATCTCGTCGCCTACGTGGCGAAGGCCCCGGAGCGCGGGGAGACCGTCACCGGGCGGGAGTTCCGCACGGTCCCCGGCGGCAAGGGCGCCAACCAGGCGATCGCCGCGGCCCGGGCGGGCGGGGACGTCACGATGATCGGGGCGGTCGGCGCGGACGACTTCGGCGTACGGCTGCGCGGCGCGCTCGGCGAGTCCGGTGTGGACACCGGCTGCCTCCGTACGGTCGAGGGCGCGAGCGGCACCGCGCATATCGTCGTGGACGACGAGGGCGGCAACGCGATCGTGGTCGTCCCCGGCGCCAACGCCACGGTCACCGGCCTCGCCCCGGGCGACAAGGAGGCCGTCGAAGCCTCGGGAACGCTGCTGCTGCAGCTGGAGATCCCGCTCGACGGCGTACTGGCCGGTGCGCAGACCGCCCGCGCGGCCGGCGTACGGACGATCCTCACCCCGGCGCCCGCGCAGCCACTGCCGCCCCGGCTCCTGGCCGTCACCGACCTGCTGGTGCCCAACGAGCACGAGGCCGCGGCCCTCACCGGCCGCACCGATCCCCGCGAGGCGGCCGACGCGCTGCTCGGGCAGGTCCCCGAGTTGGTGATCACGCTCGGCGCGGCGGGCAGCCTGTACGCCGACCGCGCGGGCACCCGTCTGACCGTGCCCGCGCCGCGGGTGCGGGCCGTGGACACCACGGCGGCCGGTGACACCTTCGTGGGCGCGCTGGCTGTGGCGCTCGGCGAAGGCCGCGCGATGCCGGACGCGCTGGCCTGGGCGTCCGCCGCCGCGGCCCTGTCCGTCGGGCGTCCGGGCGCCTCGGCCTCGATGCCGGACCGCGCGGAGATCGACGCCGCCGTACGAACGTAGAAGGAACGCCATGGCCCCCGCACCCCCGACCCCGCCCCCCACCCCAGCCCCGCCCCCGCTCGCCGGTCTGCGCGTGCTGGACCTGGCGACCCTGTTCGCCGGGCCGCTCGCCGCCACGATGCTCGGTGACTTCGGCGCCGAAGTGATCAAGGTGGAGCATCCGCACCGGCCCGATCCCTCGCGTGGGCACGGCCCCGCGAAGGACGGCATCGGCCTGTGGTGGAAGCTGCTCGGCCGCGGCAAACGCACCATCACCCTCGATCTGTCGACGCAGGGCGGCCGCGAGACGCTCCTGAGGCTCGCCGAAACCGCCGATGTGATCGTCGAGAACTTCCGGCCGGGCACCCTGGAGCGCTGGGGCCTCGGCTACGAGGAGCTCAGCGCGGTGAACGAGCGGCTCGTCCTCGCCCGTGTCACGGGCTTCGGGCAATACGGGCCGTATGCGCACCGGCCCGGGTTCGGCACCCTCGCGGAGGCGATGAGCGGGTTCGCGGCGATCACCGGGGAGCCCGGAGGGCCGCCGACGCTGCCGCCGTTCGGGCTCGCGGACTCCATCGCGGCCCTCGCCACGGCGTACGCGGTGATGACGGCGCTGACCGCGCGGCAGCGCACGGGACGCGGGCAGGTCGTGGACATGGCGATCATCGAGCCGATCCTCACGGTCCTCGGCCCACAGCCCCTCTGGTACGACCAGTTGGGCCACGTCCAGCCGCGCACCGGCAACCGGTCCACGAACAACGCGCCGCGCAACACCTACCGTACGGCCGAGGGCACGTGGGTCGCCGTATCGACCTCGGCGCAGTCCGTCGCGGAACGCGTGATGCGCCTCGTCGGGCGCCCGGAGCTGATCGCCGAACCGTGGTTCGCGACGGGCGCGGGACGCGCCGCGCACGCCGACCTGCTCGACGAAGCGGTCGGCTCCTGGATCGCCGCCCGCGGCCGCGCCGAGGTCATCGCGGCCTTCGAGGAGGCCCAGGCGGCGATCGCGCCCGTCCAGGACGTACGGGATGTGATGACCGATCCGCAGTACGCGGCGCTCGACACCATCACCACGGTCGACGACCCGGACCTCGGCCCGCTCCGTATGCAGAACATCCTCTTCCGCCTCTCCGAGACCCCGGGCTCGATCCGCTGGGCGGGCCGTGCGCACGGCGCCGACACGGACGCGGTGCTCGGCGAACTCGGCCTCTCCGCGAGCGAGATCGACCGGCTCCGGACGGAGGGCGCCGTATGAGCAGCACCTCCTTTCCCCTCACCTGGCTGTACGTTCCCGGCGACCGGCCCGAGCGGGTCGCGAAGGCGCTGGCGGCGGGCGCGGACGTGGTGATCGTCGACCTGGAGGACGCGGTGGGGCCGGACCGCAAGTCCTATGCGCGTGCGGCGACGACGGAACTGCTCGCCGAACGGCATCCCGTACCGGTGCACGTCCGCGTCAACGCGCTCGACAGCCCGCTGTCCCGCCTCGACATCCAGGCCCTGTCCGGCCGACCCGGCCTGTCCGGGCTGCGCCTGCCCAAGGTGACCGACCCCGCGCAGATCACCGAGGTGGCCGAGCTCGCCGACGCTCCCTCGCTCCACGCCCTGCTCGAATCGGCCCTGGGCATCGAACAGGCCTACCCGATCGCCACCGCGCACCCCTGTCTGCGCGGGCTCTCCCTCGGCGAATCCGATCTCAGGGCGGACCTGGCGGTACCCGGCGACGAGGGGCTCGACTGGGCCCGCTCCCGGGTGATCTGCGCGGCCCGAGCCGCACAGCTGCCGCCACCGGCCCAGTCGGTCCACACCGACCTGCACGACCTGGACGGCCTCGCGGCCTCCTGCGCCCGCGGCCGCGCACTCGGTTTCCTGGGGCGCGCAGCCATCCACCCCCGCCAGCTCCCGGTCATCGAGGCGGCCTACCTCCCCACCCCGGAGGAGATCACCGCGGCCCACGAGATCGTGCAGGCGGCCCGGACCCACGAGGGCGCGCTTGCCCTCCCGGACGGCCGCTTCGTGGACGCGGCGGTGGTGGCCACGGCGCAACGCACCCTGTCCCTCTCCCACCGCACCCTCACGTAATCCGCTGGCGGCGCCCCTCCCCCATCCGTACGCTGCGGCGGTGATCTACGAGAACCTGCACGACTCCACCGGCCGTACCGTCACCCTGCACGAGGTGACGCCCGAGAACTGGCGCGGCGTCGCCGACATCGCGCCACAGGACTCCCAGCGCGAGTACGTACCGGCCCTCGCGGCCCGGTACCTCCTGCTCTCGCAGCTGGAGGACACCTGGAACTCGCTCGCGATCCACGCGGACGACACCGTGGTCGGCCATGTGATGTGGGCCCGCGACGAGGACGGCTCGCACTGGATCGGCGGCCTGGTGATCGACGCCGCCGAACAGGGCAAGGGCCTGGCCCGCGCGACGATGCGAACGCTCCTCCCGTGGCTCGCCGCCCTCCCCGGCCACTACGCGACCCGCCTGTCCTATGCCCCCACGAACACCACCGCCGCCCACCTCTACGACTCCCTGGGCTTCGAGCCCACGGGCGTGGAGGAGGACGGCGAAGTGGTGGTGTCCTACAGCGCCTCCGGCCCGTCCGGCCTTTGAGGACGAGCGCGTTCAGCGAGACAGAGGGCAGGAGACAGAGGGCAGGGGGCCGGCGCAGAAATTCAGCTCTTCGCCGAGCCGGCCTCATCCTTCGCGTCGGAGGCGGCCTCGTCCGAGCCGGCGCCCGACTCCTCATCGCCCTTCGAGAGCGCCACCTTGCCGGGCTCCGAGTCCGCCCCGGACTCCTGGTCCGCCCCGGAGCCGGACTCGGAGCCCGAGCCCGGCTCGGAGTCCTCCCCGGAGGACTCACCAAGCTCCGGCTCCACCACTTCCTCCCGCCCGGGCCGCAGCCGAGCCGAAACCACCATGTACACCACGGCGAGGACGAAGACGACGATCGACGTCCACACGTTGAACCGCAGCCCGAACACATCGTTCAGCTGGACGTTGTCCACCCGCATGTACTCGATCCAGCCGCGCCCGACACAGTAGGCGGCGACGTACAGCGCGAAGGCCCGCCCGTGCCCGAGCCTGAAGCGGCGGTCCGCCCAGATCACGAGCAGTGCGACGCCGACGCACCACAGCGACTCGTAGAGGAACGTCGGGTGGTACTCACCCGGCACCCGCCCGCCGTCGGAGCGGGTGATCTCGAGCGCCCACGGCAGATCCGTGGCCCGCCCGTACAGCTCCTGGTTGAACCAGTTGCCCCAGCGCCCGATCGCCTGGGCGAGGGCGATGCCGGGGGCGAGCGCGTCCGCCCAGGCGGGCAGCGGGATGCCACGGCGCCGGCAGCCGATCCACGCGCCGAGCGCGCCGAGGGCGATCGCGCCCCAGATGCCGAGGCCGCCCTCCCAGATCTTGAACGCGTCCACCCAGTTGCGGCCCTCACCGAAGTAGAGGTCGTTATCGGTGATCACGTGGTAGAGGCGGCCGCCGACGAGGCCGAAGGGCACGGCCCACACGGCGATGTCCGCCACCGTGCCGTGCTTGCCGCCGCGCGCGACCCAGCGCTTGCCGCCGAGCCATACGGCGACGAAGACACCGATGATGATGGCGAAGGCATAGCCGCGCAGAGGGAGGCCGAAGAGGTCGATTTCGCCCTTCGACGGGCTGGGGATCGATGCAAGGATTTCCATGGCGTTCCCGACGCTACCCTGCCGGGTCCCTCGCGCGGCAATCAGCCCGGTCTAACGGCCTGATAACAAGGGCCCGCCCCACCGGGGCGGGCACCACGCCACCCGGCCGGAGCGAGACCGTTTCGCCGGGACGGTGCTATTTCGCCGCTTCCTCCACCTTCTTCTTCAGCTTCTGCGGCGTCAGCGGATTGTTCTGGTCCGCGTAGATGTTCTTGCCGTCGAGCAGCACCGTCGGCGTCCCTCTGAACCCGCCGGCGCGGAATGCCTCGTTGGACTTCTCCGCCCAGCTCATGTGCGTCCCGTCGGCGACGCACTGCCGGAACTCCTCGGTATCGAGGCCGTCGACCTTCTTGGCCAGGTCGAGCAGTGTGGAGTCCTCGCCGAAGGCATCGTCGGTCTCCTCCGGCTGGTTGCGGTAGAGCACGTCGTGGTACGGCGTGAACTTGCCGGCGTCCTGGGCGCAGGCCGCCGCGTTCGCCGCGTTCACCGAGCCGGAGCCGCGCATGTTCCCGTCGATGATCGTGGCCAGCCGGTATTCGACCTTGAGCAGGCCCTTCTCGGTGAGCTCGTGGATCGTGGGGCTGTACTGCTCCTCGAAGGAGGCGCAGGCCGGGCAGCGGAAATCCTCCCAGATGGTGAGCGTGGACTCGGCGCTCTCCTCGCCGACGGGGATCGTCAGGCTGTCCTCGCCCGTCGCCCCGGCGGGCGGGACCACGGGCCCGGCGGAGTCCTTCTTCTCTCCGCCGCTGTCCGTGTTCGCCGCGATCACTCCGGCGATCGCGGCCAGGCCGAGGACGCCTACCACGGCCGCGGTCACGATCAGGGCACGACGGCGCTTGTCGCGGGACTTCTGCCGGGCCCGCTCCTGTGCCAGCCGTTCGCGGGCGGCACGCTTTCCTTCAGGGTTGTTCTGGCTCACAACCCGCAAACGAACCGGGGAGGCACGAGCGTGCCTCCCCGGTGTCAGGTCCACCCGTTCGAGTGAGTACCCGCGCGCTCAGCCCCGCCGCGCGCGTACCCCCTGTGCCAGCTCACCGGCGAGCGCGCGCACGGCCTCGGCTCCCGCGGCCTCGTCCGGGGCGTCGAGCATCCGCTTGACGAAGGCCGAGCCGACGATGACCCCGTCCGCGAACCGGGCGACCTCCTCGGCCTGCTCGGCGTTCGACACGCCGAGGCCGACGCAGACCGGCAGCTCGGTCGTCGCCTTCGTACGGCGTACGAGGTCCTCGGCCGCCTCGCCCACGGACTCGCGGGTGCCGGTCACGCCCATCAGGGAGGCCGCGTAGACGAAGCCGGAGCCCGCCGCGGTGATCTCCTTCAGACGGGCGTCCTTGCTGCTGGGCGCGACCACGAAGACCGTGGCGAGGTCGTGCTTGGCGGCGTGTTCGCGCCACAGCGCGGACTCCTGGACCGGCAGATCGGGCAGGATGCAGCCCGCGCCGCCCGCCTCGGCGAGCTCGGAGGTGAAGCGCTCGACACCGTAGCGGTCGATCGGGTTCCAGTACGTCATGACGAGGACCGGTCTGCCGGTCGCCTCGTGTGCCTCGCGGACGGTGCGCAGCACGTCGGCGATCTTGAGGCCGTTCTTCAGGGCGATGTCGTCGGCGGTCTGGATGACCGGGCCGTCGAGCACCGGGTCGCTGTAGGGCAGCCCGACCTCGACGATGTCCGCGCCGCCGTCGAAGGCCGCCTTGACGGCCGCGATCCCCCCGTCCACGGAGGGGAAACCGGCCGGCAGATAGGCGATCAGCGCCGAGCGGTCCTCCGCGCGGGCCGCGGCGAGGGTGCTGCTCAGAAGTTCGATGTTCCCGCTCATGCCGTCTCCCCCGCCTTGTCGTCCCCGGCTTGCTCGTCGTAGTACCCGAAGTAGCGGGCCGCCGTGTCCATGTCCTTGTCGCCGCGCCCGGAGAGGTTGACGACCATCAGGCCGTCCTCGCCGAGCTCCCGGCCGGTCCTGAGCGCACCCGCGAGCGCGTGCGCGCTCTCGATGGCCGGGATGATGCCCTCGGTCTGCGAGAGCAGCCGCAGCGCCTGCATCGCCTCGTCGTCGGTGACGGGGACGTACTCGGCGCGCCCGCTGTCCTTGAGGTACGCGTGCTCCGCGCCGATACCCGGGTAGTCGAGCCCGGCCGAGATCGAGTACGGCTCGATGATCTGGCCTTCCTCGTCCTGGATGACGTACGAGCGGGAGCCGTGCAGGATGCCCGGCTCGCCCGCGGTCAGGGTGGCCGCGTGCTCGCCGCTGTCGACTCCGTGCCCGCCGGCCTCGCAGCCGATCAGGCGTACGTCGGTGTCGTCGAGGAAGGCGTGGAAGAGGCCGATCGCGTTGGAGCCGCCGCCGACGCAGGCGACGGCCGCGTCCGGGAGGCGTCCGGCGCGCTCCAGGATCTGGCGGCGGGCCTCCACGCCGATGATGCGCTGGAAGTCGCGGACCATCGCGGGGAAGGGGTGCGGTCCGGCGGCCGTGCCGAAGAGGTAGTGGGTGTCCTCGACATTGGCGACCCAGGCGCGGAAGGCCTCGTTCACCGCGTCCTTGAGCGTGCGCGAGCCGGACTTCACGGCGATGACCTCGGCGCCGAGCATCCGCATGCGGGCCACGTTGAGCGCCTGGCGCTGCGTGTCGATCTCGCCCATGTAGATGGTGCATTCGAGGCCGAAGAGCGCGCAGGCGGTGGCGGTCGCGACGCCGTGCTGGCCCGCCCCGGTCTCGGCGATCACCTTGGGCTTGCCCATGCGCTTGGTGAGCAGCGCCTGGCCGAGCACGTTGTTGATCTTGTGCGAGCCGGTGTGGTTGAGGTCCTCGCGCTTGAGGAACACCCGGCCGCCGCCCGCGTGGGAGGCGAAGCGGGGCACCTCGGTGAGGGCGCTGGGGCGGCCGGTGTAGTTGGCGAGCAGTTCGCTGAGCTCGCGGGCGAACTCCGGGTCCTGCTTGGCCTTCTCGAACTCGACGGCCACCTCGTCCACGGCGGCTACGAGTGCCTCGGGGATGAACTTGCCGCCGAACCTCCCGAAGTAGCCCTCGGGGGTGGGGGTGTGGCCGGCTGGTTCCGGCACGAAGAAATCGCCGGTCGAGCCGGCTGCGCCGGTCGTGCTGGTTGTACTGCTTTCGCTGGGCATGACGGGATGCTCCTCCGTCGGGACGCACCGGTCCCGTGGGTCGGACGTTGCTCAGGTCAGGGGGCGGAGATCCGCCCGTGCCATCGCATCCCGTTGATCTGCCCGGGCTCCGCCCCGATCACGTACCGCACCCGCCGCCCGTGCACCCTGCGCGCGGGCGCCCGGCAGCCGCGGGGGCGGCAGCCGGGTGCGAGGCGACGGGCAATGGGCATCGGAAAGCTCAGCCCCGTCCGTGGCGCAGGGCCGGGTGGGCGCCGGCGGCGACCAGGTCGACGACGGCGGCGCGCGGGTCCTTGCCGGTGACCAGGGACTCGCCGACGAGCACGGCGTCGGCGCCCTGGTTGGCGTAGGCGATCAGGTCGTGCGGGCCGCGGACGCCGGACTCGGCGACCGTGACGATGTGGGCGGGGATCTCGGGCGCGACCCGCTCGAACGTGCCGCGGTCGACCTTGAGGGTCTTCAGGTCCCGCGCGTTCACGCCGATGACCTTCGCGCCCGCCTCGACCGCGCGCTCCACCTCGTCCTCGTCGTGCACCTCGACGAGCGGGGTGAGCCCGATGGACTCGGCCCGCTCGATCAGCGAGACGAGGGCCTCCTGGTCGAGGGCGGCGACGATCAGGAGCACCAGGTCGGCGCCGTACGCACGGGCCTCCCAGAGCTGGTACGCGGTGACGATGAAGTCCTTGCGCAGGACCGGGATGTCCACCTTGGCGCGCACGGCCTCCAGGTCCGCGAGCGAGCCGCCGAAGCGGCGCTGCTCGGTGAGGACGGAGATGACGGCGGCGCCGCCCGCCTCATAGTCGGCGGCGAGCCCGGCCGGGTCGGCGATCGCGGCGAGCGCGCCCTTCGAGGGGCTGGAGCGCTTCACTTCGCAGATCACCTTGACGCTGTCGCCGCGCAGGGCCGCGACCCCGTCCTTGGCCTGAGGGGCCTTCGCCGCACGCTCCTTGAGCTCGTCGAGGCTGACGCGCGCCTGCCGTTCGGCGAGGTCCTCGCGGACGCCTTCGATGATCTCGTCGAGCACACTCACGCGGGTGGTCCCCTTCCATGGTCCTGACCGAAACCCCTCGGCCCGTTCTCGCCGTACCGAGGGTCACTGCGATGGTATCCGCCACGGGGCGAAGGCCCCGCATCCGGTTGACGCCGGTCCCACTACCTGGACATTTCTGCCCGTCCGGACGAGTGGACGCCCTCACGGATGCAGGAACGAACCGAACGGCAGGTTCCGTACGACCGTGAACACGGCGAGCGCGGCGCCGAACGCCCACGCGTACGACGAGCGGACCGTGAACTCCATGGGCCCGCCGCGCCAGGCACGCCCCAACCACGCGATCCAGACGATGGCGACGATCACGAAGCCCACGACCGCCATCAGGTTCGCGCCGAGCGCGGCCGGTACATCGCCGTGCACAAGGGCGTGGACGCAGCGCAGTCCGCCGCAGCCCGGACAGTACAGGCCGGTGTAGTGCAGGAGCGGGCAGGCCGGATAGTGGCCGGGCTCGTTCGGGTCGACCGTGCCGACGTATGCGACGGCCGCGGCGGTGGCGCCCAGGGCACCCAGCGGCAGGAGCAGCCGGCGGGTGCGCGAGGCGACGCGGGGCGCGGGGCGCTGCGGGGCCCAGCCGGGCGGGGCGGGCGGCGGCGCGGGCGGCGGCGCGGTGCGTTCTGCGGTCACCCCCGCATTCTGCACCGGCGCGGCGATCGGCGCCTGGTCGGCGGGAGTGAGTGTACGTGCGATGTCCGAGCCGCCGACGTCTGTGCACGGTCCGACGTCTGCGTACGAGCGGTGGATACGCCGGTGGGCGGTGGATGCGCTGGTGGGCGGTGGATACGCCGGTGGGGCGTGACCCGGCTGTCAGGTCACGCCCCACCGCGTACGGAGAGAGCGGCTCAGCTGCTCTCTCCGACCAGGATCTGGCGCTTGGGCTTCTGGCCCATCCCCGCGGCGCGCATGGCACCACCGACGACCCCACCCACGGCGATGACGATCACACCGGCCCAGAAGCCGACCTGGCTGCCGGCCACCATGAAGACAGCGGCGACGCAGAAGCCGATGAACGCGATGATCGACCCGGTCCAGGCAGCCGGGGTGTGTCCGTGGTCATGGGCCATGACGTGCTCCTTGTTTCTCGCCCCTGGGGGTACCCCCTGCTCGGAGAGCTCGGGGTCGGTCCGGAATTCTCGAACGCTCGGCTCCATTGTCGCGCATGGCGGGGCGTGCGCTGCGCGCGGGCCCGGGGTCGGGCTCCTGCCAGGGTAAGCGCCGTACCTAGGGCCGCCGGCCGGTCGGGGCCTCGCTGCGGTCAGTCGGTCGGGTCCTCGCCGCGGTCGAGGGCCTTCCACAGGTCCTCGGGGCGGTCCGGGTCGGCCTTCTGCCTGCGGGCCCGCGGGCCCGCACCGCGCTCGTAGCGGCCGCCCATGGAGGGCCAGCGGGAGCCGAAGCGCAGGGCGAGGAGCCCGGCGAGCAGCAGCAGCGCCCCGCTCGCCGAGGCGACATACGGCCAGGCACTGTACGTGGCCTCGGTGATCCGTGCACTCATGTCACCGCTCACCGAGGCGGCCTTCTCGTCCAGCGCCGCGGTGTCCCGGGCCCCGAGCAGTCCGGCCGCCACGATGCCCGAGCCGCTCAGAGCAAGCAGCAGCGAGACGAGGACGCGGCCTGAGCGGCGGACGGCGAAGACGGCGACGAGGGCGGCGAGCCCCACGATCGCGAGGGCCGCCGGCACGCCGGTCACATCGCTGCCGGTGGCGGTCTGGTGCAGCGCGCCTCCGGCCGTCTGCGCCTCGCCCTCGGCCCACACCTGCCGGGAGGCGAGCAGGGCGAGCGTGGCTCCGAGCGCGCCGAGCAGCAGGGCGGCGGCCAGGCTGCGGCGGCCACCGGACGTCCTTGCTTCAGCGTCCGGGGCGGTTTCCTGGGAGGTACGGGCCTTCGGTACTGCGGTCACGCCCTCCACTATCCCTCACCGGCCGTCGTCGCGGTTCAGCCGGTTGGCGGTGTGCACGGCGCGCAGCACCGCCGCCGCCTTGTTGCGGCATTCCGTGTCCTCGGCCACCGGGTCCGAGTCGGCGACGACACCGGCTCCGGCCTGCACGTATGCCACGCCGTCGCGGATGAGGGCGGTACGGATGGCGATGGCGGTGTCCGAATCGCCGGCGAAGTCGAGATATCCGACACAGCCGCCGTACAGACCGCGCCGGGCCGGTTCGAGCTCGTCGATGATCTGCATCGCGCGCGGCTTCGGGGCGCCGGAGAGAGTGCCGGCGGGGAAGCAGGCGGTGAGCACGTCGAAGGCGCTGCGGCCTTCGGCGACCTGCCCGGTGACGGTCGAGACGATGTGCATGACGTGCGAATAGCGCTCGACGGACATGAAGTCGACGACCTCGACGCTCCCGGGGGCGCAGACCCGGCCCAGGTCGTTGCGGCCCAGGTCGACCAGCATGAGGTGCTCGGCGCGTTCCTTGGCGTCGGCGAGCAGTTCCTCGGCGAGCGCCTGGTCCTCCTGCGGGGTGGCGCCGCGGGGCCGCGTACCGGCGATGGGGTGCACCATGGCGCGGCCGTCCTCGACCTTGACGAGCGCCTCGGGCGAGGAGCCGACGACGTCGAAGCCCGCCGTCCCGCCTCCCTCGCCTCCTTCTCCTCCCTCGCCTCCGGTCGCGTCCGCACCGGCGAAGCGGAACAGATACATGTACGGGGAGGGGTTGGTGGCCCGCAGCACCCGGTAGACGTCGAGTGCGCTTGCCGTGCAGCCCGTCTGGAAGCGCTGCGAGGGCACGACCTGGAAGGCCTCGCCCGCGCGGATCCGCTCCTTGATGTCCTCGACGGCCTCCTGGTACTGCTCGCCGCCCCACAACGGCGCCTCGAAATCGGGCAGTTCGGAGGGCGGGAGCACGGCGGGCGGCTGGGCGAGCGGCCGGGACAGGTCGGCCTCCATCGCGTCGAGGCGGGCGACGGCGTCCGCGTAGGCCTCGTCGACGCCCGTGTCGAGGTCGTTGTGGTTGATGGCGTTGGCGATCAGGACGACACTGCCGTCCCAGTGATCGAGGACCGCGAGATCGCTCGTGAGCATCATCGTCAGCTCGGGCAGCTTCAGATCGTCCCGCTCACCGGGGCCGATCTTCTCCAGGCGGCGCACGATGTCGTAGCCGAGATAGCCGACCATGCCGCCGGACAGATGCGGCAGGCCTTCGGCCTGTGCCACGTCGCTGGGTGTGTGCAGCGCCTCGACGGTGGCGCGCAGCGCGGCCAGCGGGTCGCCGTCCACGGGCACGCCGACCGGCGGGGTGCCCAGCCAGTGCGCGCGACCGTTCCGCTCGGTGAGCGTGGCGGCGCTGCGGACGCCGACGAAGGAGTACCGCGACCAGGAGCGGCCGTTCTCCGCGGATTCCAGGAGGAAGGTGCCGGGGCGTTCGGCGGCGAGCTTGCGGTAGAGGCCGACGGGGGTGTCGCCGTCCGCGAGGAGACGGCGGCTGACGGGGATCACCCGGCGGTCGGTGGCGAGCTTGCGGAACGTCTCGAGGTCCATGTGCGGTGACCTTAGTCAGTCGGCTGTGCGTGGGATCGGCTGTGCGTGGGAGGCGTGCGGGAACGGCGGGGGGCGCGGGGGCGTGGGGGGGGAGCGCGGACCGGTCAGGGCCCGGTGAGCGGCAGTACGTCGGCGTCGAAGCAGGTACGGGCGCCGGTGTGGCAGGCCGCGCCGGTCTGGTCGACCTTCACCAGGACCGTGTCGGCATCGCAGTCGAGGGCGACGGACTTCACGTGCTGGACGTGACCTGAGGTATCGCCCTTGACCCAGTACTCCCGGCGGCTGCGCGACCAGTAGGTGCAGCGCCCGGTGGTCAGGGTGCGGTGCAGCGCCTCGTCGTCCATCCAGCCCAGCATCAGCACCTCTCCGGTGTCGTACTGCTGGGCGATCGCCGGGAGCAGCCCGTCGGGGCTGCGCTTGAGGCGGGCGGCGATCGCGGGGGCGAGGGGGCTGGGCGGGGGCGAGCTGGTCATGGGGCCCATTGTGCGCGATCGGGGCGGCGGCCCGGGGCAGTGTCCGGGTCCCGGACGGGTGGCGGAAGGGAGCTCGGACAGACGCCGGGCGAGCCGCTGTGGGTGCCGGGCGCGGGTCCGGCAGGTGGTCCGGCGGGCGGTGCGGCGCGTGGTGCCGCGCGGCCCGCGTGTGGCGAGGCATGGCAGTCCGGCCCGGGCAGACGTACGCTGGCCGACATGTCGACCCATGCCAAGCGTGAACGACTGCTCCTCGCCGATCTGTTGGAGGCCGCCGGACCCGATGCGCCCACCCTCTGCGAGGACTGGCGGACCCGGGACCTCGCCGCCCATGTCGTGGTGCGCGAGCGGCGGCCGGATGCCGCGGGCGGGATCCTCATCAAGGCGCTGCAGGGCCGCCTGGAGAAGGCGATGGCGGAGTTCACGGCGAAGCCGTACGAGGAACTGATCCAGCTGATCCGTACGGGACCGCCGCGCTTCTCGCCGTACGCCCTGAAGCAGATCGACGAGGCGGCGAACGCCGTGGAGTTCTACGTCCACGCGGAGGATGTGCGGCGCGCGCAGGAGGACTGGTCGCCGCGCGGCCTGGACGCCGTCTTCTCGAACGTGCTCTGGTCCCGCCTGGAGAAGTCCGCCCGCATCCTGGGCCGACAGGCCCCCGTCGGCATGGTCCTGCGCCGCCCCGACGGCCAGACGGCGGTCGCCCACCGCGGCACCCCGGTGGTCACGGTCACCGGCGAGCCGGGCGAGCTGACGATGTTCGTCTTCGGACGCCAGGAGGCGGCGAAGGTCGAGGTGGAGGGCGAGAAGGAGGCCATCGAGCGGCTTCGGGGAGCCAAGCAGCTGGGGCTCTGAGAGCGTGTTGGCAATCCCCCGTCCGGATCATCAGACCGAGGGGTCTGGGCGCGGGCTTGCCAGCACGCTCTGAGCCGAGCCGTCAGGCCTCCGCCGCGGAACGGCCCGTCCCGGAACGATCCGCCGCGGAACGGTCCGCCTCAGAACGATCCGCCTCGGAACGATCCGCGCGGGCCACGACACGGGCGAGTTCCACCCGGGAACGCACTCCGAGTGCCGCGAAGACGTTGCGCAGATGGTGGTCCACGGTCCGCGGACTGACGGACAGATGCCGGGCCGCTTCACGGTTCGTCGCGCCCTCGGCGACCAGGCGGGCGATCCGCAGCTGCTGCGGGGTCAGCCCGGCGAGGCTTCCGGGCGGCTGCGGGGCGGCGGCTTCGCCGGTGGCCCGGAGTTCCGCCGCGGCCTGTGCGGCCCAGGCGCCCGCGCCGCAACGCTCAAAGGCGAGCAGCGCGTCCCGCAGGGCCTCGCGTGCCTTGGCGGGGCGGCGGGCGCGGCGCAGCCACTTGCCGTGGAGCAGCGCGGTACGGGCCCGTTCGAAGTCACCCGCGGTCGCGTCGTGCCGGGCCAGGGCGAGGGTGTACAGGGTGTCGGCCGTCTCGGAGCCGCCGGCGAGAAGCGCCTTGCAGCGCAGTAGCTGGGCGGGGGCCTGCGGATCGTGTCCGAAGCCCGCCCACTGCTCGAACAGGTCCACCGCCGAGGCGACCTCGCCCGTGCGGCCGGCGAGCACCGCGGCCTCGACGAAGCAGGGGACGGCGAGCATCCGTACCGCGAAGTGGCCCTGCGCCGGTCCCGGCGCGAGCAGCGGCCCCAGGCGCGCGGCGGCCTCGGTGGGGCGGCCCCTGGCCAGGTCGGCGCGGGCCAGCGCCCACTGGGCGAGGGTGGCGGCCTGAACGAGGCCGTGGCGTACGGCGGTCTCCTCGGCGGCCGCCGCGTGCTCGGCGACGGTGCGCGCGTCCTGGTCGAGGGAGGCGACGAGGGCGAGGATCGCGTGGTGGTGCGCCAGGCTGTTGCGGCGCCCGGTCAGGCGCGCGGTGCGGACACCGTCCTCGGCGTGGGCGCGGGCCCGTGCGTGCCGGCCGGCGCGCAGTTCCCCGTAGGCAAGCCGTTCCAGGGCCTGCGGCACCACGTCGAGCCGCCCGCGTGCCCTGGCCGTGGCCAGCGCCCGGCTCCCGAGCCGCCCTGCCGCCTCGAGGTCCCCTACGACGAGGGCGGCGGCCGAGGCGCACAGCAGCAGTTCCTCGGCTTCGCCCGCGGCGCGATCCCCGGCCGCGGGCTCCCCCGCTGCCGCGACCACCTGGCGCAGGGTGTCACGCCCGGCGCCGAAGCCGTGTGCGTCGCCGCTGAGGACGGCGTCCATGCCGCGCAGGTAGCTGCCGATGGGGCGGTCGAGCGGGCAGGTGTCGGGGCGGTCGGCGGAACGGACGCCGCGGGTGCCGGAGCGATGTTCCCCGGCCGGGGAGTCGGGGAGGGCCGCCACCTGGACGGCGGGGCGGGGCGACTCGTCCGGCCCGGCGGGGAGGGCGGGCCCGTCCGGGTCGGCACGGCGGAACAACCCCTCCGGGGCTGCGCGGAGGGACGGCCCCACGGAGTGGACCGGCTCGTCCGCCCCGGCCGCGCGGGGCGGCTGACCGGTCGGTGGGCCGAGGGCCTCGCGGTAGGCCGTGGCGTCGCCCATGGCCCAGGAGGCCTCGGCGGCGGCGAGACGGGCGCGCAGGGCGCGGTCCGGGTCGTCGGCGGCCAGCAGGCGGGCGGCGAGGAGCAGGGAGGCGCGGGCATCGGCCACCGGTCCGGTGTCCGCCTCCAGGAGGCCGTGGACGAGTTCGGCCCGTCCCGTCACCGCATCGGGCAGCGCGAGCCGCCGTACGGGCGCGAGCAGCCGCGCGGCCCGCCCGGTACGCCCCGCGAGCCTGGCCCGGTCCGCCGCCTCGACCCTCCGCAGGGCCTGTGCGATACGGCGGACACCGGGCACCTCGCCCCCGGCCCCCCGCACCACCGAGCCGTCGGCCGCCTCGCCCGCGAAATCCCGCGCCGAGGCCCCGCCCGCCGCATGCGCGCCGTCGGCCGCCGCCGCGAGTTCCCGCAGTGCCAGCGGGCTTCCGCCCGCCGCGGCCAGCAGACGCTCCCGTACGACGGGGTCCGACGGGCGGCCGTCGAGGTGCTGTTCCAGCAGGGCTCTCGCTGCGGCATCGTCCAGCGGGGTGAGGCGCACCACGGGGAGGCCGTCCGTCAGGCCGGTGGCTCGGTGGGCCGCCACGGACAGGACCAGGGCGATCGGCGCCGGCTCCGCGGCGAGCCCCCGGGCCACGGAGTGCAGGGCGGCGCGTGCGGAGCCGGGCCACAGGTGCAGGTCGTCGACGCACACCAGGAGCGGCCCGCCCACCCGCAGCAGCGCGGAGCGCAGCCGCTCGGCCGGGTGTCCCGCGTACAGCTCCCCAAGCATCTTGTCCGGGGTGTGCCGCGGCGGGACGGCGGGCGCGAAGCACGCCGTCCCGCCGGTGAACGTGCCGGCCAGGTGCCGCAGCAGCGCCGTACGCCCGAGCCCGGGGTCGGCCGTCAGCACCAGCGCTCCCCCGCGGCCGGCTCGCGCGCGCGCCGACAGCCTCGCGCACCGGGCGAGTTCACGTTCCCGGCCGTGGAGCCGGGTGCCGTGGTGCGGGGGCTCGGATTCGGTCCGGTCCGCTCCGGTCACGCAGCGCACGTTACTGCCACGTAACCATCCGTGGAACCCTGCGTGCACGCCCGAAGGCCCGAGCCCGATTCCGAACCCCCGTCGTTCGCCCGAAGGGCGGCGCAGGCGGGGGTTCGGAACAGGCGCTCAGCCCGAGTGGGGGCAGTTGCCGCGGTACTCCTCGATCGTCAGGCTCGGCCGCGGCAGCGGGCACAGGAACTGCTCATAGCGGGTGTCGTTGTCGATGAAGCGCTTCAGCCACGAGATGCTGTACTTCGCGATCGTCGTGTTCGACGTGTTGGGCGTGAAGTGGTTGGCGCCGTTCAGCTCCAGATACGCCTTGTCGAGGGAGCCCGGCAGGGTCGAGTAGAACCGCTCGGAGTGCGTGGCCACCGGCGCGATCGTGTCCCATTCCGCGCCCACCACGAGCGTGGGCGTCTGGATCTCGGGCCAGGTCTTGTCGGTGTTCCAGCCGGTGAGCGGAATCGCCGCCTGGAGCGAGGGCCGGGACTTGGCGGCCTCCAGCGTGCCGCCGCCGCCCATCGAGTGCCCCATCACCCCGAGCCGGCTAGCGTCGACCCGGCCGCGCACCGAGCTGCGCTCGGTCAGGTAGTCGAGTGCGGCGAGCAGTTGGCGGCCGCGGCTCGCGGGCTGGTCGAGTGTGGTGAGGGTGTCGATAGTGAAGACCACGAAGCCCTGGGAGGCGAGCCGCGGTCCGAGCCAGGCGATGGACGACTCGTACGCCGTGAAGCCGGGCGATATCGCGATCGCGCCGAAGGTGCCGTCGCTGGTGCTCGTCGGGTAGTAGATCGTGCCGCCGCCGAATCCGGAGACGCGCAGGGACGATACGGAGGTCTGGGAGACGGCGTACGGGCCGCGCGGGGCCTCGATGCCGGCCTCGGTGGGTGCCGGGCCGCGCTCGTAGGGGTTGTCGTCCGCGCCGTGGGCGGTGACGGTCTGCGAGGTCAGCAGGGCGCCGACGGCCAGGGCCGCGGCGAGCGCGGCACGGACCGCGCGGCCTCTGCGCCTGCTGCGGACGGTGGTCGTGGTGCGGCGCTCCTCGGTGAACTGCTGCACGACTGGGCTTCCTCTCGTGGAAGGCCGCGCCGTACGGGGCGGAGGGCGCACCGGCCCGGTCCCCCGGACCGGGCCGCCTCCGTACGACGCCACCTGGGTCAGTGACAGCCGCCACTGTCACCGTGGAAGCGGAAGCCACGCATCGGCGAAATCACCAGTCAGCCGTCCCGGACCGTTTTCGGGATGCGAGCTGCGGGCCGCCCGATGACGGTCCGTCACGCCGACCGCCCTGCCGGGGCTTTGCGCACCGGCTCGCCCTGCGCCTTCGTCATCCGCGGCAGCTCCGCACGCCGCACCGCGCCCGAAGCCAGACCCACCGCCGAGCCCACGAGGACCAGGCAGGCGCAGCCCACGAACACCGGTCGCGCGCCCCACGCGCCGATCGCCGCGCCGACGACCGGATAGCACAGCGGCGCGAGCCCCACCGCGATCAGCATGTAGGCCGAGGTGACCCGTCCGATGTAGGCGGAGTCGGACTGCGTCTGCACGAGGGCACCGCTCAACGCCCCACCGAGCCCCGCGCTCAGGCCCACGACGAAGCAGGCAAGTGCCGCGAGCAGCGACGAGGGCGCGAACGCGATCGCCACGAGGGCCACCGCGCCGAGTGCCTCCCCCAGCGACCGCAGCAGCCCGGCTCTTGGCAGGCGTCCGCGCACCGCGAGCAGCGTGGATGCCGCGCCGGCGCCGATACCGAAGGCGGAGATCGCCAGGCCGAGCCCGGCGGCACCCCAGCCCCGCTCGTCCATGAGCAGCACCAGGCCGATATTGGCGGGCCCCGAGAACCCGAGTTCGGTGATCCCCATCGCGGTGATCAGCGGAAACAGCACCTTGTGCCGCCGGATGTAGCGCAGCCCGGCGCGCAGTTCTCCCTTCCTCGGCCGCTGCGCCGCCGCCTGGGGAGCCCCGTCGGAGGGCGCCAGCTTCCGCACCCGTACGGCCAGGAGCAGCACCAGGGACAGCCCGAACAGCGCGGCCGCCACGGCGAACGCCGCCGCCGATCCGCCGAGCGCCACCGCGAGCCCGCCGAGCGGGCCGCCGGTGACCAGTGCGATCCGGCCCGCGAGTCCGCGCAGGCCCTGGACGCGGGCGAGTTGGGAGGCTCCGGTGATACGGGGCGGCAGCGCGCCCACCGCGGGCATGAACACCGCGTCCACCGCACCGAAGATCAGCGCGATCACGGCGAGCAGCCAGATCCCGGGCTGTGCGGCGAGCAGCAGTCCGGCCGCGACGAGGATCACCGCGAAGCGCACGGCGTCCGAGCCGATCACGACCCGGCGCGGACCGAAACGGTCGGCGATCACACCCCCGTAGAGCATGAGCAGGGCGCGCGGTACGGCGCCGAGCGCCAGGACCAGGCCCGCCTGTGCCGCGCTTCCGGATCGGGCGGCGGCCCAGGACAGGGCGATGAAGTAGACGGCGTCGCCGATCATCGAGGAGGCGTAGGCGCCGAGCCAGCGCAGGACGTTGGGGTCACGGTGGGCGGGCCGGTCCACGGCCTCCGGTATGACGCCCTCGGGGACGTGCACCTGGGCGCTCACGGGCGGAAGGGGAAACCGTAGAGGTGGACCGCGATCTGCTCGCGGCCCTCGGTCTCGCCGGCCTCGTCCGCGGCCTGGCTGATCGCGTGGTACCTGGCCATCACCTCGTGCAACTCCTTGTTCAGCTCCGCAAGTTCGGGAGCCGTCAGGCGGGGCAGCGACTCCGAGTCGAAGGCGGCCGAACGCCAGTCGGCGCTCCACGCCCCCTTCTCCTCGACATAGCGCTCGTACAGCTCGTGACGCTGGTCGTGGAAGAGCCGGGTGACCGAGCGGTGCGCGGCGGCCTTCCCTGGATCGCCGATGAAGTCCTCGTCGCTGATGGTCAGCGACTGCGCGGCCGGCTTCCACCAGCGCTCACGCCCGTCGCTCCCCTGTCCCTCGGCCTCTTCGATGAGGCCGTGTTCGGCGAGTTTGCGCAGGTGGTAGCTGACGAGCGAGACCGCCTCGTCCACGGTCTGCGAGAGCTGCGAAGCGGTCGCGAGACGGGCGGTGTACACCGCGCGGAAGAGTTTCATCCGCAGTGGGTGGCCGAGCGCCTTGAGCGTCTCGACGTCCTGGATTTTGCGTGTCTTCTCCTCTGCCATGCCCCCAACGTAGATAGGAAAGAATTGTTGCGCAACAATTCTTGCGCAATTATTCCTGCACATCTTCCTCGGATGCGTCTTCCACGCGCCGCGCCGACCGGCCCCCGGGCCCTGCGGAGGGCCGGCGCCGCTCAGGCGGGCCGCCGCTGCCCGGGGAGCTCCGCCCGCCACACCTCCCGCGCGAACAGCGGCAGCAACGCCGCCGCCATGCTCACCGAGCCGCCCGCGACGAACACCGTGGGCGCGCCCCAGAGCCCGGCCGCCCAGCCGCCGACCGGAAAGAACAGCGGGGTCACACCGACCGCCGTGAACGCCATCACCGAGGAGACCCGGCCCAGATAGCGGGGCTCGGTGTTCGCCTGGATCAGGGTCGCGGAGAGCGCGCCGCACAGCCCGCTCACCAGACCGGCGCCCAGCGCCACGGCCGCGGCGCCGGGGACGGTGGGCAGCAGACCGATGGCGCCGATCAGGCCGGAGGCCACGAGGAGGGTGAGGGTCGCCCAGCGTCCGGCGCGCGGAAAGCGTCCCGCCACGGCGAGGCCCAGGGTGCTGGCGCCCGCGCCGAAGGCCATCGCGCCGAGGACGAGGCCCGCGCCCGCCGGGCCCCAGCCGCGTTCCTCGCCGAGGACGACGATGCCGACGGTGAGGGGTGGGGTGATGCCGATCTGGCTGATGCAGCCGGAGACGACGAGCGGGCCGACGACCCGGTGGCGGCGGACGTACCGCAGCCCGTTCCGCAACTCCCGCCAAGCGGTGGCGCGTTCAGTCGGCTCGTCCTGTACGGCTCCATCGTCCCGCACGGCTGCTCCATCGTCCCGCACCGCCTCATCGGGCCGCACCGCCTCATCGGGCCGCACCGGCGTGATCCGTACGGTGATCAGCAGCAGAAGCGATACGGCGAACAGTGCGCCCGCCACCGCGAAGGCCGCCGCGGGCCCGCCCACGCCCATCGCGAAACCGGCCGTGGGCGGACCCGCGAGCTTGCCGACGCGTTCCATGAAGGCCTTGAAGCCGAGCAGTCGCATCAGCTCGCCGCGGCCGGTGATCCGCGGCGGCAGCGCGCCGACCGCGGGCATGAACAGGGCGTCGACCACGCCGAAGAGCAGGGCGAGCGCCACCAGGAGCCAGAGCCCGGGGGCCGCGAGCCAGAGCGCGGCGGCGGCCGCGAGGATCAGCGCACAGCGGGCCGCGTCCGAGCCGATGACGACCCGGCGCGGCCCGAAGCGGTCGGCGATCACCCCGCCGCCGAGCATGAGCAGCGCCCGCGGCACGGCACCGACGGCCATCACCAGGCCCACCTGGGCGGGCCCGCCGATCCGGGCGGCGGCCCAGCCGAGGGAGAGGAAGTAGACCCCGTCGCCGACCATCGATGCGGCGTACGCGCCCAGCCAGCGCAGGACGTTGGGGTCCCGGTGGGCCGCCGTGCCGGGCGGCGGAGGTTCGGAACGGGGACGCGGGTGCGGGGACGCCTGCGAGGACGGGTGACTGGACGGGTAAGTGGACGGGTGAGTGGACGGCTTCGCCTGCCGGGACGTGTCAGAGGTCACGGACGGCTATGGTCCAGGCCAATTCACGTACCCGGCAAGCGATTTCTGTTCAGCCCCCGCGGTGTTCGGTCGGAGCCGGACTCACCGCACCGGATACCCGGCCCCGCGCAACGCGCCCTTGACCTCCCCGATCCGCAGATCACCGAAGTGGAACACGGACGCCGCGAGGACGGCGTCCGCTCCGGCGCCCACAGCCGGGGCGAAATCCGCGAGCCTGCCCGCTCCGCCCGAGGCGATCACGGGAACGGTGACGTGCTTGCGGACGGCCTCGATCATCTCGATGTCGTAGCCGTCCTTCGTCCCGTCCGCGTCCATCGAGTTGAGCAGGATCTCGCCCGCGCCCAGTTCGGCCGCCCGATGCGCCCACTCGACGGCGTCGATCCCGGCGGACTTGCGGCCGCCGTGCGTGGTGACCTCGAAGGACCCGGAGGAGGTACGGCGCGCGTCGACCGACAGGACGAGGACCTGCCGTCCGAAGCGCTCGGCGATCTCACGGATCAGCTCGGGCCGCGCGATGGCGGCCGTGTTGACGCCGACCTTGTCCGCGCCCGCGCGGAGCAGCCTGTCCACGTCCTCGGCCGTACGGACTCCGCCGCCGACCGTGAGCGGGATGAAGACCTGTTCGGCGGTGCGGCGGACCACGTCGTAGGTGGTCTCGCGGTTGCCGGAGGAGGCGGTGATGTCGAGGAAGGTCAGCTCGTCGGCACCTTCGGCGTCGTAGACCTTGGCCATCTCGACCGGGTCGCCCGCATCGCGCAGGTTCTGGAAGTTGACACCCTTGACGACCCGGCCGTTGTCGACGTCCAGGCAGGGGATCACACGTACCGCCAGGGTCATGACTGATCGGACTCCTCGGTGAGGTCCTGGGCGGCAGCCGCCCAGAGCGCTTCCTCGTGCTCGTCGGATCGCGGGTCGAAGGCCTCCAGCTCCACCTCGACCAGGATGCGCGGGTCGACGAAGCCGGTGACCACCGCGAAGGTCGTGACGGGACGTACGGCGTCGAAGGCCTCCTTGTGGGCGCGGCCCACGGCCTCGGCGTCCCGCGCATGGGTGAGGAAGACGCGGGTGCGGATGACATGCGAGGCGTCGAGCCCGAACGCGCCCAGCGCCTCGACGCCGTTCGCGATGGCGACCCGGGTCTGTTCGTACGGATCGCCCTCGCCGTGCAGGACCGAGCCGCGGAACGAGGTCGTTCCGCCGACCACCACGCGGTCACCCGCGGCCACGGCGCGCGCGAAACCGAAGGCGTCCTCCCAGGGGCTGCCGCTCTGTACGCGCTGCACGCCGGTCGCTCGCTCCACCTCGCTCATACGGACACAGCCTCCAGCGCCTCCTGCAGCGTGAACTGCTTGGCGTAGAGCGCCTTGCCGACGATCGAACCCTCGACGCCGAGCGGCACGAGGGAGGCGATGGCGCGCAGGTCGTCGAGGGAGGAGACACCGCCGGAGGCGACGACCGGGCGGTCCGTCGCCGCGCAGACATTGCGCAGCAGCTCCAGGTTGGGGCCCTGCAGGGTGCCGTCCTTGGCGATGTCGGTGACGACATAGCGGGCGCAGCCCTCGGAGTTGAGGCGCTCCAGGGTCTCGTACAGGTCGCCGCCGTCGCGGGTCCAGCCGCGGCCGCGCAGCGTCGTACCGCGTACGTCGAGCCCGACGGCGATCCGGTCGCCGTGCGAGGCGATGACCTTGGCGACCCACTCGGGGGTCTCCAGGGCGGCGGTGCCGAGGTTGACGCGGGTGCAGCCGGTGGCGAGCGCGGCTTCGAGCGAGGCGTCGTCGCGGATGCCGCCGGAGAGCTCGACCTTGATGTCCATGGCGCCGGTGACCTCGGCGATCAGGGCGCGGTTGTCGCCGGTGCCGAAGGCGGCGTCGAGGTCGACCAGATGCAGCCACTCGGCGCCCGCGTTCTGCCATGCGAGGGCGGCCTCCAGCGGGGAGCCGTACGAGGTCTCCGTACCGGATTCGCCGTGCACGAGGCGGACGGCCTGGCCGTCGCGGACGTCGACGGCGGGGAGGAGTTCGAGCTTCTGCGAGGAGGGCATCAGAGGGTTCCGATCCAGTTGGTCAGGAGCTGCGCACCGGCGTCGCCGGACTTCTCGGGGTGGAACTGGGTGGCCCACAGCGCGCTGTTCTCCACGGCGGCCACGAAGGGCTTGCCGTGGGTGGCCCAGGTGACGAGCGGGGCGGCGATGGCGGGGTTGGTGACTTCCAGGGTCCAGTCGTGGGCCGCGTAGGAGTGCACGAAGTAGTAGCGGGCGTCGGCGTCCAGGCCCTCGAAGAGCCGGGAGCCTTCCGCGGGCTCGACGGTGTTCCAGCCCATGTGCGGAACCACGTCGGCCTGGAGCGGGCCGACCGTGCCGGGCCATTCGTCGAGGCCCTCGGTCTCCACGCCGTGCTCGATGCCGCGCTCGAACAGGATCTGCATGCCGACGCAGATGCCCATCACCGGGCGGCCGCCGGACAGACGGCGGTCCACGATCCAGTCGCCGCGGGCCTTCCTGAGGCCCTTGATGCAGGCCTCGAAGGCGCCGACGCCGGGCACGAGGAGCCCGTCGGCGTTCATCGCCCTGTCGAAGTCGCGGGTGATCTCGACGTCCGCGCCGACGCGGGCGAGGGCGCGCTCGGCGGAGCGGACGTTGCCGAAGCCGTAGTCGAAGACGACGACCTTCTTCCTGGAGGAAGCGGAGACGGTCATCAGGTCCACACCTCCAGGCGCAGGATGCCGGCGAGCAGCGACATCCCGGCGCCGATCGAGAGCAGGGTGACCAGGCCCTTGGACATGCCCTGCTTGACGAAGGAGATGACGCCGCCGAGCAGGAACAGGCCGAGGACGATCAGGAGGGTCGAAGTGCCGTTCATGGTTACAGCGCGCCCTTCGTGGAGGGGATGATGCCGGCCGCACGCGGGTCGCGCTCCGAGGCGTAGCGCAGCGCGCGGGCCAGCGCCTTGAACTGGCACTCGACGATGTGGTGGGCGTTGCGCCCATAGGGGACGTGCACGTGCAGGGCGATCTGCGCCTGGGCGACGAAGGACTCCAGGATGTGCCGGGTCATCGTCGTGTCGTAACTGCCGATCATCGGCGCCATGTTCTCGGGCTCGGTGTGCACGAGGTACGGGCGGCCGGACAGGTCGACGGTGACCTGGGCGAGGGACTCGTCGAGCGGGACGGTGCAGTTGCCGAAGCGGTAGATGCCGACCTTGTCGCCGAGCGCCTGCTTGAAGGCGGCGCCGAGGGCGAGCGCGGTGTCCTCGATGGTGTGGTGCGAGTCGATGTGCAGATCGCCCTCGGTCTTCACCGTGAGGTCGAACAGGCCGTGCCGGCCGAGCTGGTCGAGCATGTGGTCGTAGAAGCCGACTCCGGTCGACACATCGACCTTCCCGGTGCCGTCGAGGTCGATCTCGACGACGACCGAGGTCTCCTTGGTGGTGCGCTCCACGCGTCCGATGCGGCTCATGACCTGTGCTCCTGCTCCTTCTTGAGATCTCGTACCGCGTCGAGGAACGCGTCGTTCTCCTCGGGCGTGCCCGCGGTCACCCGCAGCCGGCCCGGTACGCCGTTGTCCCGGACCAGGACGCCCCGGTCGAGGATCTGCTGCCAGGCGGCGTGGGCGCCCCCCTCGCCGTCGAACCGTCCGAACTGCACGAAGTTGGCGTCGGAGGGGGTGACTTCGTAGCCGAGCGCGCGCAGCCCGTCGACGATCCGGTCGCGCTCCTGCTTCAGCTGCTCCACATAGCCGAGCAGCGTGTCGGTGTGCTCCAGGGCCGCGAGCGCGGTGGCCTGGGTGACGGCCGACAGGTGGTACGGAAGCCGTACGAGCTGCACCGCGTCCACCACCGCGGGGTGCGCGGCGAGATAGCCCAGGCGCAGGCCCGCGGCGCCGAAGGCCTTCGACATGGTGCGCGAGACGACGAGGTTCGGCCGTCCTTCGAGCAGCTCCAGGAGCGAGTCGCCGTGGCTGAACTCGATGTACGCCTCGTCGACCACGACGAGCGCCCCGGCAGTGGTCGCCTTGGCGGCCTGTGCGGCCTCGTACAGCGCGAGCACCGTCTCCGGCTCGACCGCGGTGCCCGTCGGGTTGTTGGGCGAGGTGATGAAGGTGACGTCCGGCGCGTTCTCGGCGATCGCCTTCGTGGCGGCCTCGACGTCGAGGGTGAAGTCCGCGCCGCGCGGCCCGGAGATCCAGGCCGTGCCGGTGCCGCGGGAGATCAGCCCGTGCATGGAGTACGAGGGTTCGAAGCCGATGGCGCTGCGGCCGGGGCCGCCGAAGGTCTGCAGGAGCTGCTGGATGACCTCGTTGGACCCGTTGGCCGCCCAGACGTTCGCCGTGGTGACCTCGTAGCCGGTGGTACGGGTCAGGTAGCGGGCCAGCTCGGTGCGCAGCTCGACCGCGTCGCGGTCGGGGTATCGGTTGAGGTTCCGGGCCGCCTCGGTGACGCGCTCGGCGATCCGCCGCACGAGGGGCTCGGGCAGCGGGTACGGGTTCTCGTTGGTGTTGAGGCGTACGGGCACGTCCAGCTGAGGGGCGCCGTACGGGGACTTGCCCTTCAGTTCGTCCCGGATGGGTAGTTCGTCCCAGGGGGACGCGGGCGTGTTGCCGATCGTGCTCACTTGCCGGGAACCTTCCAGCCGAACCTTGCCTTGATCGCCGCACCGTGCGCGGGCAGGTCCTCGGCCTCGGCGAGCGTCACCACGTGGTGCGCCACGTCGGCGAGGGCCTCGCGCGAGTAGTCGACGATGTGGATGCCGCGCAGGAAGGACTGCACGCTCAGGCCCGAGGAGTGGCAGGCGCAGCCGCCGGTGGGCAGGACGTGGTTGGATCCGGCCGCGTAGTCGCCGAGCGAGACAGGCGCCCAGGGGCCGACGAAGATCGCGCCGGCATTGCGGACGCGGTCGGCCACGGCGGTGGCGTCGGCGGTCTGGATCTCCAGGTGCTCGGCGCCGTAGGCGTCGACGACCTTCAGGCCGTCCTCCAGGGAGCCGACGAGCACGATCGCGGACTGGCGGCCCTTGAGTGCCGGGACGATCCGGTCGTCGATGTGCTTGGTGGCGGCGACCTGCGGCTCGAGCTCGCGCTCCACGGCCTCGGCGAGCGCCTCGCTGTCCGTGACGAGGACGGCGGCGGCCAGCGGGTCGTGTTCGGCCTGGCTGATCAGGTCGGCGGCGATGTGCGCCGGGTCGGCGGTGTCGTCGGCGAGGACCGCGATCTCGGTCGGGCCCGCCTCCGCGTCGATGCCGATCTTCCCGGTGAAGTAACGCTTGGCGGCCGCGACCCAGATGTTGCCGGGGCCGGTCACCATGTTCGCGGGCGGGCAGGACTCGGTGCCGTACGCGAACATCGCGACGGCGGTGGCGCCCCCTGCGGCGTACACCTCGTCGACCCCGAGCAGCGCACAGGCCGCGAGGATCGTCGGGTGCGGCAGGCCGCCGAACTCCGCCTGCGCGGGGCTGGCGAGCGCGATCGACTCGACGCCGGCCTCCTGCGCGGGCACCACGTTCATGATCACGGACGAGGGGTAGACGGAGCGGCCGCCGGGCGCGTACAGGCCGACGCGCTCGACCGGAACCCACTTCTCGGTCACGCTGCCGCCGGGCACCACCTGGGTGGTGTGCGGGGCGCGGCGCTGCTCGCGGTGCACCGTGCGGGCCCGCTTGATCGACTCCTCCAGGGCGGCCCTGACCTGCGGGTCCAGCTCGACGAGTGCCTTGTCGAGGGCCTCGGCAGGCACCCGTACGCTCTCCAGCCGCACGCCGTCGAACCTCTGCGCGTACTCGACCAGCGCCGCGTCCCCGCGATGATGCACGTCCTCGCAGATCGGACGCACCTTGTCCAGGGCGGCCGCGACGTCGAAGTCGGCACGGGGCAGCAGGTCACGCAGTGCGGGGCCCTCGGGGAGGGCGCCGCCGCGCAGGTCGATTCGAGAGATCACGTGGCCAATTCTCTCAGACCGGCACGCGCCGCCGTCGCAGGTATCCACTGGCTGATACAGGCACGCTCACCACGTCAGGATCTCCGGCACCAGTGGTGTTCGGACGGTTACGGGCCGGGGCATCACATCCGTACCCATGCAACAGGTGTTCGCGCGCGTACGGGGAGGGACGGGCAGACGTGGCCATCGAGATGCCGGACGACCTGACACCGGCCGAGGTCGGGATGTGGCAGGCGTTCCGGAACGGCTCGCGGTACAAGCTCTCCACGGGCAATCCGTTGGTCGACGATCCGCACGGCGTCTACCACTGGGGCGAGGAGCGCAGCGTACGGGCCCGGGTCATCTGCATGCTCATGCTCGCGGGCCCGCCCGCCCTCGACGGCCGGGTCTCCGCGATCAAGCTGACGGGGGTGCGTGTCACCGGTTATCTCGATGTCGCGGGCGGCACCGTCACGCCGTACGTCGAGATGAAGGACTGCCGCTTCGAGAAGGAGGTCCTGCTCCCCGAGACCCGCTTCACCACCCTGCGCCTGTCGAACTGCTCGATCCCCCGCCTGGAGGCCACCCGGCTGCACACGGAGGGCGATCTGCATCTGCCGCGCTGCCGGGTGCACCGCGGCATCCGCCTCTGCGACGCCCGGATCGGCACGGACCTGCTGCTCAGCCAGGCCGTCGTGCACCATGACCGCAACGACCGCACCATCGACGCGGACGGACTCTCCGTCGGCCAGGACTTACAGGCCGAGCTCATCGAGTCCTACGGCGAGTTCCGGATGCGCGGCGCGAAGGTCGGCGTCTCGCTCAGCCTGCGCGGCAGCCGGCTGCTCAACGAGGCGGGCAAGTACGCACTCAACGCACCGCAGCTCACCGTCGAACGCAGCCTGTACCTGACCCCCGCCGCCGTCTCCGACCCGATGTACACGGCGGGTGCCACCCCGGCGCACGGCACCCGCGTCCAGCACTTCGAATGCCGCGGCGGCATCCGGCTCGACGACGGGCGCTTCGCCGACGCCATCGACCTGGACCGGGCGCGCCTGTACATGGGCGAGGAACACCAGCTCGCGCTGCGCCGGGTGCACACCTCCGAGCTGCGCTTCCTCGGCGAGCGGCCGCAGGGCGGCAAGGTGGTGCTCTCGGGTGCGAAGGTGACGAACCTGCGCGACGCGTCGGCGAGCTGGCCGGGCCCCGGGCATCTGGAGATGAACGGTTTCGCCTACGACAACCTCATCCCGGTCGACCGTTTCCCGCTCTCCGAGCGGCTTGCCTGGGTCGAGGCCGCCACCCCCGAGTACAACCCGGAGCCGTACGAACGCCTCGCCTCCGTCCTGCGCGCCACCGGCGAGGACTCCGAGGCCCGCGAGGTGCTCCTCGCCAAACAGCGCCGCCGCCGCCAGACCCTGCCGCTCGCGGGCAAACTCTGGGGGTACGCGCAGGACTGGATGGTCGCGTACGGGTACCGGCCGGGCCGGGCGGCGCTTTGGATGGCGGTCCTGTGGGCGCTGGGCGGCTGGGTCTTCTCGTACTACGAGCCCGAGGAGATGAGGATCGGCGAGGGCCCCGCGTACAACTCGGTCATCCACACCCTCGACCTGATCCTCCCGGTCATCAACCTCGGCCAGGAGGGCCACTGGCGGATGGCGGGCGGATGGCAGTGGCTGGCCTCATCACTGATCCTGCTCGGCTGGGTGCTGGCGACGACGGTGGCGGCGGGGGTCTCGCGGGTGCTGCGGAGGGGTTGAGCAGTCCGGCCGCTGCCCGGAGGCGAGCCCCGAGCCGGCCTGCCACCGGCTGGGCGCCCGCAACGGACACAGCGACGAAACCGTTATCAACGGGGCCACAACCTTCCGCCCGGCCCACCGGTCTTCCCCCGCAATATGTCACTGCTCCACGCGATCATCAGCACAGCCCGCATGCTGAAGCACACCAAGCACCTGGCCGCCGGTCTGCCCGGCGACGACGAGGTACTGCTCGATGCACCCGACGACCGCCTCGCCCCCGCCCTGGTCGCGGCGGGCCAGGGCGAGTACGGCCCGGCGGCGGCCCTGCTCGCGGCCACCCGCGAGCAGGCCGCCTGGGAGAACCGGGACCTGTACACCCGGCGCCTGGCGGCCTTCGCCCGCAGCCGCCCCGACTGGTTCGAGCGCTGGCTCGCCGGGCGTCCGCACGATCCGGACGCCCGGCTCGTGAAGGCCGAGCTGGCCCTCGGCCGCGCCTGGGACTCCCCCGCGTACGCGGAACTCCTGCGCGATGCCGGGCCGTTGATCAGCGCCGCCGCCGACGGCGCTCCCCGCGATCCGGTGCCCTGGCGTCTCGCCCTCGACCACGCGCGCGGCACGCACGCCACCCGTGCCGTCTTCGACACGCTGTGGGAGCAGGCCACCAGCCGGGCCTCGCACCACTACGGCTGCCACACCTCCGCGGTGCAGTACCTCTCGGCCGCCTGGTACGGCTCGCACCGCGAGTCCTTCGACTTCGCCGAGCGGGCCGCCGAGGACGCGCTGCCCGGCTCGCTCCTGCACGCCCTTCCGATCCGGGCCGCCCTCCCGTATCTGACCGACCCGGACCCGCTGCCGGGACGCCCCGGCACCAACCCGCTGCCCCCACGGCACGGCACGGGGCTCCTGCCGGGCCTGCCCGGCCTGACCGGCACGGCCGCCCGGCAGAGCCGCAACGGCCCGGACAGGACTCCGGGCCGATCCGTCCCTGACATGCCGCCGACCGGCGCGGGCACGCCTCCCGGACCGGCGGGACCGGCCTCGCTGCTCGGCCCCGAGCGCCTCGACGCAGCCGCCGACCGCGCCATCGCGCTCTCCGCCGCGTACCCCGTCGGCGATCCGTATCCGGCCGAGGTCCGCAACCTGCTCACATACGTCCTGATCCGCCTCGAACGCTGGCCGGAGGCCCTCGACCAGCTGCGGATGACCGGCCGGCAGGCCACGTCCTTCCCCTGGGACCGGCTCTCGGACGACCCGCTGGGCCAGTTCCTGGAACTGCGCGACGGCATCCGCCTCCAGGTGGCGGCGGACACCCCGCTGTGGGCAGGGCGCGGCGCGGTCGGCGGGCCGGTGCGGGCGGGCTCCGACGGGGGGTCCGGGGGCGGGCTCCGAGGAGGTTCCGGGGGCGGGCTCTGACGGAGTTCCGGGAGGGTGCTCTCAGGGAGTTTTGAGGGGTGCTCTGAGGGAGTTCCGGGGGGTGCTCTGAGGGAGTTCCGGGAGGGTGCTCTCAGGGAGTTTTGAGGGGTGCTCTGAGGAGGCTCCGGAGCGGGGCGCTCGGGGGCAGGCTCTGACGTTCAGGGGCAGGCTCTAAGGTAAAGAGCCGTGACCACCGTCCGACTTCCGCTCTTCCCGCTGAACACCGTGCTGTTCCCGGGTCTCGTGCTGCCCCTGAACATCTTCGAGGCGCGCTACCGGGCCATGATGCGCGACCTCGTCGAGGCCGTGCCCGAGGACGCGGAGGAGCCGCGCCGTTTCGCCGTCGTGGCGATCCGCGACGGGCACGAGGTCGCCCCGGCCGCGCCCGGCCTGCCCGACCAGACCGCCACGGTCGAGAAGGGCCCGGCGGCGGGTTTCGGCGAGGACCCGGTGAAGGCCTTCCACGAGGTCGGCTGTATCGCCGACGCGGCCACCGTGCGCGAACGCGCCGACGGCAGTTTCGAGGTCCTCGCGACCGGCACCACCCGCGTACGGATCCTCTCGGTCGATGCGAGCGGCGAGTATCTGACCGCGGAGCTGGAGGAGCTGCCCGAGGAGCAGGGCGAGGAGGCGGGTGCGCTCGCCGAGGGCGTGCTGCGCGCGTTCCGCTCGTACCAGAAGCGGCTGGCCGGCGCCCGCGAGCGCAGTCTCGCCACCGGGGCCGAGCTGCCCGACGAGCCGTCGGTGGTCTCGTATCTGGTGGCGGCCGCGGCGGTGCTCGACGTACCGGCGAAGCAGCGGCTGCTCGAAGCCCCGGACACGGCGAGTCGGCTGCAGAGCGAACTGAAACTCCTTCGCGCGGAGACGGCCGTGCTCCGTAGTCTGCCCTCGCTGCCCGCGGTCGATCTGACCCGGGCACCCACGAGCCTCAACTGAGGGAGCACGCGGTGGCGAAGAAGTCGAGGAAACAGCAGGCCGGGGGCACACCGGCGACGGTGGCGCTGACGGCCGCCGGCGTCGCGTTCACCGTGCACAGCTACGAGCACGACCCCGCGAGCCCCTCGTACGGCGAGGAGGCCGCGCAGGCGATGGGCGTGGCGCCGGAGCGGGTCTTCAAGACGCTCGTCGCCGACGTGGACGGCGCGCTGACGGTGGCGGTCGTGCCCGTCGCCGGCAGCCTCGACCTCAAGGCGCTCGCCTCCGCCGTGTCCGGGAAACGGGCGGCGATGGCCGATCCGGCGGCGGCCGAGCGGACCACGGGCTATGTACGGGGCGGGATCTCGCCGCTCGGGCAGCGCAAGAAGCTGCGCACGGTGCTCGACGACTCCGCCGGCGCGCACGACACCATCTGCATCTCGGCGGGCCGCCGCGGCCTGGAGGTCGAACTCGCACCGGCGGACCTGGCGAAACTCACGGACGCGGTGCTCGCGCCGATCGGGCGCGGCCGAGCCTGTCCCGACGGCCGACCGGGCACTTCCTGCTGAACGGCCGACCAGGCACTTCCTGCTGAACGGCCGACCAGGCGCTTCCTACTGACCGGGCGCGTGCGGCGTCCCGTACCCGTCCTCGGGGTTCGGGGCAGCGGCGTCCCACGCGGCGTGCACCGGCTGCGGCTCGGGATCGCGCGGCCCGAACAGCGCCGTCAGCGCCAGATGCACCGCGGTCGCGGCGATCGGCCAGGCGATCAGCGCGCCCTTGGCACCGAGTTCGATCGGCGCGTCGAACGGCACCCCTTCACCGGCCTCCTTGGCGCGCGCCACGACATCGTCGCCGGGCCCCAGTTCGAGGCCGAGGCGCCAGGCGACCACGGAGGCGAGCACACCGCCCACGGTCAGCGCGACCACGAGCGGGATTCCGCCGTGCCTGCGCAGCAGGAAAACCAGCGCACCGGTGACCGCGCCGCAGACAAGCGCGAGCAGGATGAACGTTCCGTCGGCGCCGATCGCCTGCTCCCCCTCGGTGTCCGCGAGGAAGACGGCCTCGCCGTTGGAGACGAGCGGCACATGCGGGGTCAGCCAGACCCACAGCAGGGCGAGCACCACACCGGTCAGCGCCGTCCCCAGCGCGATCAGGACCGCGTCCCGCAGCTCGGTCCGCAAGCCGGGACCGCCGTCGTGGTACGAGGCCATGGGCACCTGCGGCGGTGCCTGCCAGGGCACGCTCGGCTGGTTCGGGTGCGGCTTGTGGGGCGGCGTCAGCGGTGCGGTCACCCTGCCATCGTGCCAGGCGCCGTCGGCGCGCCCAGGGGTGGGCCGCCGATCGGTGGATACCGGCGGCCCAGAGCCCGTTTCCGAACCCCCGTCGTTCGCCCGGAGGTCGGGGCAGCGGCGTTCGGAAACAGGCGCTCAGCGCACGGCGGCCCTGCGGTACGCCCAGGTCGCGGCGGCCAGGGAGGCCACGCCGACCGCCGCACAGACCCCGAGGTCGCGCACGACGGCCGTCCAGTCGGGTCCGGTGTCGAAGGTACGGGCCAGCGCCTCGACGCCGTAGGTGGAGGGCAGCAGGTCCCGTGCGTATTGCAGGAGCGTGGGCATGCCGTCCGCGGGGAGCACCCCGAGCAGCAGCGCCGCGGACATGCCCAGCTGGCCGAGGAGGGTGGCGAGCTCGGGCCGCGGTGCGAGCAGCCCGAGCGCGGCGCCGAGACCGGCGAGGGCGGCTCCGGCGAGCGGGATGACGGCGAGCAGGATCCACAGATGGGCCATCGGCAGCCCGAACAGGACGCTGCCGACGACGGCCGTGACGACGGTGCCGGGCGCGGTGAAGGAGGCGTACGCGGCCGCCGCTCCGAGCACCACGGCCGAGGGTGGCACGGGCAGCGTGGCGTAGTGGTCGAGCCCGCCGCTCGCCCGCAGCTGGCCGAAGTACTGCGCGAGCAGATTGAGTGCCACGAACGCGACGACGAGCACCGAGGACCCGGCGACCACGGCCCGGGCCTCCGAACCGCCGTCCACGACCCCGCGCATCAGGACCATGATGCCGACGGACTGGAAGGTCGCCACGAAGAGCAGCGGGATACGGGCCACCCGGGCGCGGGAGAGCTGGGCGCGGTACACGGCGGCGAGCGAGGGCAGCAGCCGCGCGCGCGGCGCCAGCCCGGCCTCCTGTGCACGCACCGCGGCACCGGCCGCCGTGCGCCCCGCGACCGTCTCGACAGGCACCACGCTCACGCCTTGACCAGCCCCTCTGCTCCGTCGGTCCGGCCGCCGAGCGCGAGGTACACGTCCTCCAGGCTCGGGGTGGCCAGGGTGAAGTCGTCGAGTGCTGCGAAGGCCGCGCCGCCGGTGACGGCGGCCACGGCCGCGCGCGCCTCCTCGGGGCCGAGCCGCAGCGTCCAGCGCCGTCCCGTCTCCTGCGCGGAGCCGCGCAGCGCGGACACCTCGGGCACGTCCAGGGGTGCCTTCTCCCGCCAGACGAGTTCGAGGCGCACCTCTCCGGCGACGGTGCTCTTGAGGCCGCCGGGGGTGTCGCAGGCGATGACCCGGCCCTCCTCGATCACGGCCACCCGGTCGAGTACGGTCTCGGCCTCGATCACGTTGTGTGTCACGAGCACCACGGTGGTTCCGCGTTCGGCCCGGCGCCGGTCGACGGCCGCCCAGACGGCTCGGCGGGCCACGGGGTCCATGCCGGTGGTGGGTTCGTCGAGGACGAGCAGGGAGCGCTCGCCGACGAGTGCGGTGGCGAAGCAGGCGAGCCTGCGCTGGCCGCCGGAGAGCTTCTTGAGCGGGCGCGAGGCGAGGGAGCCGAGCCCCAGCTCCTCGATCACGGCGTCCCGCTCGATGCGGGCCTGCCGCAGCGGCAGCCCGCGCAGTCTCGCGGTGGTCTCGGCGGCCAGGGCGACGGTCAGCTCGTCGAGGGCGGTGGACTCCTGGCCGAGGTACGCGAGGATGCGGGCGGCGCGTTCGGGGTGGCGCACGATGTCGTGGCCGAGGATCTCCACGCTGCCGGAGTCGGGACGCATCAGGCCGGTGAGCTGGCGTACGAGAGTGGACTTGCCGGCGCCGTTGGGGCCGAGCAGGCCGAAGATCTCGCCGCGGTGGACGTCGAGGGTGATGCCGTCGGTGGCCCTGACCTCGGGGGTCGCGGGCGCGCCGCGGCGCCCGCGTGCGGCGGGGTAGGTCTTGACCAGGTCACGCACGACGCATACGGCGTCGGCGGTGTCCGGTCGGGCTCGCGCACTCACGACGAGCCAGCCTACGGGAACGCAGGGGGTTGGTTTGCCCCCGGCCCCCGTTTCACCCGGGCCGGGTGCGCGTACGGGGCTCCTCCCCACCTCCGTGGGCAGCGGTGCCCACCGCCGTGGGCAGTCATGCCGCAGGGCGAGTGGGGTCTCCCCTGCTCAGGGGGTACCCCCTGCTCGAAGAGCTTGGGGTCGTAGTTGAGAGCTTGGGGAAGGGTGGGCACGGCACCCCGGCCGCGCCGCGCCCTGCCTGCCCCCCACCGACCCGCACACGGCCTCGACCCCTTGAGCCTCCCCCAGGTTGGGTTGGCCATGGGGTTGGCCACCCGGGGGCTTCGCCCCCTGGACCCCCTGTTGGGGCTTCGCCCCCTGCCCCCGTATCGCGCTGAACGCGCTCGTCCTCAAACGCCGGACGGGCTGGAATGCCGGACCGGGCCCGTCCCGAGCCCGGCCTCAGATGCCGGACGGACTGGAGGTGCCGGACGGGCTGGGTGTGCCGGACGGGCCCGAGGGGCCGGGCGGTGGGTTCGTGCTCGCCGCCGGGACGTCGATCTCGCGCCAGAAGCCCGCCCGGATCGCGTAGCGGTCGTGCTCGTCGATCTGGTCGTCCTTGTGGGCGAGCAGGCCGAAGCGGGCCGCGTAGCGCAGGAGCTCGCCGTCGATGCGGTGCGGGATGCGCGGGTAGAGGACGGAGAGTTTCTGGCGGCCGTCGCCCTCCGCGTCCGGGAGGCGGGCCAGCCACCGCCGGGCGAAGACCTGCCCGACCTCGTACGGGTCGCCGCCGACGGTCGTGATGTCCTCCTCGCGGTCCGCCCAGCGCTGCTCCGCGCTCGTCAGCTGCGCGAGCGTCGGCAGTGCGGCGACCTCGGCCGGTTCCGGTGCCGTGCCCGGCCGGTCGATCCAGCCCTTGTCGGAGGACCAGCGCAGGGTCGCGTTCGTGGGGTGCTGGGCCGCCTGGCTGCCGGGGCCGCGCAGGGCCGCGAGGTCCTTCGGCGTGGGCACGCCCTTCGCCGGCGCGTGCCGTTCCGCGGAGGCGTGCTCGGCGGCGGAACCATTCTGCTCGCTCGCTCCGGCGGCGCGTTCCGCCGCCGCGGCGAGCGAGGAGTCCGGGAGCGGCGCCGAGAGGATCGCGGCGATCTCCGGGCGGGGCGCGGGCTGCGGTGCGCAGATCCCGCCGATGTCCTTGGCCCGTACGGCCCGGGTGATCCACTCACGGTCGAGCACCCGCCGTTCGTCGGCCTCGGCGACCAGGTCCTCGGACTGGTTGTAGTCGCCGTCCGCGGCCTGCACCGCCCACAGGTGCACGGCGACGCCGTGTTCCTTCGCGGACATCAGTCCGGGCAGCAGATCCCCGTCCCCGGTCACGAGCACCACGTCCGAGCAGGCCCGGTTGCGCGCGAGCTCGGTCAGTTCGGCGTGCATGGCCGCGTCCACGCCCTTCTGTGCCCAGCGCCCGTCGCTGCGGGTCAGGGCGCCGAGGCGCACGGTGACGCGGGGCATCACACGCAGCCGCCGGTGCTCGGGCTGCGGTACGCGGTCGGGGGCGCCGTCGAACCAGTAGATCCGCAGCAGCGGCTGCTCCGTATCGGATTCGGCGCGCTCGCGCAGGGCCTGGATGAGGGCGGCATGATCGACGGTGATCCGTGATCGTGAGGGTTCTCCGGCAAGCAGACTCGCGGCGGCACCGAGCAGGTATCCGGCGTCCACCAGGACAACACAGCGGTCCACGCGTACCACCCTCTTCCCAAAAGGCCCGAGGCGTTCCCGCGGACGACGGGAATGCGGGGCGGGTTTACAACGGGGTTGTCTTCGAGTCTGCCCGAAGCCACGGACCTTAACGGCCGGAACTGGATCTTCGGCGTGGCGTAAACACGAACACGGCACCGACAGCCTTTATCACACACCGTAATTCTCTGAAATGCGCGTGATGTCAGCATATGTGAATCTGGTCGCGGTCCTGGCCCCTAGATCCCCCTCAGGAGGCAGATCACCATGGCCAAGAACAAGAACCGTCAGCAGCAGCGCGCCCAGCAGCAGCGCGGTGCGCAGCAGCAGTCGGGCGAGCGCGGCGCCGAGCAGATGGAATCCACGGCCGAGCAGGCGCCGAGCCCATCGCAGTTCGCTGAGCGCAGTAAGAAGCAGAAGAAGTTCGGCCACAACTGACACACGGCCGGGCCCTGACAGGGCCCCCGTTCCAGGCACACGCAAGGGGCGCGCCCGCGAAGGGCGCGCCCCTTGGTCGTACGAGGACGGTCACACGGGAACGGTCAGCCGGCCAGGCACTGCGGGCCGAGCAGCACCTTCAGATCGCCGAAGAGCGCCGGATCCGGCTGTACGCGGTGCCGGTCGAGCCTCAGCACGGTCGTCTTGCGCGCACCCTGGAGCCTGATCCGCACCTCGGAGTTGCCCCGGTGGTGGCCGAGGATCTCGCCGAGACGGCTGACCATCGGCGGGGTGACCTTGACCGTGGGGATGGTGATGACCACGGGCGCGTTGGTGCCCGCGTGGGACAGGTCCGGCACCTGCAGTTCCATCGCGACCAGGCGCGGCACGTCCTCGCGCTTGTCCAGGCGGCCCTTGACGAAGACCACGGCGTCCTCGACGAGCTGGGTCGAGACCAGCTGGTAGGTGGCGGGGAAGAACATGCACTCGATGGAGCCCGCGAGGTCCTCCACGGTGGCGATCGCCCAGGCGTTGCCCTGCTTGGTCATCTTGCGCTGAAGCCCGGAGATGATGCCGCCGATGGTGACGACCGCGCCGTCGGAGAAGTCGCCGCCGGTGAGCTGCCCGATACCCGCGTCGGCCTTGTCCATGAGGACATGCTCCAGGCCGAAGAGCGGGTGGTCGGAGACGTAGAGGCCGAGCATCTCCCGCTCCTGCGCGAGGAGGTAGGTCTTCTCCCACTCCTCGGTGGAGAACTCGACATCGAGCCCGAAGCCCGGCTCGTCCCCGCCGTCCTCGTCGCCCATGCCGCCGAAGAGGTCGAACTGTCCCTCGGCCTCCTTCCGCTTGACCTGTACGACGTTGTCGATCATCGGCTCGTACTGCGCGGTGAGGCCCTTGCGGGTGTGGCCCATCTCGTCGAAGGCGCCGGCCTTGATCAGGGATTCCGTGGTGCGCTTGTTGCAGGCGACGGCCTCGACCTTGTCGAGGTAGTCGGGGAAGGAGGCGTACTTCCCTTTCGCCTTGCGGCTGCGGATGATCGACTCGACGACATTCGTACCGACGTTACGCACTGCGGAAAGCCCGAAGAGAATGACGTCGTCGCCCTGTGCCGCGAAGTTCGGCTCGGATTCGTTGACATTCGGCGGGAGCACCTTGATGCCCATGCGGCGGCATTCGTTCAGGTAGACGGCCGACTTGTCCTTGTCGTCCTTCACCGAGGTGAGAAGGGCGGCCATGTACTCGGCCGGGTAATTCGCCTTGAGGTAGGCGGTCCAGTAGGTGACAAGTCCGTACGCGGACGAGTGCGCCTTGTTGAACGCGTATCCGGCGAAGGGCACCAGAACGTCCCAGAGCGCCTGGATCGCCGCGTCCGAGTAGCCGTTCTTCTTGGCACCCTCCTGGAAGATGGTGAAGTTCTTCGCCAGTTCCTCGGGCTTCTTCTTGCCCATCACGCGGCGCAGGATGTCGGCTTCGCCGAGCGAGTAGCCCGCGATGATCTGGGCGGCCTTCTGCACCTGCTCCTGGTACACGATGAGGCCGTAGGTCAGGCCGAGCGTCTCCTTCAGGGGCTCTTCGAGCTCCGGGTGGATCGGCGTGATCTCCTGGCGGCCGTTCTTGCGCTCCGCGTAGTTCGTATGCGAGTTCATGCCCATCGGGCCCGGTCGGTACAGGGCCGACACGGCGGAGATGTCCTCGAAGTTGTCGGGCTGCATCTGGCGCAGCAGCGAACGCATCGGGCCGCCGTCGAACTGGAAGACGCCCAGCGTGTCACCGCGGCAGAGCAGTTCGTAGGTCTTGGGGTCGTCGAGCGGCAGCGAGAGCATGTCGAGCTCGATGCCCTTGTTCGCCTTCACCATCTTGACGGCGTCGTCCATGATCGTGAGGTTCCTGAGGCCCAGGAAGTCCATCTTGATCAGGCCGAGCGATTCACACTGCGGGTAGTCCCACTGTGTGATGGTCACACCGTCGGTGTGCCGCACCCAGACCGGGGCGTGGTCGATGATCGGTTCGCTGGACATGATCACGCCTGCCGCGTGCACGCCCATCTGCCGGACCAGGCCCTCGACGCCCTTCGCGGTGTCGATGACCTTCTTGACGTCCGGCTCGTTCTCGTACATCGCCCGGATCTCGCCGGCCTCGCTGTAGCGCGGGTGCGAGGGGTCGGTGATGCCGGAGAGGTCGATGCCCTTGCCGAGCACGTCGGCGGGCATGGCCTTGGTGAGGCGGTCGCCCATCGCGTACGGGTAGCCGAGGACGCGGGCGGAGTCCTTGATCGCGTTCTTCGCCTTGATCTTGCCGTACGTGCCGATCATGGCGACCTTGTCGGCGCCGTACTTCTCCGTCACGTACCTGATCACCTCGACGCGCCTGCGCTCGTCGAAGTCGATGTCGACATCGGGCATGGAGACGCGCTCGGGGTTGAGGAAGCGCTCGAAGATCAGTCCGTGCTCGATCGGGTCGAGGTCGGTGATGCCCATCGCGTACGCCACGATCGAACCGGCCGCGGAGCCTCGGCCCGGGCCCACCGCGATGCCGTTGTTCTTCGCCCACATGATGAAGTCGGCGACGACGAGGAAGTACCCCGGGAACCCCATCTGGATGATGATGTCCATCTCGTAGTCCGCCTGCTTCTGGCGGTCCTCCGGGATGCCGTTCGGGAAGCGGCGGTGCATGCCGCGCCGCACTTCCTCCTTGAACCAGGTGACGTTGGTGTAGCCCTCTTCCGGGATGTCGAACTTCGGCATGAGGTCGCGCTTCTCGAACATGCCGGTGGTGTCGATCTGCTCGGCCACCAGGAGGGTGTTGGCGCAGCCCTCCTGCCAGGCGTCCGAGGAGTCGATGGCGTACATCTCCTCGGTCGACTTCAGGTAGTAGCCGGTGCCGTCGAAGCGGAAGCGGTCCGGATCGCTGAGGTTCTTGCCGGTCTGGATGCACAGCAGGGCGTCGTGGGCGGTGGCCTCGTGCGCGTAGGTGTAGTGCGAGTCGTTGGTGACCAGGGGCGGGATGCCCAGTTCCTTGCCGATCTTCAGGAGGTCGTCGCGGACGCGGCGCTCGATCTCGATGCCGTGGTCCATCAGCTCCAGGAAGTACCGGTCCTTGCCGAAGATGTCCTGGTACTCGCCGGCGGCCTTGCGGGCCTCCTCGTACTGGCCGAGGCGCAGCCGGGTCTGCAGCTCACCGGAGGGGCAGCCGGTGGAGGCGATCAGGCCCTCGGACCACTGGGAGATCGTCTCCTTGTCCATCCGGGGCCACTTCTGCAGCCAGCCCTCGGCGTACGCGTCCGAGGACAGCTTGAAGAGGTTGTGCAGCCCGGTCTTGTTCGCCGCCCAGATCGTCTTGTGGGTGTAACCACCCGAACCGGAGACGTCGTCGCGCTTCTGGTGCGGCTGGCCCCACTGGATCTTGCGCTTGTTGCGCCGGGACTCCGGGGCGACATAGGCCTCGATGCCGATGATCGGGGTGATGCCCGCGCCCTTCGCGGAGTGGAAGAAGTCATACGCCCCGTGCAGGTTGCCGTGGTCGGACATGGCGATATGCGTCATGCCCATGTCGCCCGCCGCCTTGAACATGTCCTTGAGCCGCGCGGCACCGTCCAGGAGCGAGTACTGGGTGTGCACGTGCAGGTGCGTGAACGGCGGCTTGGTCACGGTCGAGGACCTCCGGAATAACTTGAATCGAACACTGTGGCGTGAAGCGCCCCGATGAGGGGTGGTGGTCGGGTGACGGGCGGGCGACTGATGGGGGTGACGGCCATGAAGTCTACGTCCGGCCACTGACAGACCGCGGGCACTCGGGGGTACCTTCGAGCGTTGGTACGGGCGGAACATCTGTCCCGAGGTTCATGCACCAGGAGGCACCAGGAATGTCGGTCACGCAGACGGACGCCGGCGAGCGCGGCGAGCAGATCCTCGCCGTCTTCGACACCGCGTTCGGTGAGTTGCTCGCCGCGGATCCGGCGGCGTTCCGGGTGAAGTTCCGCAAGATGGCGGCCTCCGCCTTCGCCTTCTACCGCGGCACCGCCTGCCTGTTCTACCGCGACCTGGAGCGCGAGGTGCACGGCGGCCCGTTCCTCGACGAGCGCACCGGGCGGGTGTGGATCCACGGCGACCTGCACGCGGAGAACTTCGGCACCTACATGGACTCCACGGGCCGCCTGATCTTCAATGTCAACGACTTCGACGAGGCCTTCGTCGGCCCCTTCACCTGGGATCTCAAGCGTTTCGCCGCCTCCGTCGCGCTGCTCGGCTACGCGAAGGCGCTCAGCGACGAGCAGATCTCCGAGCTGGTGACGATCTACGCGGCGGCCTACCGCGAGCGCATCCACCGGCTCGCGACCGGCGCCAAGGACGACGAGGTGCCGCCCTTCACCCTCGACACCGCCGAGGGCCCGCTCCTGAAGGCGCTGCGCGACGCCCGCTCGCTGACCCGCTTCTCGCTGCTCGACTCGATGACCGAGATCCGTGACTGGGAGCGCCGCTTCGCGCCCGGCGGCGGCTCGATCGAGCTGGACGCGGCCACCCGCTACAAGGTACTCGCCGCCTTCGACGGCTATCTGGAGACCCTTCCCGAGTCCTCCCTGGACCGCCCCGACTCCTACCGCGTCAAGGACGTGGTGGGGCGGCGCGGGATCGGCATCGGATCGGCCGGGCTCCCGTCGTACAACATCCTGCTCGAAGGCAATTCGGACGCCCTCGAGAACGATGTCGTGATCTACCTGAAGCAGGCCCAGACGCCCGCTGTCTCGCGGCACATCACGGACCAGGCGATCCGCTCGTACTTCCGGCACGAGGGCCACCGCACGGTGATCTCGCAGCGCGCCCTGCAGGCGCACGCGGACCCGTGGCTGGGCTGGACCGAGCTAAACGGCGCGGGCCAGCTGGTCGCGGAGGTCTCGCCGTACGCCGTGGACCTGGACTGGTCGGACATGGACGATCCGGAGCAGATCGCGGCCGTGGTCGCTGACCTGGGCCGGGCGACCGCCACGATGCACGCGGCGGCGGACGACGAGAGCGGCTACACGGGCCTCGTGCCCTTCTCCACCGAGCGCGCCATCGACGCCGCGATCGCCGCGGACGAGGAGGGCTTCGCACCCCTCCTCGTGGAGTTCGCGCACGCGTACGGGGCGCGGGCCCGCCAGGACCACCAGATCTTCGTCGACCTGTTCCGTAACGGTCGGATTCCGGGTCTGTAGGAAGCGGGGTCCGACAACAGCTTCCAAGGGTCCGAGCGCTCACAGGAACCACTGAAGCGGGCTTTACGCTTCCGTCTGGCAGACTCGCGGGGATGGACATGTCTGGGACGCAGCCGAGAATGCTGCGGGCGGCGCTCTTCACGGCCCTGGTCGTGACGCTGTCCGCGGCTTCCCATGTGCTGCTCTCCCAGGTCCCGCTGCCGCTCGGCACGCTCGCCGCGGTGGCGGGGGGCGTGTTCGTGCTCGCGTATCTGCTCGCCGGACGCGAGCGCGGCTTCTGGTCGATCGCGGCGCTCGTGGTGCCGCTCGAACTCGCCGCGGACACGGTCTTCACCACCGGCCAGCACGTCTGCTACGGGCAGACCGGCGGCCCGGTCACCGGCACCCTGCGCTCCTTCGGCTTCGACGTCCTGTGCGGCGGCTCCGAGGTGGGCGCCCCGCTCGCGCAGGTCGCGGGCGCGGGCCCCGGGCCGGCCTCGGAGCTGCTCGCCTCGGCCGATCCCGCGGCCGCCTGGTACCTGCTCGCCGCCCACATCGCCATCGGCCTGGGCGCCGCGGCCTGGCTGCGGCGCGGTGAGCGGGCCTTCGCCCAGCTGGTGCGGGCGATGGCCGCGGTGGCCTTCCGGCCGCTGGCGATCGCGGTGGCCGCGGTCACCTCGCGGCCCGCGCGCGTACGCCCGCTGCCGCGCGCCGCGCGGCAGCCGCGCTCCCTGTCTCCGCTGCTCATCGCCCACTGCGTGGGCCGGCGCGGTCCGCCGCGGCCGGCCGCCTGCTGAGCCGAGCCCCTCCGCCCCGCGCGGACGGCCGCTTGGCGGGTCACCGGCCGGGCAGAACCATCCTTTTCACGTTTTACGGAGACTGAAGTCATGAGCAAGCGCAACAGCCAGCAGGCCAAGGCGGCGGCACGCGAGCGGCTGCGGGCCGAGCGGGAGCTGCAGGCCAAGAAGGACAAGGCACGCCGGCAGCTCATCGTCGGCGCGAGCATCATCGGTGTCCTCGCCGTCGCGGGCGGCGCCGGCTATCTGATCATGCAGGCGAACCAGCCGTCCCACTGGGACAAGGCCGCCGACGCCGCGGTCGTCGTGCCGGCGAACGCCTCGGGCAAGAACGGTTCGACCGTCACCATCGGTGACGCGAAGGACAACACCGTCCACCTCTACGAGGACCCCCGCTGCCCGGCCTGCGCCTCGATGGAGCAGTCGATCGGCGAGGCCATCGACAAGGGCATGAAGGACGGCGACTACAAGCTCTCCTTCACGATCGGCACCTTCCTCGACAACAACCTCACCGGTGAGGGCTCGAAGAACGCGCTGAGCGCGCTGGGCGCGGCGCTGAACGTCAGCCCCGAGGCCTTCCTGGAGTACAAGGCGGCGCTGTACTCGAAGGAGTACCACCCCGCCGAGTCCACCGACGACTTCGCGAAGGACGACTACCTGATCGAGGTGGCGGACACCGTGGAGGCACTGAAGGACAACAAGGACTTCCGGAAGGACGTCGAGAGCGGGACGTACGACCCGTGGGCGGTGAAGATGAGCGACTCGTTCCAGGCCGCCGAGGACGTCACGGGCACGCCGACCATCAAGATCAACAACAAGAAGATCGAGACACCGGCGAGCCCGGAGGCCTGGGCCGCGGCGCTGAAGGAAGCGGGCGTCACCAAGTAGCCGCGCGCGAAGGGTAGTCGAAGAGCGGGCGAACTTTCCCGGTTCGCCCGCTCTTCTGTTCTACCGATCAGTAATATCAGCGCCCGTGACCAGTAGACTCCATAACCCAGACCGGGCGAACTCCGCCTCGCATCCCCGCCGTCGTACGGTCGTCAAGGCCGCCGCGACCGCCGCCGTGGCCGCACCGCTCGTGGCCGGCGCACTGCCCGCCGTGGCCGCCGAGGCCCCCGCCTTCCTGCACGGTGTCGCCTCCGGCGATCCGCTGCCGGACGGCATCCTGCTGTGGACCCGCGTGACACCGAGCCATGACGCCACCCCCGGTTCCGGGGCGGGCGCCGACACCGAGGTGCGCTGGGAACTCGCCGAGGACAAGGCCTTCGCCCGGATCGTCGCACAGGGCACCCAGACCTCTCGGGCCGCGAGCGACCACACCGTCAAGGCCGATGTGCGCGGCCTGCGCCCCGCCACCGACTACTACTTCCGCTTCATAGCCGGCCCCACCACCTCACCGACGGGCCGCACCCGCACGGCCCCCGCCTACGAGTCGGACGCCTCGAACGTCCGCTTCGGCGTCGTCTCCTGCGCCAACTACGAGGCGGGCTACTTCTCCGCGTACCGCCATCTCGCCGCCCGCCAGGACCTGGACGCGGTGCTGCACCTCGGCGACTACATATACGAGTACAAGAGCGGCGGCTACCCGGCCACGGACGACGTGCTGCGGCCGCACCAGCCCGCGCACGAGATCGTCACGCTCGCCGACTACCGGCTGCGGCACGGCAGGTACAAGACGGACGCCGATCTGCAGGCCGTGCACGCGCGCCACCCGGTGATCGCGATCTGGGACGACCACGAGGTCGCCAACGACGCCTGGTCGGGCGGCGCCGAGAACCACACGCCGGAGACCGAGGGCCCGTACGCCGAGCGGATACGGGCCGCCAAGCAGGCCTACTTCGAGTGGATGCCGGTCCGGCCCGCGACCGAGGGAACGGTCTACCGGCGCATCCGCTACGGGAAGCTGGCCGATCTCCACCTGCTCGACCTGCGTTCCTTCCGCTCCGAGCAGGCGTCCATCGGCAGCGGCGCGGTGGACGATCCGGAGCGTACGATCACCGGCCGCGCGCAGCTCGACTGGCTGAAGAAGGGGCTCGTGCAGTCCCAGGCGCAGTGGAAGCTGGTCGGCACCTCGGTGATGATCTCGCCGGTCGCCTTCGGTTCGGTACCGGCCCAGTTCCTGGCACCGCTGGCCGAATTGCTTGGTCTGCCCAAGGAGGGCATCGCGGTGAACGTCGACCAGTGGGACGGCTACACCGACGACCGCAAGGAACTGCTCGCGCACCTCGCGGACCACGGCATCGACGACACCGTCTTCCTGACCGGTGACATCCACATGGCCTGGGCCAACGACGTACCGCAGAAGGCCGGCCTGTATCCCTTCTTCTCCCGGTCGGTCGCGTCCGAGTTCGTCGTCACCTCGGTCACCTCGGACAACATCGACGACTACCTCGGCGTCGACCCGCACACCGTCTCGCTGCTCGCGGCCGGTGCGGTCCGGGCGGCCAACCGCCATGTGAAGTGGGTGGACATGGACAGCCACGGCTACGGCGTGCTGAACGTGACCCCGGACCACACGCAGATGGACTACTACGTCCTTTCGGACAAGACGCACGTGGACGCCACTTCCGAGTGGACCCGTTCGTACCGCACACAGACCGGGACACAGCGGGTGGAGCGGGTGTACCAGCCGGTGAACTGAGGGTCGATTTCAAGCCAACTTCCGATGTGCTGACATCGGATCACCGCGTCACGGCGGGTGGTGTGTTCCGCATGCCGAACCCGGACACACCGCCCGCCACGGTGACGGCATTCGCATCAACCTCGCCTCAAACCTGGGAGGAGGCAGGAAAGTTTCTTGTGGTTGTCCCCTTTTGCCTGATGGTTCAGCAGGCCTGATCACATCTCGTCGATCACTGACGTGGGCACGTAATCTCCCGGCGGCAGTGAGGAAGTCCCTCCCGCCCTCGTCCCCCAGGAGTCCCCACATGCGTGCTCTTCCCGCCATATCTCCGCGTCTGCGCAGGCGCTTCATCGGTTCGGCCCTGGTGGCCGGAACTCTCGCCCTGAGCCCCCTCGCCGCCCCCGGCGGCTCGGCGATCGCCGCGGCGCCCTCGTCCGCGGCCACCGACTGCGAGGACGAGCAGGTCAGTTCGGCCCGCAAGGTCAAGGGCAGCGACCACAAGGCCGAGCCGAACGAGGTCAGCGCGGCCAAGGCCAAGGCCATGCACGCGGATCTGGAGCGCAGACTCGACAAGCTGCGCAAGAACGGCAGGCTCTCGGCCACGGCCACGGCCACCACCACGACCATCCCGGTCTACTTCCACGTCATCCACGACGGCGCCACCGGCAAGCTTTCGGCCACCGACATCGCGAACCAGCTCGATGTCCTCAACTCCGGCTTCGGCGGCCAGGGCACCGGCAACGCGGACTCCGGCTTCCAGTTCGCCCTGGCCGCCACGGACTACACCGACAACGCCTCCTGGTACAACGGCATCGAGCCGGGCTCGACCGCCGAGAAGGAGATGAAATCCTCGCTGCGTCAGGGCGGTCCCGACGCCCTGAACTTCTACACCGCGAACCTCGGCGGCGGCCTTCTCGGCTGGGCCACCTTCCCGTCCTCGTACGACCGCAACCCGTCGGACGACGGTGTGGTCGTCCTCGACGCCTCGCTGCCGGGCGGCTCGGCGGGCAACTACAACGAGGGCGACACCGCCACCCACGAGGTCGGCCACTGGATGGGGCTGTACCACACCTTCCAGGGCGGCTGTAACGGCAAGGGCGACTACGTCGACGACACCGCGGCCGAGAAGAGCCCGGCGTACGGCTGCCCCGAGGGCCAGGACAGCTGCCGCCGCAAGCCGGGCGTCGACCCGATCCACAACTTCATGGACTACACCTACGACGCCTGCATGTATCAGTTCACGCCCGGCCAGGCCCTGCGCATGCAGGAGCACTGGGCGGCCTACCGCGGCTGACCCCGACCGCGCGGCTCACCCCGGCCGCGTGGCGCACCCCGACCCGCGTGGCTGATTCCCGGCTCGTACGCGGCTGACCGCCGGCCCCCATCCGGCTGACGCCGCGGATCGAGACACCAGCCGCACGCCGACCCCTCTACCCTGGGCTTCCGCAGACGGGGTGGAGGGGTTCTGGGGTGCATGCTCCCGGCGACAGGATCGACGGCCGTTTCGAACTCGTCGAGCGGCTCGGCAGCGGCGGTATGGGCACGGTGTGGCGGGCCCTCGACACCGTGCTGGGCCGTGAGGTCGCGCTCAAACAGGTGCGTCCGCCCGACCCGGCGGCGGCCGAGGAACCCGCCGTACGGCGCGGAAGGGTGCTGCGCGAGGCACGGGCGCTGGCCCGGCTCAGCCATCCCCATGTGGTCACCGTCCACCAGATCCTCGAGCCCGTGGGCGAGCCGCATCCGTGGATCGTCATGGAGCTGCTGCCCGGCCGCACCCTCCAGGACCGTCTGGCGCAGGGACCGTTGCCGCCCGCCGAAGCGGCCGGGATCGGTCGCCAGGTGCTCTCGGCCCTGAAAGCCGCGCACGCGGCCGGGATCCGGCACCGCGATGTGAAACCCGCCAACGTGCTGCTGCGCACCGACGGTTCGGCCGTGCTCACCGACTTCGGGATCGCCGCACTGCAGGGCTCGTCCTCGCTCACCGCGACCGGCGACCTCATCGGCTCGCCCGAGTACATGGCGCCGGAGCGCATCCGCGGCACGGGCGACGATCCCGCCTCCGACCTGTGGTCCCTCGGGCTCGTCCTCTACCGCGCCGTGGAGGGCGTCTCGCCGCTGCGCCGGGCCACGACGCTGGCCACCCTCGCGGCGGTGCTCGACGATCCGGTCCCGCCGCCCGTACGCTCCGGCCCGCTCGCCCCCGTACTCACGGCGCTGCTCGTACGCGATCCGGCGGCCCGGCCGGACCACGACCGCCTCGACGCGCTGCTCGCCGAGGTGGAGGCGGGACGGGCACCTGATCCGGGCCCGGCACCGCACTGGACGGCGGAGCAGCCGACGCGGACTGCCCAGGCACCACCACCGCTGCCACCGCCACCGGTTTCCGGACAGCCGCCGGTTTCCGGCCGACCGCCCGCTCCCACTCCCGCCCCCACTCCCGCTCCAGCTCCCGGCCCCACGGTCGCTTCCCGTCGTACGGCCGCCTCCGGTCGTAGGGCGGTGGTCCTCGCCGTGGTCGCGGTGGCCGTCACCCTCGTGACCGCCACCGCGCTCGTTCTCGCACTGCGCGAGGACGGCAAAGGCTCGAACGGCAAGGACCCCGATGTCCCGGCCGGTTCGACGACGCCCGCCGGGAGCCCGTCCGCCGGGCCCTCGGAGAGCCGCACGCAGTCGAGCACGCCCTCGACCGGCACGGCCACGCCCTCCACTCCCCCGCCGAGCACCCCGCAGCCGGCCCGGGACGAGGGACGTTGGGTGGCCATGCTGTTCTCCGAGCCGACCTCGACCGGCACAGCCGCGCGCGACAAACGGCTGGCGAAGATCCGGCAGACGGTGCCCGATGCGGACTACTTGCTCAGTGACGACTACGCCTCGCTGCGCCCGGGATACTGGGTCATCCACACCGGCTCGTTCCCCGACGGCCGCGCGGCCCTGACGTACTGCGCCGGAATCGGCCGGACCGACAAGAACAGCTGCATCGGCCGCTACATCAGCACCGATTCCGCGGACTTCGGCCTGCAGTGCTACCCGCCGGCCGCATCCCCCTCGGGGACCTGCCGACGACGGTGACGCGTCCGGGCAGCGCCCGCGCGGCCGGTGGGACCACCGGGTGGGACTGCCGTAGGGCTACAGCGTCTCCAGGAAGCCCAGCGCGGTCTTCCAGGTCTCCTCCGCCGCCTCGGCGTCGTAGTCCGGCAGGTCCGCGTCCGTGTACAGGTGGCCCGCACCGCGGTAGCGGAAGACCTCGACATCGGCCCCCGCCCGGCCCATCCGCAGGTACCAGGCGTTCAGCCAGTCGTCGGACTCGAAGGGGTCCGGATCGGCCACATGCAGCTGTACGGGGAGATCGTCCACGGAGGCGTCGTCGGTGAGGTCCGAGGTGCCGTGGAGGAGGAGCAGCCCGCGGGCCTTCTCGTCGGCGAGGGCCACGTTCTGCGCGAGGGCCGCCCCGAGCGAGAAGCCGGCGTAGACGAGGCCCTTCTCGGAGTGCGGCGCGGAGGCGGCGACCGCGCGGCGCAGCAGTTCGTCCGTGCCGATCTCGTCCTTGATCTTCCGGGCCTCCTCCACGGAGTCGGCGGTCCTGCCGTCGTAGAGGTCCGGTACCCACACCTCGTGGCCGGCGGCCCGCAGGCGCTCGGCGGCGCTGTGCACGGCGGGCCGCAGACCGAGGACCGAATGGAAAAGCATGATGTTCATGGCGCCATCGTGCCACCCGCGCCGAGCCTTCCGGAGCACCCCACATACTCTCTGACGTATGGAGAACGTGCTGCGCCCACTGATCGTGATCGGCTCCGCGGTTCTCATCACGCTGGCCGTCGGCTGGCTGGTGGACCGCCTGCTGCGCCGGGCCGACCGCCGCCACCCGGACACCCCGCTGTGGGATCTGCTCCGCCGGGCCCGCCTCCCGCTGCAGTGCGTGCTGCTCGCGTCGCTGCTGCGTGGCGCGTACCGGCACGCGCAGGTGCTGGAGAAGTATGCGGAGGGCATCGGCCATGCCCTCACCCTCGTCCTGATCGGCGCCTGCGCCTGGCTGGTGGTGCGGATCGCCGCGGCGGTGGTCGAGACGAGCTACGCCCGCTACGCTGCCACGCATCGCGATCCGGCCCGGGTCCGCCGGGTGCGTACCCAGGTGACGCTGATCCAGCGCGTGGTCACCGCGGTCGTGGGGGTGGTGGCGGCCGCCGCGATGCTGCTCACCTTCCCGACGATGCGTACGGTCGGCGCCTCGATGCTGGCATCGGCGGGTGTCCTCGGCATCGTCGCGGGCATCGCCGCCCAGTCGACCCTCGGAAACCTGTTCGCGGGTCTGCAGATCGCCTTCGGCGACATGGTGCGGATCGGCGACGTCGTGGTGGTGGACGGCGAGTGGGGCACGATCGACGAGATCACCCTGACCTTCCTGACCGTACGCACCTGGGACGACCGCCGGATCACCATGCCGGTCTCGTACTTCACCTCGAAGCCCTTCGAGAACTGGTCACGCGGCGGCGGCCAGCTCACCGGCACGGCCTACTTCCACCTCGACCACACCGCGCCGCTGCACGAGATGCGCGAGAAGCTGCACGAGATCCTGCAGGCGTGCCCGGCCTGGGACGGCCGTGACTGGGGTCTCGCGGTCACCGACACCACACCGACCACGATGCAGGTGCGCGCGGTGGCCACGGCGAAGAACGCGGACGACGTGTGGACAGTGCGGGTCACGGTCCGCGAGCAGATGATCAGCTGGCTCTCCGAGCACCACCCGTACGCGCTCCCCCGGGTCACGACCGCGCAGGCCTCGCCGCGGCCGAAGCACCTGCCGGACCACTCGGCCCCGGAGGGGGAGACGCCGAAGACCGGGCGCGGCTGAGCACCTCCCGCACGGGCTGCGGGGCGGGGCGTCTCAGCGCGGGCTGCGGGGCAGGGCAGAGCAGGGCGGAGCAGGGCGGGCGCCGGGCGCGGAGCAGGGTAGGAACGGGGCGGCGCGCCTCAGCGCATGCTGCGCACATCGAGATGGCGCAGCACCCGGTCCACGATCTCCGGATCCGCACCGGCCTCGCTGCGCGCCGCCAGCACCTCGTGCCGGGCCGCCGAGAACATCTCGGCGCGGATCGCGCGCAGCCGCTTCATCATGTCGGCCCGCTGTGCGAAGTGTTCCCTGCGCTGCTCGTCCAGCATGTCGGGGCTGATGCGCAGCCCGATGTCGAGGGCCGAGCGCTGGAGCTGTTCGAGGGACTCCTGGGAGAGCTCCTCGACCGCCTCGATCTCCTTGAGGCGCGCCTTCGCCGCCTTGGTGGCCCGCAGCGCGAGCTCCTGCTCGAAGGCGTCCTCGGCCTCGGCGTCCGCCTCGACTCCGAGCCTGCGCACCAGCCACGGCAGGGTCAGGCCCTGGACGATCAGGGTGGCCATGATGACCCCGAAGGCGATGAAGATGATCTCGTCGCGGCCGGGGAACGGCGAGCCGTCGTCCATGTGCAGCGGAATGGCCAGGGCGAGCGCCACCGAGGCCACGCCCCGCATGCCCGACCACCACATGACGACGGTCTCGCGCCAGCTGACCGGGATCTCCTCCTCGTAGTCCCGCCGGCCGTGCAGCCGCTGCGCCAGCCAGGTCGCCGGCAGCAGCCACAGCAGCCGCAGGAACACGACGACCCCGACGATCACCGCCGCCCAGCCGCTCCACTCGGCCCACCTGCCGGCCGCGGAGCCGATGGCGTTGTGCAGTTCGAGGCCGATCAGACCGAAGGCGACACCGGTGACGAGGGTGTCGACGATCTCCCAGAAGCTCCGGCTGACCAGGCGCCCCATGACGTCATCGGCATCGGAGGCGTACTCGGCGAGGAACAGCGCCGTCACCAGGACCGCGAGCACCCCGGAGCCCTTGAGCTCCTCGGCGATCACATACGCGACGAACGGCACGAGCAGGGTGAGCCCGACCTGGAGCGTGGCATCGCCGAGCAGCCCCATGAGCTTGTTGGCGGCCCAGCCCAGCGCGGTACCGACGGCGACGGCGACCACGGCCGAGAGCACCAGTTCCAGCGCGGCCTCGGGCAGTGAGAACGTGCCGCTCACGGCCGCGGCGATCGCGACGTGGTAGAGCACGATCGCGGTGACGTCGTTGAAGAGGCCCTCGCCCTCCAGGATCGACACGAGCCGCCGGGGCAGGCCGAGCTGACCGGCCACGGCCGTGGCGGCCACCGGATCGGGCGGGGCGATCAGGGCGCCGAGCACGACGGCGGCGGCGACCGGCAGACCGGGCACGAGGGCGTGCGCCGTGAAGGCGACGGCCACGGTGGTCACGCAGACCAGCGCCACCGCGAGCAGGATGATCGGCCGTTTGTTGGCGGCGAACTGCCGCCAGGACGTCCGCTGCACGGCGGCGTAGAGCAGCGGCGGAAGAACCAGCGGAAGGATGTAGTCCGGCGGGATGTCCACGTTCGGCACCGCCGGGACCAGGGCGAGGACGATCCCGACGAGCGTCATCAGCACCGGCGCGGGCAGCCGCAGCCGCTCCCCGATCGGCACACTCACCACGGCCCCGAGCAACAGGATGAACAGCAGCGCCAACTGTTCCACGCGTCCTCCGGCGGCCGGTTCCGATCAAGAACCCAAGACTGCCACCTTCAGGACAGAACGGGACGTACTACTCGCCCTGCAGGTCCCGCCGCATCCCCCGGTGCGGCATGCCCGCATCGTCGAACTCCGGGCCGTACGCGACATAGCCGAGCCGTGCGTAGAAGCCGAGTGCGTGCGTCTGGGCGTGCAGGTCGATGCCGGCGAGCCCGCGCTCCCGCGCGCAGCCCTCGATGGCCCGCACCAGCGCGGCCCCGACACCCAGCCCGCGCGCGGCGTTCAGGACGGCGAGGCGCCCCAGCGAGCCCACGCCCGCCTCGCCGCTCTTCGCGCGCCCCGCCTCGCCGATGAGCAGCCGTCCGGTGCCGAGCGGCTGCCCGTCCGCGGTGCGGACCGCGAGGACATGCACGGCTTCGGCGTCGTACGCGTCGTACTCGATGTCCTCGGGCACGCCCTGCTCGCCGACGAAGACCTCCTTGCGTACGGCGAAACAGGCGGCGCGGTCCTCTTCGCCCACCGCCTCGCGCACCGTGCAGGACTCGCTCACCGTCGACGCCTCTCCCGCCCTCGACCCCTCACTCACCCTCGAACCCCCGCTCACCCTCGGCCCTATGCTCACCCTCGGACCTACGCTCACCCTCGGACCTACGCTCAGCGGTAGGTCTCCGCCGCGATCACATCCAGCGCCTTCTGCAGATCGGCCGGATAGGCGCTCTCGAACTCGACCCAGCGCCCGTCGGCCGGGTGCTCGAAGCCGAGCTTGACCGCGTGCAGCCACTGGCGGGTCAGCCCGAGGCGCTTGGCTAGGGTCGGATCGGCGCCGTAGGTCAGATCGCCGACGCAGGGGTGGCGGTGCGCCGCCATGTGCACGCGGATCTGATGCGTACGCCCGGTCTCCAGCTTCACATCGAGCAGCGAGGCCGCCCGGTATGCCTCGATCAGGTCGTAGTGCGTGACCGAGGGCTTGCCCTCGGCGGTCACCGCCCACTTGTAGTCGTGCTGCGGGTGGCGCCCGATCGGGGCGTCGATCGTGCCGCTCAGCGGGTCCGGGTGCCCCTGGACGAGCGTGTGGTAACGCTTCTCCGGAACGCGCTCCTTGAACTGCCGCTTGAGCGAGGTGTACGCACGCTCCGACTTGGCGACCACCATCAGACCGGAGGTGCCGACGTCGAGGCGGTGCACGACGCCCTGCCGCTCGGCCGCGCCGGAGGTGGAGATCCGGTAGCCGGCGGCCGCGAGACCGCCGATCACGGTGGTGCCGGTCCAGCCGGGCGAGGGGTGCGCGGCCACACCGACGGGCTTGACGATCACGACGATGTCGTCATCGTCGTGCACGATCTCCATGCCCTCGACGGGCTCCGCCACGATCTCCACGGGCGCGGCCGCCTGCGGCATCTCGACCTCGAGCCACGCACCGCCGTGCACCCGCTCGGACTTGCCGACCACGGACCCGTCGACCTGCACCTTTCCCTCCGCGGCCAGCTCGGCCGCCTTCGTACGGGAGAAGCCGAACATACGGGCGATGGCGGCGTCGACGCGCTCGCCCTCCAGGCCGTCGGGTACGGGCAGACTGCGGATCTCGGGGTGTGTGCTCACCCCGGAATTATGACGGACGGCGCGAGTGCCCCTGTCCGGGCACCCTGGAGGGCCGGGCGGTGGGGTCGTCGGGCCGGGGGTGGGGCGGCGCCGGTCCGGATGGTGGGCCGGGTGGTGGGTGCTCAGTCCTTGTGGACGGTGCCGTCCGGGTCCAGGCCCTTGAAGGACAGGATCACGATCAGGATGCCGCCGCAGACGATCGCCGAGTCCGCCAGATTGAAAACGGCGAAGTTCTTCGGCGCGATGAAGTCGACAACATGCCCCTCGAAGACGCCGGGCGCACGCAGCAGACGGTCCGTGAGGTTGCCGAGCGCACCGCCGAGCAGCAGGCCGAGCGCGATGGCCCAGGGCAGGCTGTAAAGCTTGCGGGCAAGACGGACGATCACCACGATCACGGTGGCGGCGATGAAGGTGAAGACGATCGTGAAGGCCTGGCCCATGCCGAAGGCCGCGCCCGCGTTGCGGATCGCCTCGAAGCGCAGCCAGTCGCCGATGATCTCGATCGGCTCGTGGTGCTCCAGCTTGGCGACCACGATCATCTTGCTGATCAGGTCGAGGGCATAGGCCACGGCGGCCACCGCGAAGAGCGCGAGGATCCTGCGCCGCCCCTTGGGGGCCTCGGGCTGCTCGGCCTCCGGCTTCCCGGGCTCGGTGTCCGGGTTCTCGGCCCCGGGCTCGGTGTCCGGGTTCTCGGCCCCGGGCTCCTCGCCGGCCTCGGCTTCCTTGCCGGCCTCGCCCTTCCCGGCCTCGCCCTTCCCGGCCTCGGTCTTCCCGGCTTCCTGGACTCCCTCGGACTGCGGGTCCTTCTCCGGCTCCGCACCCTCAACATCCGGCGTACCGATGACGCTCTCCGCCTCTGCCACGTGAGTCCCTCAACCTAGATGCCTGACTGAGCACGAGGGTACGGCACGTACGTACGGGGGCCGAGCCTCGCATCCGGCTCGGCGCCCGGCGCCGATCCGGCACGGCACGGCACCCGAGGCCACGGACCCCGTGGACGGCTCCGGCACTCAGTGGCGGCGCTCCTGCTTCTGCTTGCACTCGACGCACAGGGTCGCCCGCGGGAAGGCCTGCACGCGGGCCTTGCCGATCGGGTTGCCGCAGCTCTCGCAGAGTCCGTACGTGCCCGCGTCCAGCCGCTCCAGGGCGCGCTCGCTCTGCTCCAGCATCTCCCGGGCGTTGTTCGCCAGGGCCAGCTCGTGCTCGCGCGTGATGTTCTTCGTACCGGTATCGGCCTGGTCGTCACCGGCCCCGTCGCCCGAGTCACGCATCAGGCCCTGCAGCGCCGCCTCGCCCGCGGTGATCTCCGCGCGCAGCCGCTCGACCTCGGTCTGCAGCTCCGTGCGGACCTCTTCGACCTCCTCGGGGGTCCACGGGTCCTCACCGGGACGCACCGCGAGCTCACCGGGCTGGGCCGCGCGCGCCTTGGGCACCGCGCCGCCGTCCTTGGCCGATGCGGCCGTCTCCACCGTCTTCACAGCCTTCTTCGCACCCACCGACTTGGCTCCCGTCTGCTTCACGGCCTGTCCGCCGCTGTCCGGCCTGCTCTGCGCCTTGCCTTCGGGCTTGCTCGCTGCCTTGGTCGCTGCGCCGGTCACGGCCTTGTCCGTCGCCTTGGCCGCCGTCTTACCCGTCGCCTTGCTCGTCGTCCTGCCGGGCGCCCTGCCCGTCGTCTTGGCCGCCGTCGCCTTCCCGGCCGCGGCTTTCTTGGTCACCGCCTTTTTCGCCACCGCCTTCTTGGCCGCGGCCTTCTTCGCCGCGGCCTTCTTGGCTCCCGCCTTCTTCGCCGTGGGCTCCTTCGCCGCGGCCTCCTCGGCGGCGGACTCCTCGACAGGGGTCTTCCTGGCCGCGGACTTCTCGGCAGGGGACTTCCTGGCGGCAGTCTTCTTGGCGGGGGCCTTCTCGGCCGCCGTCGCCGCCTTCGACGTCGCCTTCTTCGTCATCGCCTGCTTGGCCGTCGCCTTCTTCGCCACCGCCTTCTCGACGGGCGTCGACTCGACCGCCGTCTTCTTCGCCGAGGCCTTCGCCGCCTTCGCCGTACGGGCGGCCGCGGCCGCCGTCGACTTCTTGCCGCCGACATCCTTGGCCGCGGAAGCGGAACCACTCGATGCCGAGTGCTGTACGGCGGTCTTCTTCGCCACCATGGCCGCGGCCCCTTCACATATTGTGATCTTGCTCGCGAATCGTGCTGGGACGATAAATCGACTCCAGGCCCGCGGCAACGGGGCACGCCGCCCGATCCGTCCGCCCCGCAGCGCGCTCGCGACGGGTCTGCATCCGTTGTGCCCAGCTCCCCGCCCGGTAATCCGCGACCGATCCCCCGCCCCACCGGGGGTGACCTCCATATGGCCATTCGGGTCACTCCGCTCACCCGCGGCCACCCCGCGCGAGCCCCGTCCCGCCTCGCCGGGAGCCACCCCACGGACATAAAATGCGAGACAAGGAAAGAAGGTGCGCCATCATGCGCAAAGTGATCGACTGCCGTGACACGCCCAGCGAGATGAACTGCACTCTCACCATCTCGGGCGAGGAAGAAGAAGTCGTGCGCGCCGCCGCCGAGCACGCCGTCTCCGTCCACAGCCACACCGACGGCCCGGAACTGCGGGAAATGATCCGCAGCGGCCTCAAGGACGAGGTCCCCCAGCACGCCTGACCTCGCCCGTCCCCGCCCCCGCCCTCGTCCCCACCCTCCCCGCGCCGCAAAACCGGTCGGCCGCCCCCACCCGGGCGCCGTACACTGGGCGCAGCGAAAGGCTTGGATGGGGACGAGTAGCGACGTACGCAGCCATGAGCGACCCGGGGACGGTGGAAGCCCGGGGGCGAGCGCGATGCGAAGATCACCCCGGAGCCGCCGGAAGAAAGCCGCAGCACAGCAGCGGCCGGTAGACCCGGCTTCGCGAACCCAATGAGGGGGCCCACCGAGGCGCACACCGGCGCCGGAGCAGGCCAAGGAGGGTGGTACCGCGGGAGCGCGCCGCACACGGCGTACGTCGCACGGCAACGGCGACGGCCTCTCGTCCCTCCGACGGAGAGAAGCACATCCGCCGGAGGAAGACTGATGACGCAGTACCGCCAGGTGCCCGCCCAGGTCGACCTGCCCGCCCTCGAGCACGCGGTGCTCGACTTCTGGCGCGAGCAGAAGATCTTCGCGAAGAGCCTCGAACAGTCCGAGGGGCGCCCCGAGTGGGTGTTCTACGAAGGCCCGCCGACCGCCAACGGCATGCCGGGCGCCCACCACATCGAGGCCCGCGTCTTCAAGGACGTCTTCCCTCGCTTCCGCACCATGCGCGGCTACCACGTGGCCCGCAAGGCCGGCTGGGACTGCCACGGCCTCCCGGTCGAGCTCGCCGTCGAGAAGGAGCTCGGCTTCTCCGGCAAGAAGGACATCGAGGAGTACGGCATCGCGGCGTTCAACGCCAAGTGCCGTGAGTCCGTGACCCGGCACACCGACGCCTTCGCCGAGCTCACGACCCGTATGGGCTACTGGGTGGACCTCGACGACGCCTACCGCACCATGGACCCCGAGTACGTGGAGTCCGTGTGGTGGTCGCTCAAGGAGATCTTCAACAAGGGCCTGCTCGTCCAGGACCACCGCGTGGCCCCCTGGTGCCCCCGCTGCGGCACGGGCCTCTCGGACCACGAGCTCGCGCAGGGCTACGAGACGGTCGTCGACCCGTCGGTCTTCGTCCGTTTCCCTCTCACCTCCGGTCCTCTGGCGGGCGAAGCCGCGCTCCTGGTGTGGACGACGACGCCCTGGACGCTCGTGTCCAACACCGCCGTCGCCGCGCACCCCGACGTCACGTACGTGGTCGCCACCAACGGCACCGAGCAGCTCGTGGTCGCCGAGCCGCTGCTCGAAAAGGCCCTGGGCGAGGGCTGGGAGGCCACCGGCCGGACCTTCACGGGCGCCGAAATGGAGCGCTGGAACTACCAACGTCCGTTCGAGCTGGTGGAGTTCCCAGAACCGGCGCATTTCGTCGTCAACGCCGACTATGTGACGACCGAGGACGGTACCGGTCTGGTCCACCAGTCCCCCGCCTTCGGCGCCGACGACCTCCTGGTCTGCAAGGCCTACGGCCTGCCGGTCGTCAACCCGGTCCTGCCCGACGGCACCTTCGCGCCCGAGGTCCCGCTGGTCGGCGGCGTCTTCTTCAAGAAGGCCGACGAAAAGCTCACCGCCGACCTCGACGAGCGCGGTCTGCTCTTCCGGCACATCCCGTACGAGCACAGCTACCCGCACTGCTGGCGCTGCCACACGGCGCTGCTCTACTACGCGCAGCCGTCCTGGTACATCCGTACGACCGCCGTCAAGGACCGGCTTCTCGAGGAGAACGAGAAGACCAACTGGTTCCCGGACTCGGTCAAGCACGGCCGCTTCGGCGACTGGTTGACCAACAACATCGACTGGGCGCTCTCCCGCAACCGCTACTGGGGCACCCCGCTGCCCGTCTGGCGCTGCGAGGAGAACCACCTCACGTGCGTCGGCTCCCGCGCCGAGCTCTCCGAGCTCACCGGCACCGACCAGTCGGCGCTCGACCCGCACCGCCCGTACATCGACGACGTCACCTTCACCTGCACCCACGAGGGCTGCTCGCTCGAAGCGGTCCGCGTGCCCGAGGTCATCGACGCCTGGTACGACTCGGGTTCGATGCCGTTCGCGCAGTGGGGCTACCCGTACAAGAACAAGGAGCTCTTCGAGTCGCGCTACCCGGCGCAGTTCATCTCGGAGGCCATCGACCAGACGCGTGGCTGGTTCTACACGCTGATGGCGGTCGGCACGCTCGTCTTCGACAAGTCCTCCTACGAGAACGTGGTCTGCCTCGGCCACATCCTCGCCGAGGACGGCCGCAAGATGTCCAAGCACCTGGGCAACATCCTGCAGCCGATCCCGCTGATGGACCAGCACGGCGCCGACGCGGTGCGCTGGTTCATGGCGGCCGGCGGCTCCCCGTGGGCCGCGCGCCGGGTGGGCCACGGCACGATCCAGGAAGTCGTCCGCAAGACGCTCCTCACGTACTGGAACACGGTCGCCTTCCAGGCGCTGTACGCCCGTACGTCGAAGTGGGCGCCGAGCGAGGCCGATCCGGCCGCGGCCGAGCGCCCGCTCCTGGACCGCTGGCTGCTCTCCGAGCTGAACACGCTCGTCGAGCAGTCGACGGAGGCGATGGAGGCCTACGACACCCAGCGGGCCGGCAAGCTGCTCTCGTCGTTCGTCGACGACCTGTCCAACTGGTACGTACGCCGCTCCCGTCGCCGCTTCTGGCAGGGCGACAAGGCGGCCCTGCGCACCCTGCACGAGGTCGTCGAGACGGTCACGCGGCTCATGGCGCCGCTGACGCCGTTCATCACCGAGCGGGTGTGGCAGGACCTGGTCGTCCCGGTCACTCCGGGCGCCCCCGAGTCGGTGCACCTCACCACCTGGCCGGAAGCGGACAAGTCCCTTGTGGACCCGTCCCTTTCGACGCAGATGGCGCTGGCCCGCCGCCTCGTCGAGCTGGGGCGCGCGACCCGTGCCGAGTCCGGGGTCAAGACGCGCCAGCCGCTGTCGCGTGCGCTGATCGCGGCGGCCGGCTTCGAACAGCTCGGCGAGGAACTGCGAGCACAGATCACCGAGGAGCTGAACGTCCAGTCCCTCGCGTCGCTTTCGGAGGTGGGCGGTTCGCTGGTCGACACGACCGCGAAGGCGAACTTCCGCGCGCTGGGCAAGCGGTTCGGCAAGGGCGTCCAGGACGTCGCCAAGGCGGTCGCCAACGCGGACGCCGCGGCGCTGTCCCTGGCCCTGCGTGCGGGCAACGCCACCGTCGAGGTCAACGACGAGACGGTGTCCCTGACCCCCGATGAGGTCTTCATCACGGAGACCCCGCGCGAGGGCTGGTCGGTGGCCTCCGAGGCCGGTGCGACGGTCGCCCTCGACCTGGAGATCAGCGAGGAACTGCGCCGCGCGGGCCTGGCCCGCGACGCGATCCGGCTGATCCAGGAGGCCCGCAAGAACAGCGGCTTCGACGTCGCCGACCGGATCGCGGTCCGCTGGTCCGCGACGGACCCCGCCCTGACGGCAGCGCTCCGGGAGCACGCCGGGCTGATCGCCGACGAGGTCCTGGCGGTGGACTACGCCGAGGGCGAAGCCGACGCTTCCTACGGCTCCCCCTTCACGGACGAGCCCCTGGGCCTCACCTTCCGCCTCCGCAAGACGCCTGCCTAGACACAGGCCGACCGCCGGCCCGGGTTTTCCCAGCCCGGGTCGGCGCTTCCAGCCAAGGGGCGGGCTTCAAGGCCGGGCCGGAAGATCCAGCCCGTCCTGCGCTTGAGGACGAGCGCGTTCAGCGCATGGGGGCAAGGGGCGCAGCCCCAAAGGGGGGTCCAGGGGCACAGCCCCGGGTGGCCCACCCATCCGTGGGTGCTCCGCACGACTGGGCCCACCCACCGCGTGGGTGCGACGCACACAGAAGGGCCGGGCCCCGGGATCTGATCCCGGGGCCCGGCCCTTCGTATGCCGCCGACGGCTACGCGTGCTTCACGCGCGTAGACGCGTCAGTTGTCGTCCTCGTCGATGAGGAACCCACGCATCGGCGAGGGCGCCTGCTGCATCGGCTGCGGTGCCTGCGGCCGCACCGGCGCCATCGGCTGGGTCATCGCCGGGGCCATCTGCTGCTGGCCGCCGTACGAGGGCGCTCCGGCCATGGACTGCTGGCCGCCCATCGACTGCTGACCGCCCATGCTGGGGCCGCCGCCGTTGTTGCCGCCCATGGAGGGCGCACCGGCACCGGCCGGAGCCATCGAGGGCGAGGCCGGCAGCGAGGCGGTCGCGGGCGTACGCGGCGGGGCGAGCGAGTCGTCCGCCTGCGTCTCCAGCTGGCGCAGCTGCGACTCCAGGTAGGACTTCAGGCGCGTGCGGTACTCGCGCTCGAAGCCGCGCAGGTCCTCGACCTTGCGCTCGAGGGTGGCGCGGGCGGACTCCAGGGAGCCCATCGCGACGCGGTGCTTCTCCTGCGCGTCCCGCTCCAGGGCGTCGGCCTTGGCGCGGGCGTCCCGCTCCAGGCCCTCGGCACGCGAACGCGCCTCGCCGACAATCTTGTTGGCCTCGGAGCGGGCCTCGGCGATCGCCTGGTCGGCGGTCTGCTGGGCCAGCGAGAGGACACGGGCGGCGCTGTCGCCGCCGGGACCGCCCTGGCCGCCCTGCTGCGGCAGCTGCGGACCGTGGGGGCCGCCCATCGGACCGCCCATGGGGCCGCCCTGCATCGGGCCGCCCTGCGGGCCGGGGCCCTGCGGACCGTGTCCACCGGGGCCGGCCGGAAGCTGCGGGGCGCCGCTGGGCAGCTGCGGCGGGCCTCCCATGGGGCCGCCCATCTGCTGCTGCGGCGGGCCCGATATACCGGCGGGCACGGGGCCGCCCGGACCACCGGGGCCGCCGGGGCCACCAGGACCGCCCGGGCCACCGGGCCCACCGGGTCGCTGGTCCTGCGGTTCGGGGGGTTTGCGCATGCCCTGCTGCTGGTTCTGCGCGGCGGCGCGGGTCGCGGCGGCCAGCTTGGCGCGCAGGTCCTCGTTCTCGCGGAGCAGGCGGGTCAGCTCGGCTTCGACCTCGTCGAGGAAGGCATCGACCTCGTCCTCGTCATAGCCTTCTCGGAGGCGGACGGTTGTGAACTGCTTGTTCCGCACGTCCTCGGGGGTCAACGGCATCTCTTCACCTCAACGTAGTCGTCGGCATTCGGCAAGACCGTAATAGACATCGTGCTCACAGCCGGCTCACGACGGAGATCAGGATGTAGACGATGATCATCAGCACGAAGAAGGACAGATCGAGCGCCACGCCCCCGAGACGCAACGGCGGGATGAACCGCCGAAGTAGCTTGAGCGGTGGATCAGTGACAGTGTAGGTGGCCTCCAGAACGACCACCATCGCCTTGCCGGGTTGCCATGAGCGGGCGAACTGGAAGACGTAGTCCATGACCAGCCGGAAGATCAGCACGACCAGAAACAGCGACAACGCGATGTAGAGCACATCCCAGACAACGCTCATGACTCGCGCTTCCCTCTCCCCGTGTCCTGTACTTCTCGGTTTTTCCGGTCCTGCGTCTCAGCTCTGGTTGAAGAACCCGCCCTCTGCGATGCGGGCCTTGTCCTCCGCCGTGACATCGACGTTAGCAGGAGACAACAGGAACACTTTCTGTGTCACCCGCTCAATGCTGCCGTGCAGCCCGAAGACCAGACCGGCCGCGAAGTCCACCAGACGCTTGGCGTCCGTGTCATCCATCTCGGTCAGATTCATGATCACCGGAGTGCCCTCACGGAAGTGTTCCCCGATGGTACGGGCCTCGTTGTAGGTCCGTGGGTGCAACGTCGTGATGCGGTACGGCTCCCGCTCGGAGACAACCTTGGGCATGATCACCGGTGCGTTCTTCTCCTGGTTCTGACGTTCAGGTGTGATGGATGCCACGGGGGCGATTCGAGCAGGACGCCCGATTTCTGACGAAATTGCGCTCGATCCGCCCGCGGCAACGGGGACGGACGAGGAAAGAGGCGCCCGGGGTGCGGGGGTCTGCGCCTTTCGTTCCGGTTCCTCCCGGTGCAGCTCGCGCTGCGGCTCGTGCCGCCTGCGGTCCCGCTCCGGCTCGGGCTCCAGCTCGGGCTCGAACTCGTCGTCGGGGTCGAAGCCCCGGCCGTCGTAACCGTCGTCCTCCACGAGGCCGAGGTAGACCGCCATCTTGCGCATCGCGCCGGCCATGCTCTGAGTCCTCCGCTCTGAGGTGGATACGCCGGGGCCGCCAAGTGCCCACGATCCACTGGACATCCCCGCTGATCTGCGAGAATCACCATATTTTCTGCTGTGGTCCGACTTCTTGGCGACGTTACCCGAGCCGGGGTCGGACTCCGAGTACCGCAGTGCCGACGCGCACATGTGTCGCCCCTGCCGCCACGGCCTGTTCGAGGTCCGAGCTCATCCCCGCCGAGACCATGTTCGCAGCCGGATGGGCGCGGCGCAGGTCAGTCGACAAATCCATCAGCCGCTTGAACGCCTTGAGTTGTTCACCCGCGTACGGACCGGCGAGCGGCGCCACCGTCATCAGACCGTCGATCCGCAATCCGGGCGATTCCGCCACAAGCCGAGCCAACTCCCCGATTCCATCGGGGGCGACGCCTCCGCGGTCGCCCCGGCCGCCGACCTCGGCGTCGAGCGCGACCTGGATCAGACAGCCCACCTCGCGCCCCGCGCGAACGGCGGCCGCGGAGAGCGAGTTGACCAGCTTCGCCCGGTCGACCGACTGCACCACATCGGCATAACCCACCACGGAACGGACCTTGTTGGTCTGCAGCTGACCCACGAAATGCCAGTCCAGGTCCAGATCCGCGCAGGCGGCGGCCTTCGGCGCCGCGTCCTGGTCGCGGTTCTCCGCGACATGGCGCACGCCGAGTTCGGCGAGCAGCCGGACATCGCTCGCGGGGTAGGTCTTGGTGACGACGATGAGCGTCACCTCCTCGCGGTCACGTCCCGCGGCGGCGCAGGCGGCCGCGATCCGCTTCTCCACCTCCGCGAGGTTCGTGGCGAGTTCGGCCTTGCGGTCCGCGAGGCCCGCCGCGTCCGTGAGGCCCGCCGTGTCCATGGGGTCCGCCGTGTCCATGGGGTCCGTCGGATCCGTGGGGTCCGTCATGTCGTATCAGTCCAGCCAGATGTAGCTTGCGAGCCGCCCGGTGGTGTGCTCGCGGCGGTACGAGAAATGGTCGGCCGATTCCCGGGTGCACACCTCGGAGCTCACGATGTCGTGCACCCCGAGCCGCACCAACTGGGCCCGCACCCCGGCCGTCACGTCGACGGCGGGTGTGCCCCAGCCGGTCTCCGCGTAGGCCTCGGGTTCGACGGCCGCGACCTCGGCGCGCATGTCCGCGGGCACTTCGTAGCAGCGGCCGCAGACCGCGGGTCCGGTGCGGGCGATGATCCGGCCCGGTGCGGCGCCCTGCGCCACCATCGCCTCGACGGTCGCGGGTACCACCCCGGCCAGCATGCCGGGACGGCCCGCGTGCGCGGCGCCGATGACGCCGGCTTCGGGGTCGGCGAGGAGTACGGGGGTGCAGTCGGCGGTGAGCACGGCGAGGGCCAGGCCCCGGCGGGCGGTCACCACCGCGTCCACGGCGGGGATCTCCGTACCGGCGTCCCAGGGTCCGTCGACCACGGCGACGTCCTTGCCGTGCACCTGGTTCATCCAGACGACCCGGGCGGGGTCGATCCCGAGGGAGCGGGCAGCGAGTTCGCGATTGCTCAGCACCGCGGCGGGGTCGTCGCCGACCGCGCCGCCCAGGTTGAGCTGCTCGTACGGAGCGGCGCTCACCCCGCCCCACCGGTCGGTGAAGGCGAAGTGAACGCCGCTGCTGCCGCTCGCCATGTTCACGATGTAGCGCTGTGCCGCTATCGGTACCGGTGTCACTTCAGGAAGTCCGGTACATCCAGCTCTTCGGCCTGGCTGTCCTGGTAGGGACGGGCCGGCGGGACCTGCGGCGGGGTGATCGGTGCGGCCGTGGACTCGGCCGGCTTGGCCTCGGCGACCGGCTCGGGCGCCGGGGCGGTGTCCTCGCGCGGGGTGACGCTGCCGAGGCCGCCGAACGCGGGGCGGGACTCGGTGCGGGCCGGGGCCGCGGCGGGTGCCGGTTCCTCGCGCTTGTTCGAGGAGGAGGCACCGGCCACGTTGTCCCGCTTGGACGGTGGCTGGCCGCCGTCGAAGCCGGCCGCGATGACCGTGACCCGCACCTCGTCGCCGAGCGCGTCGTCGATGACCGCGCCGAAGATGATGTTGGCCTCGGGGTGTGCGGCCTCGCTGACCAGCTGGGCGGCCTCGTTGATCTCGAAGAGACCGAGGTCGCTGCCGCCGGAGATGGACAGCAGCACGCCGCGGGCGCCGTCGATGGAGGCTTCGAGCAGGGGCGAGGAGATCGCCATCTCGGCGGCCGCCACCGCGCGGTCGTCGCCGCGTGCGGAGCCGATGCCCATGAGCGCGGAACCCGCCTCGGACATGACGGACTTGACGTCCGCGAAGTCGAGGTTGATCAGGCCGGGGGTGGTGATGAGGTCGGTGATGCCCTGGACACCGGAGAGCAGGACCTGGTCCGCCGACTTGAAGGCGTCGAGGACGGAGACCTGGCGGTCCGAGATGGAAAGCAGCCGGTCGTTGGGGATGACGATGAGGGTGTCGACCTCTTCGCGGAGCTCCGCGATGCCGTCCTCGGCCTGGTTGGCGCGTCGGCGCCCCTCGAAGGTGAACGGCCGAGTGACGACGCCGATGGTGAGCGCGCCGAGCGAGCGGGCGATGTTGGCGACGACGGGTGCGCCGCCGGTGCCGGTGCCGCCGCCCTCGCCGGCGGTGACGAAGACCATGTCGGCCCCCTTGAGGACCTCCTCGATCTCCTCGCGGTGGTCCTCTGCGGCCTTGCGGCCGACGGCCGGGTTGGCGCCGGCGCCGAGTCCGCGGGTGAGTTCACGGCCGACGTCGAGCTTGACGTCGGCGTCGCTCATCAACAGGGCTTGCGCGTCGGTGTTGATGGCGATGAACTCGACACCCTTGAGGCCGACCTCGATCATCCGGTTGATGGCATTGACACCACCGCCGCCGACACCGATGACTTTGATGACTGCGAGGTAGTTCTGCGGTGCTGCCACGTCGAAGGCCTCTCGCCTCGAGTTACGTGTCGCCGCCCGCCGGTCGTGCGCGGCGGCGACTGATGCCGAATTGGGACGGTCCGAACGCCGACCCGAACCCTAACGCTGAAGTTTAGGGTTACCAGTGCGTCTGTTGCTGGCCTTTGTCTGACCCTTCCGAACAGGACACTAAGTCGACAAGTGGCGCGCGTTCAACGAACACGCCGAACCTCCCGTTTTTCTTTTCACCCTATGTGATCAGCCGTCGCGTCGGCACACCAGGGTGCTGGCCAGGGCGTATGTCCGTCAACTCCCTGATACGGCGGGCGAGGTGGGGGCGCTCACATCGAAGTGCCGGGCATCCGGCGCGGCTTTCAGGAGCGCGGTCAACACGGCGGCCTTCGACTCACCCTTCTCGCTGCTTCCCCAGTCGACGGTCCGGCCGTCGGTCAACTCCAGGGAGATGGAGTCATATGAACGCACTTCCATGGTGCGGGTGCGCGCGACCACGGCCCGTGGGAGGTCGCCGGCCACGTCGACGGCCGCCACCAGGAGCCGATCGGTGCCGAAACGGTGCAGACTCGGTGAACGCCCGGCGTTCAATCGCAGCTTCGGTACGTTCTCGGGCGGGCGCGTGACGGTCGCGAACCGCACGCCCCGAGCATCCACTTCGACGAACTTCCCGCCCTTGTGCAGGAGCAGAACGGGCTTGCGTTCGGTCACTTTCAGGGCGATCCCGTGCGGCCACGCACGCACCACGTCGACCGAGTCGATACGGGGCAGTTCGCGTCGCAGCCGGTCCTCGATCGCCTCGGTGTCGACGGAGACGAGCGGTGCGCCGACCGGAACGGCCGCGATGTCGAGCACCTGTTGTGCGGTCAGCACCCGTGTGCCCGAGGTCGTCACCTTCTCCACACGGAGCCACTGCGAGCCGTACAGGAGCCAGATGACCGCGGCGCCGAGCAGCGTCACGAGCACCGCGAGGAGGAGCAGCAGCCGGGGCGAGGGCAGCCGGCGGCGGGCGGGCCCCGGCTGCGGCGGGCGGGCCGGAGCCTCGGGCCGCTGCCGCTCACCGGTGACAGCTGGGGATCCGGCCACGCTCGCCTGCCTTCTCACGCCATCCGGCGTGCCGTGTCGTCCGGTCGCCGCTTCACGCCCGGTGGCGTGCGGCGATCGCCTCGTACACCATGCCGACCAGGAGTTCGTCGGCGTCCCGGCGGCCGAACTCGGAGGCGGCGCGGGACATCTCGTACAGCCGGTGCGGATCGGCGAGAACCGGGAGCACCTGCTGCTGCACCCACTCCGGCGTCAGTTCCGCGTCGTCGACGAGGAGTCCGCCGCCCGCCTTGACCACCGGCTGGGCGTTCAGCCGCTGTTCGCCGTTGCCGATCGGCAGCGGGACGTAGGCGGCCGGGAGTCCGACGGCGGAGAGCTCGGCGACGGTCATCGCGCCCGCGCGGCAGAGCATCATGTCGGCCGCGGCATACGCGAGATCCATCCGGTCCACGTACGGTACCGGGATGTACGGGGGCATCCCGGGCATCTGCTGCACCTGCGGCAGTTCGTTCTTGGGGCCGACCGCGTGCAGGATCTGGATGCCCGCCTGCTGGAGGTACGGGGCGGCCTGCTGGACCACCTCGTTGAGCCGCCGTGCGCCCTGCGAACCGCCGGAGACCAGGAGCGTGGGCAGATGGGGGTCGAGCCCGAAGGCGGCGCGCGCCTCGGGACGGACCTTGGCGCGGTCCAGGGTGGCGATGGTACGGCGCAGCGGGATGCCGATGTAGCGCGCGTCGCGGAGCTTGCTGTCGGGGGTGGAGACCGCGACGGCCGAGGCGTAGCGCGAGCCGATCTTGTTGGCCAGGCCGGGGCGCGCGTTGGCCTCGTGCACGATGATCGGCACACCGAGGCGCTTGGCCGCGAAGTACGCGGGAAGCGCCACGTATCCGCCGAAGCCGCAGACGGCGTCCGCCTTGGTGCGCTCCAGGATCTGCTCGGCCGCCTTGATGGTGCCGCGCAGCCGGCCCGGGACCGTGAGCAGTTCGGGCGTGGGCTTGCGCGGGAGCGGCACGGCCGGGATCAGCGCCAGTTCATAGCCGCGCTCGGGCACGAGCCGGGTCTCCAGGCCGCGCTCCGTGCCCAGGGCCGTGATGCCCGTGGTCGGGTCCTGCCTGCGCAGGGCATCCGCGAGGGCGAGCGCCGGCTCGATGTGGCCGGCGGTCCCCCCACCGGCGAGTACGACATGCACCGAAATTCACCGCTCTCCGGACGGCCGCGCCTTGGCGCGCCGTCGCATCGTGTTCCATCTCCCCGCAGCCCGCTTCTTATCAGAGGCGGCCGACCGCATGGCAAGCGCGGCCCGTGCCGCGGGGTCGTCGCGCGCGAACGCGATCAGCAGCCCGACCGCGAACATGGTCGGCAGCAGGGCCGAGCCTCCGTAGGAGAACAGCGGGAGCGGGACTCCGGCGATCGGCAGCAGACCGAGCACCGCACCGATGTTGATCACGGCCTGGGCCGTGATCCAGGTGGTCACGCCTCCCGCTGCGTACCTCACGAAGGGCTCCTCCGTGCGTCCGGCCACGCGGATACCCGCATAGCCTAGAGCCGCGAAGAGACCGAGTACGGACAGCGTCCCCGCGAGGCCGAGTTCCTCGCCGGTGATGGCGAAGATGAAGTCCGTGTGAGGCTCGGGCAGTTGTCCCCATTTTTCCACACTGGCACCGAGGCCGGAACCGAAGAATCCGCCGGAGGCGAGCGCGTAGATTCCGTGCAGTGCCTGCCAGCACTGGTCGTCGGGACCGGCGTCCGAGGCGCCCAGGCAGGCCAGCCGGGCCATGCGGTTGGGGCTGGTCCTGATGAGGATGAAGCCGAGCAGGCCGGCGACCGCGAGCACTCCGCCGAACAGCCGGGTCGGGGCGCCGGCGAGCCAGAGCAGGCCGAAGAGGATGGCCGTGAGAATGATCGCGGTGCCCATGTCACCGCCGAGCATGATCAGGCCGAGCAGCATGAACGTCACCGGAACGAGCGGCACCAGCATGTGCTTCCACTGCGTCAGGAGCCGCTTGTCGCCCTTGCGGGCGAGCAGGTCGGCGCCCCACAGCACGAGCGCCAGCTTGCCGAACTCGCTGGGCTGGAGCTGGAAGGGGCCGCCGAGCGCGATCCAGTTCTGGTTGCCGTTGACCTCGTGCCCTATCCCCGGGACCTGCACCAGGACCATCAGGAAGACGCTGCCGACGAGGATCGGATACGCGAGTGCCCGGTGCAGCCGCACCGGCATCCGCATCGCGATGACCAGCAGGACTGATCCGAGCACGGCCGCGAAGAACTGCTTGCGGAAGAAGTACGAGGGCACGAGGGAGTATTCGAGCGCCTGGATCTGCGAGGCCGAGTAGACCATCACGAGCCCGAGCGTCGTGATGAGCAGGCTGCCGCCGAGGATCAGGTAGTACGCGGTCAGCGGCCGGTCCCAGGCCCGCTTGGCCCGCAGGTACAGCCGCCTGAGCGGGTTCTCGCCCGAAGGGCCGCGGGCCGGGCGCGGGGTGCGGGGGCGCGGGCTGCCAGGGCGCGCCGGGGCCCGCTTCACAGTGCCGGAACGGCTCGCACCCATCTCGTGTCCCCTCCAGTCATCGCCACCGCCCGGACCGGGCGGACGTCTGCTCGGACCGGGCTAGGAGTTCTCGGCGGCGAGTGCGTGGACCGCTTGTGCGAAGGCCTCGCCGCGCTTGTTGTAGTTCACGAACATGTCCATCGAGGCGCAGGCGGGCGCCATGAGGACGGTGTCCCCGGGTTCGGCGAGCCGTGCCGCCTCGCGTACGGCCGCGGACATCGCCCCAGTGTCGGTCCGTTCGAGGTCGACGACCGGGACGTGTGGGGCGTGTCGCCGAAGCGCTTCGGCGATGAGCGCGCGATCGGCGCCGATGAGCACCGCACCGCGAAGTCGCTTTGCCGACTTCTGTACGAGCGCGTCGAAGGTGGCGCCCTTGGCGAGGCCGCCCGCGATCCAGACGATCGACTCGTACGCGGCCAACGAGGCCTCGGCGGCATGGGTGTTGGTCGCCTTGGAGTCGTCCACGTAGGCCACGCCCGCCACATCCTGGACGTGGGCGATGCGGTGCGCGTCCGGGCGGAAGGCGCGCAGGCCCTCCCGTACGGCGGACGGCTCGACGCCGTAGGCGCGCGCGAGGGCCGCGGCCGCGAGGGCGTTGGCGATGTTGTGCGGGGCCGGGGGGTTGACGTCGGCGACCTCGGCGAGTTCCTGGGCGTTCTTCTGCCGGTTCGGGGCGAAGGCGCGGTCGACGAGGAGGCCCTCGACGACGCCGAGTTCGGAGGGGCCCGGAGTGCCGAGGGTGAAGCCGATCGCGCGGCAGCCCTCCTCGACGTCGGCCTCGACGACCAGGTCCTCGGTGGCCCGGTCCGCGATGTTGTAGACGCAGGCGACCCGGTTGCCCTCGTAGACGCGGCCCTTGTCGGCGGCGTACGCCGCCATCGAGCCGTGCCAGTCGAGGTGGTCGGGCGCGAGGTTGAGGACCGCGGCGGAGTGGGCGCGAAGGGACGGCGCCCAGTGCAGCTGGTACGAGGAGAGCTCGACGGCGAGCACGTCGTAGGCCTCGTCGCCTTCGAGGATCACGTCGATGATCGGCGTACCGATGTTGCCGACGGCGGCGGTCCTGAGGCCGGCCGCGCGCAGGATCGAGGCGAGCATCTGCGTGGTGGTCGTCTTGCCGTTGGTGCCGGTGATCGCGAGCCACTCGGCCGCGTCCGGGCCGCGCAGGCGCCAGGCGATCTCGACGTCCCCGACCACGTCCACGCCCGCCTCGGCGGCCGCCGCGAACAGCGGGGACGAGGGCTTCCAGCCCGGCGAGGTGACGACCAGGGAGGTGCCCTCGGGCAGGGTCTCGGCATCCCCGAGCCGTACGGAGATCCCGTCCGCCTCCAGGGTCGCGGCCCGCTCCTTGTGCTGCTCGCCCGAGCCGCCGTCCACCACGGTCACCGCGGCGCCGAGGCCGGCCAGGGCACGGGCGGCGCTGATGCCGCTCACGCCGAGACCGGCGACGGTGACGTGCCGGCCCGCGACGTCCAGCGCGTGCGGGGTGTCCGGAGCATCCGGGGTGTCCGGGGCGTCCGGGTTGTCCGGGGCGCCGTGTGCGGTCACTTGTTGTTCGCCCACCCTGCGTAGAAGAGACCGAGACCGACGATCACGCACATGCCCTGGATGATCCAGAAGCGGACCACCACAAGGACTTCGGACCACCCCTTGAGTTCGAAGTGGTGCTGCAGCGGCGCCATCCGGAAGACGCGCTTGCCGGTGAGACGGAACGAGCCGACCTGGATGACCACCGACATGGTGATCAGGACGAAGAGGCCACCGAGGATGGCGAGGAGCAGCTCCGTACGGGAGCAGATCGCGAGGCCGGCGAGAGCTCCGCCGAGCGCCAGCGAACCGGTGTCGCCCATGAAGATCTTGGCGGGCGAGGTGTTCCACCACAGGAAGCCGAAGCAGGAACCCATCAGCGCGGAGGCCACGATCGCCAGGTCGAGCGGGTCACGTACCTCGAAGCAGGCCGAGGGGTTGGTGAGCGTGACGGCGTTGGCGCACGACTCCTGGAACTGCCAGACGCCGATGAAGGTGTACGCGCCGAAGACCATCACCGAGGCGCCGGTGGCCAGACCGTCGAGGCCGTCGGTGAGGTTCACGCCGTTGGACATCGCCAGGATCATGAACAGTGCCCAGATCACGAACAGGACCGGGCCGATCTGCCAGCCGAAGTCCTGTACGAACGACAGCTTCGTGGAGGCCGGTGTGTTGCCCCGGATGTCCGCGAACTGCAGGGCGAGCACCGCGAAGGTGATGCCGACGATCAACTGTCCGGCCATCTTCGCCTTGGCCCGCAGACCGAGCGAACGCCGCTTGATGATCTTGATGTAGTCGTCGAGGAAGCCGACCAGGCCCATGCCCGCCATCAGGAAGAGCACCAGGAGACCCGAGAACGTGGTCGGTGCTCCGGTGATCAGCTTCGTGGCGAAGTACGCGATGATCGTCGCCAGGATGAAGGCGATACCGCCCATCGTCGGCGTACCGCGCTTGCTGGCGTGCTCGCGCGGGCCGTCGTCGCGGATGTACTGCCCGTAGCCCTTCTTCGCGAGCAGCTTGATGAGCAGCGGGGTGCCGATCAGGGTCAGGAACAGACCGATGACACCGGAGAACAGGATCTGCCTCATCGGCTCAGACCTCACCCTCGAGGAGCGCGAGCGCGACCTGCTCCAGGCCCACCGACCTGGAGGCCTTCACGAGCACGACGTCTCCCGGGCGCAGCTCTTTGCGCAGCAGATCGACAGCCGCCTGTGCGTCGGACACGTGCACCGACTCCTCACCCCACGAACCCTCGTTGTATGCGCCCAGCTGCAGCCAGGACGCTTCCCTGTCCCCGACCGCGACGAGCTTGCTCACGTTGAGCCGGACGGCGAGCCGTCCGACCGCGTCGTGTTCGGCCAGTGCCGCGTCGCCCAGCTCGGCCATCTGCCCGAGCACCGCCCAGGTGCGACCCCCCTCGGCCCGGGAGGCCTTGCCCATGGCGACGAGCGCGCGCAGTGCGGCCCGCATGGATTCGGGGTTCGCGTTGTAGGCGTCGTTGACGACGGTCACACCGTCCGCGCGCTCGGTGACCTCCATGCGCCAGCGCGACAGGTTGCCCGCCCCGGACAGCGCGTGTGCGATCTGTTCGGCGGACATACCCAGTTCATGGGCGACGGCGGCCGCGGCGAGCGCGTTCGACACGTGGTGCTCACCGTACAGGCGCAAGGTCACTTCGCTGCACCCGGAGGGTGTGTGCAGCGTAAACGCGGGCCGCCCGTGCTCGGTCAGGCGGACGTTCGCGGCCCGTACGTCGGCATCCTCCGCCTCTCCGAAGAAGAGCACCTTCGCCTTCGTACGGGAGGACATGGCGCGTACGAGCGGATCGTCAGCGTTGAGCACCGCCGTGCCGCCTTCGTCCGCCGGCGGCAGCGCCTCGACGAGCTCGCCCTTGGCCTGGGCGATCTGCTCGCGGCCGCCGAACTCGCCGATGTGCGCGGTGCCGACGTTGAGCACCAGGCCGATCCGCGGCGGGGTCAGGTCCGCGAGATAGCGGATGTGGCCGATGCCGCGGGCGCCCATCTCCAGGACGAGATGGCGGGTGGCGGCGTCGGTGGTGAGCGCGGTGAGCGGCAGGCCGATCTCGTTGTTGAGCGAGCCGGGCGTCCAGACGGTGGGCGCGTGCTCCTGCAGCACCTGGGCGATGAGGTCCTTGGTGGAGGTCTTGCCCGCGGAGCCGGTGAGCGCGACGACATCGGTGCCCAGGCGCCGTACGACCTCGCGGGCGAGTCTGCCGAGCGCGGTCTGCACGTCGTCAACCACGATCGCGGGCACGCCGAGGGGCCGGGTGGCAAGCACGGCGGCCGCCCCGGAGGCGATGGCCTGCTCCGCGTAGTCGTGGCCGTCGACCTGCTCGCCGGCGAACGCGGCGAACAGGCCGCCCGCCTCCACCTTGCGCGAGTCGATGACGACGGAGCCGGTGACCTCGCGGCTCGTGTCCGGTATGTCGTGCGGTTGTCCGCCGGTGAGAGAGGCGATCTCGGCGAGGGAGAGGGCGATCACAGGTTCATCCCCGGAGGTTCTGTCAGGTCTGCCTCACTGCTTCCGTCCCGGTCACGCCGGTCGACCTGCTTGCCCGGCCGGGGGTCCGGGGGTTGTCCCCCGGGAGAATGCAGCTTGGCGGCTGCGCGGTGCCGCCGGATCGCGGTCCGCAGCACGTCGCGGTCGTCGAAGGGGCGTACCACCCCGTTGATGTCCTGGCCCTGTTCGTGGCCCTTGCCGGCCACGAGCACGGTGTCCCCGGGCTCGGCACGGTCGACCACGGCGGCGATGGCGGCGGCCCGGTCCTCGTAGAGCACGACGTCGCCACGCTCGTGCACGGGCACCTCGGCGGCGCCCGCGATCATCGTGGCGAGGATCGCGAGGGGGTCCTCGGAGCGCGGGTTGTCGGAGGTGAGGACCGCGGTGTCGGCGAGGCGTGCGGCCGCCGCGCCCATGGGGCCGCGTTTGGTGGTGTCGCGGTCGCCGCCGCAGCCGAGGACGATGTGCAGCCTGCCCTCGGTGACCTTGCGCAGGGCGCGCAGAACCGATTCGACGGCGTCCGTCTTGTGGGCGTAGTCGACGACGGCGAGATACGGCTGGCCCTCGTCGACCCGCTCCAGGCGCCCCGGCACCCCGGGGACGGCCGCGATGCCGTCGGCGGCGGTCTGCGGGTCGATGCCCGCGGCGGCCAGACAGACGATCGCCGCGAGAGTGTTGGCGACGTTGAAGGGCCCGGCCAGCGGGGACCTGGCGGCGATGCGTTCACCGTGCGGGCCGATGACGGTCAGCGTCGAGTCCATCGGGCCGACCTCGACGTCGTCGGCGCGCCAGTCGGCGTCCGGGTGCCCCTCGGCGGAGAAGGTGACCACCGGGACGGTGGCCTCCTTGGCGAGGCGGCGCCCGTACTCGTCGTCGAGGTTGATGATGCCGAGCCTGGAGCGCTCCGGGGTGAAGAGCTGCGCCTTCGCCCGGAAGTAGTCCTCCATGTCGGAGTGGAACTCCATGTGTTCCGGGCTCAGGTTGTTGAAGACGGCGACGTCGAAGACGCAGCCGTCCACCCGGCCGAGCACCAGGGCGTGGCTGGAGACCTCCATGGCGACCGAGTCGGTGCCGCGTTCACGCATCACCGCGAACAGGGCCTGCAGATCGGTGGCTTCGGGGGTGGTGCGCTCGGACTTGATGCGCTCCTCGCCGATGCGCATCTCGACCGTGCCGATGAGGCCGGTCTGCTTGCCGGCCGCCTTCAGGCCGCCCTCGACGAGATACGCGGTGGTGGTCTTGCCCGAGGTGCCGGTGATCCCGATCTGCAGCAGGTCCTCGCCGGGCCGCCCGTAGATCGTGGCCGCCAGCTCGCCCATCCGGCCGCGCGGATCGCCCGCGACCAGGACCGGCAGACCGGTCGCCTGGGCGCGGGGCAGGCCCGCCGGGTCGGTCAGGATCGCCACGGCGCCGAGGTCGGCGGCCTGGGCGGCGAAGTCGGCGCCGTGGACGCGGGCGCCGGGCAGAGCGGCGTAGACGTCACCGGGGCGCACCGCACGGGAGTCGTGGGTGATGCCCGTGACCTCGGCTTCGGCGGGGGGATCGATGCCGAGTGCGGCGGCGAGGCCGGCGAGGGGGAACGGAGTGACCCGCTCCGGCCGCGGCGGTCCCGGATAGGTCACGGGGCCGCCCTCACGGAAAGTGGGGGACTGATCAGCGTGTGGCACGGCGGTGAGCGTACCGGGCGCGGGCGTCGGGGAGCGAAATGGGGCGGCGTGGCTGCCCGGCTGCTCGCTCCGGTTCCCGGAACCCGGGGTGATGGTTGTCACGGCGGCGGTACCTGTTCGTGCTCGTGGGAGTGCGGGTTTGCGTACGTGGGACTGCTTCGTGGGCGTCCGGGTCAGTCCTTCGGTTCGAACGTGACCGGCAGTCCCGGCGCCTTCGCTCCGGTCGGAGCCACCTTCAGGGTCTTCAGGGCGAACTCCATGACCTCCTTGAAGATGGGGGCGCAGATCTCGCCGCCGAAGTAGCTGCCCTCGGTCGGGTTCTGCACGGCGCAGTAGACGGAGATCCTGGGCTTGTCGGCCGGGGCGAAGCCGGCGAACGAGGCCGTGTAGCCGCTGTATCGGCCGGTTTCCGGGTCGACGCGGTTGGCGGTACCGGTCTTGCCCGCCACCCGGTAGCCGTCGATCCGCGCCAGCTTGCCGGTGCCCTCCGGGTCGTCGACCACGGACTGCAGCATCTCGGAGAGCGTCTCGGCGGTCGGCTCGCTGATGACCCGGGTCTTCTCCGGCTCGTCGCCGGGCGTGAAGCGGCCGTCGGGGCCCTTCTTCCCGCGTACGAGGGTGGGCTCCACCCGTACTCCCCCGTTGGCGACCGTCGAGTAGGCGGACACGGCCTGGACGGCGTTGATCGAATAGCCCTGGCCGAAGGGGACCGTGTACTGGGTGGAGGTCGACCAGTCGCCGGGCTTGTGCAGGATGCCCGCGGTCTCGCCGGGGAAGCCGATGCCCGTCTTGCTGCCCATCCCGAACTTGCGCAGATAGCCGTGGAGGACCTGGTTGGCCTCCTTCTGTGTCCTGCCGAGTTGCTGGGTGGCGAGGATCGTGCCGATGTTGGAGGACTTGGCGAGCACACCGCTGAGCGTCAGGTACCAGGTCTCGTGGTCGACGTCGTCCCGGAAGAGCCGGTCGCCGCGGTGCAGCCGGTTGGGCACCGTGACATGGGTGTCGGGGGTTGCGGCCTTCTCCTCCAGAACCGCGGCCAGCGAGATCAGCTTGCTGGTCGAGCCGGGCTCGAAGGCCTGCTGGAGGGCCGGGTTGCCCAGGTGCTTCGGATTCGCCTTCGACAGGTCGTTGGGATCGAAGCCCGGAGCGTTGGCCATGGCGAGGATCTCGCCGGTCCGCGTGTCCTGGACGACCACGTAACCGCTGTCGGCCTCCGACTTGGCGACCTGCTGCGCGATGGCCTTCTGGGCCACGTACTGGATGTCGCGGTCGATCGTGAGCTCCACGTCCGAGCCGGGAACGGCGGGCGTCTCGCTGCTGTCCGCGGTCGGTACCCGGCGGCCGCCGGACTGGGCGTACTCGATGCTGCCGTCCTCGCCCGCGAGGAGCTTGTTCAGCTGCGATTCGATACCGCCGCCGCCCTTGCCGTCGGCGTTGACCCAGCCCAGTATCCCGGCGGCGAGATCACCGTTCGGATAGAGCCGCCGGGTGCTCGACTCGGGGAAGATCCCGGCCAGGACGCCGCCGGTCCGCGGATTCTTCTCGGCGAGCGCGCGCTTCAGATCCTTGATCTGCTTCCAGACCTGCGGGGTCTGGCGGCGGGCCAGCAGGGCGTAGCGGTCCTCGGGTTTGTCGAGCTTGGCCGCGAGCTTCTCGGCGTCCAGGCCCAGGATCGGGGCGAGCAGCGCGGCGGCCTGCTCGGGCGCGTCCTTCGTCTCGGCGGCCTCCTCGCTGAACATCGAGGGGTCCGCGGTGATGTCGTACGCGTCCACGCTGGTCGCGAGCAGCTTGCCGTTGCGGTCGGTGATCTCGCCGCGGGTGGCGGGCAGGGTGAGGTCGAGGTAGCGGTTCTGCTGTGCCTTGGCCGCGTACGCGCGGGCGTCCACGGCCTGCACCTGCACAAGCCGCACGACGAAGGCGAGCAGCACCAGGGTCAGGCCGAGGCTGACCAGGCGCAGGCGGGGGCGGGGGCTGCCGAGGCGGAGCGCGGGCGGCGGGGCGGGGCGGCGGGGGCCATGGGTGCGTGGGCGGGGCGGCTTCGCGCCCGAGGCGGCGTCCCGGCGGGAGCGGGGTTGAGATCGGGGGGCCTTCGGCCCCGGGGCGGCGTCCCGGCGGGAGCCCTGGGAGCGTGGGCGGGGGGCGCTCGGGTCCGAGGCCCCGTCCCGGCGGGCGCTGGGCTTCGGGCGGGAACCGGGGTGCGGGCCCGAGGCGGGCTTCGGGGCGGACCCGGACCGGGGGCGCGAGCTGGACGGCGGGCGGGAACCCGACTGCGGGCGGGAGCCCGATTGCGGCCGGGAGCCCGGCTGAGGTCCGGAGCCTCGCTGGGGTCCGCGGGTGACGGGGGCCGGCCGGGCGGCCTGGCCCTGGCGGCTGTCCCGGTCCGCGCGGCTGCCCTGGCTCCGGCGGCCGTCCCTGGTAGGGCGGCCGTCCCTGGCGGGGCGGCCCTCCTGATCCGCGCGGCTGCCTCGGCCCCGGCGGCTGTCCCGGGACGGGCGGCCGTCCTGGTCCTGGCGGTTGCCCTGGCCCCGGCGGCCGTCCTGCTCCGCGCGGCTGTCCCTGGCCCGGCGGCCGTCCTCGCCCTGACGCCCGTCCGGGGACGGACGACCGCCCTCGGACGGGCGGCCCTCCCGCCCCTCGCCCTCCGTGCGGCGGGAGGCGCCGGAGCGCGGGGGCTTCGAGGGGCCGGGGACGCGGCGGCCCGGTGGTTTCCGGTCGGTCACGGGCTCACCTGCCGGGGGTCGTGGAAGGCGACGGGCTGGACGCGGTTGAGGCGGACGACCGGGAGCCCGGTGCGGTGGAGGCGTCGGCACCGTCGGCCGACTCGGCCCCCTCGGGCCTCGCAGCCCCTGCGGACTCCTCGGCCGCCGGAGACCCCGACGCCTCGTCCGCCGAGCCGGTCGGGGACGCCTCCCTCGCCGAATCCGGATCCGCCGGATCCACCGAATCCGTCGAATCCGTCGAATCCGCCGGATCCGTCGCCTTCGGCGACTTCTTCGGCTTCGGGGGCGCGGTGGCCTCCCGCGGCTCGCCGTGCACCTTGCCGTCGGGGCCGAGGAAGGCGGGCGGACCCCCGGGCACCATGCCGAGCTCACGCGCGCGCCGTTCCAGGGCGTCGGGCGCGGCGTGCCCGTCGACCTCGGTCTTCAGCTGCTGCTGCTCGTCGGTCAGCTCGGTGGTCTCCCGCTTCAACTTGCTGAGCTGGAAGGATCCTTCGTTCAGCGCCGAGTTGAGTACGAGCAGCACGATCAGGCCGCCGCCGAGCAGCGCCACGATGAGCACGACGAACGGGGTACGGGCCGCCGACGCGGGCCCCGCGGGAAGCAGCTGGGCGAGCCGTGCGGCCCGCCCCCGCAGCTGCGCCATCCCGCGCGGGCTCACGACAGGTCCTCCCGGATGCGCTGCACGCCGCGCAGCCGGGCCGGAGCGGCCCTGCGGTTCTCGGCGACCTCTTCCTCGGTGGGCAGTTCGGCGCCGCGGGTGAGCAGCTTCAGGCGCGGCTGGTAGCGCTCGGGCACCACCGGCAGGCCGGGCGGCGCGGTGGTGGCGGCGCCTTCCGCGAAGACCTGCTTGACCAGGCGGTCCTCCAGCGAGTGGTACGAGAGGACCGCGACCCGGCCGCCGACGCCGATCGCCCTGACGGCCGCGGGGATGGCCCGCTCCAGGACGGAGAGTTCGCCGTTGACCTCGATCCGCAGCGCCTGGAAGGTGCGCTTGGCGGGGTTGCCGCCGGTGCGCTTGGCGGCCTGCGGCAGCGCGTCACGGATCAGCTCCACGAGCCGCGCGCTGTTGCTGAACGGCTCCTTCTCGCGTTCGCGCACGATCGCGCTGACGATCCGCTTGGCCTGCTTCTCCTCACCGTAGGCCCGCAGGATCCGGACGAGTTCACCCGGCGGGTAGGTGTTGAGGACCTCGGCGGCGCTCAGCCCGGCCGTCTGGTCCATGCGCATGTCGAGCGGTGCGTCCTGGGCGTAGGCGAAGCCGCGGTCCGCCTCGTCGAGTTGCATCGAGGAGACGCCGAGGTCGAAGAGGACGCCCTGGACCTGGCCGATGCCGAGCCGGTCGAGTACATCGGGGAGTTCGTCGTAGACGGCGTGCACGAGGGTGGCGCGCTCGCCGAAGGGTGCGAGCCGCTCGCCGGAGAGGCGCAGCGCCTCCTTGTCGCGGTCGAGTGCCACGAGGCGGGCTTCGGGGAAGCTCCGCAGCAGGGCCTCGCTGTGTCCACCGAGGCCGAGGGTGCAGTCGACGACGACCGCACCGGGCTCGGTGAGCGCGGGGGCCAACAGGTCCAGGCACCGCTGGAGCATCACCGGGACGTGTCGCTGCTGCTCGCTCAACGCACCCTCTCAGGTCGGGCACGGCCGCGACGGCCGGCCGGATCCCCGGGCCGTACGTACGACCGCACGCGCGGGGAGCCCGTCGTTCGAGAGGGGACGGTCTCCTGGAGTTCGGTTACCGTCAAACACGTACACGTCTGTCGGTTCGCGTCACTTTAGTCCACCGGTTGTCCCGGTCAATCAACCGGGCAAGCGCGTCGCCGCGCCCCTCCCTCACCCGTACAGGCCTCTGGCGCCACTCCTGTGGAGTGCGTCACGGCAGCGCCGTTTGACGTTCTTTTGTCGCACCTCACAGCGCGCCCGCCTACACCCGCAACGGTACCGTTTGGCCATGTCGACTTCGCGATCGTTCTCCCCTGGCCCGAGCGGTGCCACAGCCGACCAGGGCACCGTCACCGACCGGCTCGTCGAGGCGAACCAGCGTTATGCCACGGACTTCGTGGACCCGGGCATGGACGCCCGCCCGGTCCTCAAGGTCGCCGTCGTGGCCTGCATGGACGCCCGGCTCGACCTGCACGACGCACTGGGTCTCGAACTCGGCGACTGCCACACGATCCGCAACGCGGGCGGGGTGGTCACCGATGACGTCATCCGCTCCCTCACCATCAGCCAGCGTGCGCTCGGCACCCGCAGCGTGGTCCTGATCCACCACACCGGCTGCGGTCTGCTCTCCCTGACCGAGGACTTCCGGCACGAGCTGGAGGACGAGGTCGGCCAGCGTCCGGCCTGGGCGGTCGAGGCCTTCCGCGATGTCGACCAGGACGTACGGCAGTCGATGCAGCGGGTGCGCACCTCACCGTTCCTGCTGCACAACGACGATGTCCGCGGCTTCGTCTTCGATGTGTCCACCGGCCTCCTGCGCGAGATCGACGCCGCCTGAAAAGCCCCGGATAAACCCGCCCAAACCCCGACAAAGGGCGGTCACTTGGCCACAGGCGAGTGACACGAACGGGGAGGGCAAACAAGAATGCGGGTGGGACACCGCGCCGGAACCATCCGTGCGCGCTGTCCAAGTACCGGGGCGGGCCGGGTCGCACAGGAGACATCGGCCCGAAGAAAGTGGCCGAGGAGGGCCGGGGTGACGACCTATGAAGATCGAGCTAGCCTCACAGATCTGACCACCACCGTGGATCGAGTCCGCAGGTCGGTGGAGGGAGTGATCGAGGGCAAGCCCGAGGTCGTACGGCTCTCGCTGACCGTGCTGCTCGCCGAGGGCCATCTGCTCATCGAAGACGTACCGGGCGTGGGCAAGACCATGCTCGCCAAGGCGCTCGCGCGGTCCATCGACTGCTCGGTGCGGCGCATCCAGTTCACACCGGATCTGCTGCCGTCCGACATCACCGGTGTGTCCATCTTCGACCAGCAGCGCGGGGAGTTCGAGTTCAAGCCGGGTGCGATCTTCGCGCAGATCGTGATCGGCGACGAGATCAACCGCGCCTCGCCGAAGACGCAGTCCGCGCTCCTGGAGTCCATGGAGGAGCGGCAGGTCACCACCGACGGGCGGTCCTACGAGCTGCCCGACCCGTTCATGGTCGTGGCGACCCAGAACCCGGTCGAGATGGAGGGCACCTACCCGCTGCCCGAGGCCCAGCGCGACCGGTTCATGGCACGGGTCTCGATCGGCTATCCGGGCGCCGAGGCCGAGCTGCAGATGCTCGACGTGCACGGCGGCGTCTCACCGCTGGACGATCTGCAGCCGGTGGCCCACGCGCACGACATCGTGAAGCTGATCGACGCGGTCCGCGGGGTCCATGTCGCCGAGGCCGTACGGCGGTATGCGGTGGAGATCGTCTCCGCCACCCGCAACCACCCGGACCTCAGACTCGGGGCCTCGCCGCGCGCGACCCTGCATCTGCTGCGGGCGGCGAAGGCCTCCGCCGCGCTGAGCGGCCGCGAGTACGTCCTGCCCGACGATCTGCAGGCGCTCGCCGTCGCGGTCCTCGCACACCGTCTGCTGCCCACCGCGCAGGCCCAGCTGAACCGTCGTACGTCCGAGCAGGTCGTCCTCGACATCCTGCAGCGCGTCCCGGTCCCGGCCGCACAGCCGCCCGCGGCCGGCTACCCCCAGGCACCTGCGCAGATGCCCGGGGGCCAGGCCCCCTACGGCCAGCAGCAGCACGGCGCGCGGAGGCTGTGATGGCGGCCGGGGCGCCGGCGCAGGACACCACGCCGCGGACCTGGGGCCGGGTGTCCCACGGGGACGGGAAGGAAGACGACAGGGGCGGGCTGCGGACCGCGTTCGCCGGGCTGACCACACGCGGGCGTTCCTTCCTCGCCGCCGGTGTGGCCGCGGCCGTGTGCGCCTATGTGCTCGGCCAGAGCGATCTGCTGCGGGTGGGGCTGCTGCTCGCCGTACTGCCGGTGGTCAGCGCGATCGTCCTGTACCGCACGCGCTACCGGGTGGCGGCCTCGCGCCGGCTCGCGCCCGGACGGGTGCCGGCCGGTTCGGAGGCGCGGGTGCATCTGCGGATGGACAACGTCTCGCGGCTGCCCACCGGGCTCCTGATGCTCCAGGACCGGGTGCCCTACGTGCTCGGGCCGCGGCCGCGGTTCGTGCTCGACCGGGTCGAGGCGGGCGGTCGGCGCGAGGTCTCCTACCGGGTGCGCTCGGATCTGCGCGGGCGCTATCCGCTCGGGCCGCTGCAGCTGCGGCTGAGCGATCCCTTCGGCATGTGCGAACTGACGCGGTCCTTCAGCGCCTTCGACACGCTGACGGTGATCCCGCGCGTCGAGCCGCTGCCCGCCGTCCGGCTCTCGGGCGAGGCGCAGGGCTACGGCGACGGGCGGCAGCGCTCGCTCGCCCTGGCCGGCGACGACGATGTGATCCCGCGCGGCTACCGGCACGGCGACGACCTGCGCCGGGTGCACTGGCGCTCCACCGCCAAGTACGGCGAGCTGATGGTGCGCCGCGAGGAGCAGCCGCAGCGCTCGCGCTGCACCGTCCTGCTCGACACGCGTCGCGTCGGCCATCAGGGCGCGGGCCCCGACTCGGCCTTCGAATGGGCGGTCTCGGGTGCCGCGTCGGCCCTGGTGCACATGCTTGAACGGGGCTTCTCGGTGCGTCTGCTCACCGACACCGGCACCGTTGTGCCCGGTGAGGGCGCGGACGGGTTCGCGGGCTCCACACAGGAGTCGGCGGATGCCGCGGGGCTGATGATGGACACGCTCGCCGTGATCGACCACTCGGACGGCGCGGGCCTCGCCCGCGCGTACGACGTGCTGCGCGGCGGGAGCGAGGGGCTGCTGATCGCCTTCCTCGGCGCGCTCGACGAGGAACAGACGGCTGTGGTCGCCCGGATGCGGCGGCGCAGCGGCGCCGCCGTGGCCTTCGTACTGGATGGCCCGGCCTGGGTGCACGGAGCCGCCCAGGGGCCTTCGCCCCAGGTCGAGGAGCGGCTGCGGCTGCTTCGCGAGTCGGGCTGGACCGCGCTCGCCGTATCGCCGGGGCTGTCCCTGGCCGATCTGTGGCGGCAGGCTGACCGGCAGCGCTCGGGCGTCGTGGGGCGTCCTCAGGAACCAGGAACAGGGGGAGGGTCATGAGCGGCCGCACACGCCTCGCGCTGTGCGCCTACGCGGCCACGTTGGCGGCTGCCTGCGCACTGCTGCCGCTGATCGACTCGGCGGGATGGCTGGCGCAGGGGGCGCTCCTGCTCGCCGTGCAGTCCGGCGTGGGCGCCGGGGCCCGGCGGATTCCGCTGGCGCGTCCGGTGACGGTCGGAGCGCAGGTCCTGGCGACCTTCCTGCTCCTGACCGTGGTCTTCGTACGGGAGCAGGCGCTGGCGCTGTTCGTGCCGACCCCCGATTCCGTACGGGAGCTCGGGCTGCTGCTGCAGACGGGCGCCGAGGACGTCGGCGCCTATGCGACGCCTGCGCCGCTGACCGACGGCATCCGGCTGATGCTGGTCGGCGGGGTCCTGGTGATCGGGCTGCTCGTGGACGCGCTCGCGGTGACCTTCCGCAGCGCCGCTCCCGCGGGCCTTCCGCTGCTCGCCCTGTACTCGGTGGCGGCCGGGCTGTCCGAGGACGGTGCGGGCTGGGCGCTGTTCCTGCTCGCCGCGGCCGGTTATCTGCTGCTGCTGCTCGCCGAGGGACGCGACCGGCTCTCGCAGTGGGGCCGGGTCTTCGGTGGCGCCACGCGGCGGGGGCAGGAGTCCGCCGCCGGGCTGGACAGCGGCGGGGTCACGGCCCCGGTGCGCACCGGACGGCGGATCGGCGCGTTCGCCCTGGGTATCGCCCTGGTGGTGCCCGCGGCGCTGCCCGCGCTCGACGGCGGGCTGCTCGACGGCAGGGGCAGCGGCGGCGGCAGCGGGGGCGGCGGCACGATCTCCACGGTGGATCCGCTGGTCTCGCTGAAGGACAGCCTGAACCAGCCGACCGACCGCGAGGTCCTCTCCTACCGTACGGACGCCGAGTCCACGCGGGACATGTACATGCGGTTCGTCGCGCTCGACGAGTTCGACGGTACGAGCTGGCGGCCCGCCAAGCGGGCGATCACCGATGTGCCCTCGTCGTTCCCGGATCCACGCGGGCTCGCCGACGACGTTCAGGTCAGGGAGGTCACCACCCAGATCACCGCCGACGACGACTACGGACAGAAGTGGCTGCCGATGCCGTTCCCCGCGACGGGGGTCGACCTCGACGGCACCTGGCGCTACGAACCCGTCGGACGCGCCATCGTCGGTGACCGCACGCAGACGACCGAGGGCGAGACATACACGGTCAGGAGCCTGATCGTGCAGCCGACGGCGGAGCAGCTGGCGAACGCGCCGGCCCCGAGCCCGGAGATCGCCCGCGAGTTCACCGTGGTGCCCAGGTCGCTGCCGGCCGATGTGTACAAGCGGGCCCTGGAAGTGACGGACGGGGCCGCCAACGACTACGAGAAGGCCGTCAAGCTGCAGGACTACTTCGCGGTCAGCGGCGGCTTCACCTACGACACCGAGGTCGACTCGGGCAGCGGCTCGGCGGCGATCAGCCGCTTCCTGAAGGACAAGGAAGGCTTCTGCGTCCACTTCTCCTTCGCGATGGCTTCCATGGCCCGCACCCTCGACATCCCCGCCCGGGTCGCGGTGGGCTTCACGCCCGGTTCGCTCTCCTCGGACGGCGCGATGTCGGTGGGGCTGCGCGATGCGCACGCCTGGCCCGAGCTGTACTTCGAGGGCGTGGGCTGGACCCGCTTCGAGCCGACCCCGACCCGGGGCACGGCGCCCGAGTACACCCGGGAGGACACCCCCTCGGACACCCCGAGCAGCGAGGCCCCCGAGGCCACGGAGTCGGCGGCGCCCAGCGACCGGCCCTCCGAGTCCGCCGATCCGTCCTGCCCGCCCGAGCTGCGGCGCTTCAACGAGTGCGGGCAACAGGATGCCGGGGCCGGTGGCGGTGGCCCGGACGACGGCACCCCCTGGGGCACCTATCTCGGGATCTCGGCTGGTGTGCTGGTCCTGCTCGTGGTGCCGCTGCTCCCGCTGCTGTGGCGGACGCGGGTGCGCCGGGTGCGGCTGGCCTCGCATGGCCGTACGCCCGCCGAGGCGGCGGCGCGGACGCTGGCCGCGTGGCTCGAGGTGACGGATTCGGCCTGGGACCACGGCATCGTGCCCGACGAGGCGCAGACGCCGCGGAAGGCGGCGGAGCGGATCATCCGGCTCGGTGAGCTGCACACGGATGCGGCGGAGGCCGTGCAGCGGCTCGCGGTGGCGGTGGAGCGGGTGCTGTACGCGCCGGTTCCGCAGGCGACGGCCGGAGTGGCGGCGGATGTCCGTACGGTGCGGGCGGGGCTGCAGGCGTCGGTGAACCGCATGTCCCGCCTGCGCGCGTTGTTCGCGCCCCGTTCGGCCGTCCGGGTGGCCTGGGCCTGCTCGGACCGCTGGGCGGCGTTCAAGGAACGGTGGGGGGTCAGGAACTGGGGGCTTGAGCGGCTGGTGCCGCGGCGGGCGAAGTAGGGGTTGCCGGGTGCGGGTGGGATGCGCCTGCGGCGGGCGGCGTTTCCCCTACCCGCCCCTTCCCGAAACCGGGGACGTAGCCCCCGGACCCCCCTTGGGGCTTCGCCCCTGGCCCCCATATCGCGCTGAACGCGCTCGCCCTCGAACGCCGGACGGGCTGACAGTTGCCCCATGGGCTGACAGCCGCCCACTGGCTGGGCCCACCCAAACAGCGACGTGGGGGCGGACGCCAATGGCGTCCGCCCCCACGTTCGGGTCAGCTCAGTGTCCTTCGTCGCGCCGCTTCTGCCAGCGCTGTTCGATTCGGTTCATCATCGACCGCCGTTGGCGGCCCTGGCGCCGGGGGCTCTGGGAGCCCGCCTGGCCGCCGTCGGAGCCATCCGCCGCGGGGGCCTGCTCGCCGGGCTTGGGCGCCTTGCGCCAACCGGTCACCGCGAGCACTGCACAGCCCAGCATGACGAGGAATCCCACCACACTGATCCAGATCTGCTGCGCGACCATTCCTGTCATGAGGAGCGCGATACCCACAAGGAAGCCTGCGACCGCTTGGTAGACCCGCTTCCGGGTGTACGTACGCAGCCCGCTTCCCTCAAGCGCTGTCGCGAACTTGGGATCTTCGGCGTACAGCGCTCGCTCCATCTGCTCGAGCATGCGCTGCTCGTGCTCTGAGAGCGGCACGGAGTCCCTCCTCATCGTGCAGTCGCCGGGGCGACCGGGGGTCCCCTTCAGGATAGGCAGGGAATCGCCCCCGTGAAACCCGCCCCTCTACGCCAATTCGCCGTTCGGGCCCACCACGGCGCCCGCTTCCGAGGCGTTCATTCCCCGGTGGACGGCCGTCATGCCGGACGTTGTCCCTCGATCATACGGGTCACGGGCCCCGATCGGGGGGCCTGTGGCGTACTCCATGTGCGGCTGCGCCCCTGATCACGCGGCCCGTTCTCAGTTCTTCTCGCCCAGTACGTGCAGTTGGGTGGCGACGGCGTGGAAGGCGGGCTGTTCGGCGGCGGCGGCCTCCAGCTTGATCAGGGCGTCGAGGGCGCCGGGCTCGGTGTCCACGAGGACGCCCGGGACCAGGTCCGCGAAGACCCGTACGCCGTGCACCGAGCCGACCCGAAGGCCGCCGTCCTCGACCAGGCCGGTCAGCTGTTCGGCGCTGAAGCGGCGCGGCACCGGGTCGCCCTCGCCCCAGCGCCCGGCCGGATCGGCGAGCGCCTGCCGGGCCTCGGTGAAGTGGCCTGCCAGGGCCCTGGCGAGCACGGCACCGCCGAGGCCGGCGGCAAGCAGGCTGAGGACGCCCTTCTCGCGCAGCGCCCCCGCGACGTTCCGCACGCCTTCCGCCGGGTCGTCCACGTACTCCAGGACGCCGTGGCAGAGCACGGCGTCGTACGCGCCGCGCTCCACGACGTCGAAGAGGCCGTGCACATCGCCCTGCACCCCGCTCACCCGGTCCGCGACGCCGGCCTCGGCGGTTCTGCGCTCCAGGGCGAACAGTGCGTTGGGGCTCGGGTCGACGACGGTGACGCGGTGGCCGAGCGCGGCCACGGGCACCGCGAAGTTCCCGCTGCCGCCGCCGGTGTCGAGCACGTCGAGCTGCTCCCGGCCGGAGGCCTTGACCTGCCGGTCGAGGGCCTCCTTCAGTACGTCCCAGACCACGGCGGTACGGAGGGAGGCACGGGAACCAGGGGTGCCGGAGCGGAGCGACGACCGTTGAGGGTGGTGGGGGGCGACGGGCGGGCGCATCGGGTCCGACACGACATTTTCTCCTCGGCGCGGATCCGCCTGATGGGGCGGGGTGGGGATGTTCCTCCCCACCCTATTGCCTGCGCCCCGCCCTTCACCCCGCGTCCGGCCGCTCGGTGCGCGCCTGCGGCAGGACCGGCTGCAGCACCAGCATCCGCTCGACCAGGCGCAGGAACATGGCGACATCGCGCAGCAGGTCATCGGCATCGCGGGTGCCCGCCGCGCCCCGGATGCCCGCGACGGCGCGGGCCCGCTTGGTGGCGCCGGAGGCGAACAGGGCGCTCCACTCGGTCAGTTCCGGGGCTATCTCGGGGAGGACTTCCCAGGCGCTCCGGATCTTCGCCCGCTTGCGGGCACTGGTCTCGGGCCGCCCGCGCGCGGCGAGCACGGCGGCGGCGGTGCGCAGGGCGGCGAGGTGGGCGGCCGCATAGCGCTCGTTGGGAGTTTCGAGGCGGGCCGCCTCGTCCAGTCCGGTGCGGGCCTGGGCGAGCAGGTCGAGGGCGGCGGGCGGGGCCGAGGCCCGGCGCAGGACCGGGTGGACATCACCCGCGGGGCCGCCCGGCGAGGGGACGGGGCCATTGCTTCTTCCTTCAACCACATGGGGCCGGCGTGCGGCTGCTGCAGAGGAGCTGGCCATGACGAACCTCCTGTCGTCGTTTGACGGCACTGGCGAAGAAGCTGCCGTATGACCCCATCGTGAAGTACGCCACTGACAATCGACCCTGACCTGCGGGTTCGGCTCGATCAAGGGTTCGGTCAAGGGAGTTGGGGCGGGCGGTGCGGCGAGGGGCGGGGCGGGGGGCGGGGCGGATGGAGGCACCCCCCGGTGGCACGGCCGCGAGGACCCCGTGTAGTTTTTGAACTGACCAGTCAGTCTAAAAATCGGTGACACAGGAGGGGGCCGTACGTGCTCGTGGTGGAGGGGTTCGGAGTGCGAGGGCCCCGGGGGTGGGCCTTTCGCGAGGTGGACTTCACGGCGAAGGCCGGCGACCTGGTCGCCGTCGAGGGGCCGTCCGGCTCCGGGCGCACCTCGCTGCTGCTCGCGCTGACCGGGCGGATGCGGGCGAAGGCCGGGCGTGCCGAGGTCGGTGACCTGCGGCTTCCGAAGCAGGCCGCGGCCGTACGGCGGATCAGCGCCGTCGCCCATGTCCCGGGCATCACTGACCTCGAACCCTCCCTGACGGTCGCCGAGCACCTGCACGAACGCACCCTGCTGCAGAGCCGGTTCGGCGGCTCCCTGCGCTCGCTCCTGCGCCCCAGGGCCGAGCGCGTGAACGCCGCAGCCCTGCTGCGCGAGCAGGCACTCGCCTCCGCGGGTCTCGACCTGGAGTCGCTGGTCAAGGGCCCGCGGACGGCCGTACGGGATCTGGAGCGGATCGAGGCGCTGCGGCTGTCCGTGGCGCTCGCCCTGATCGGGCGGCCGCGGCTGCTCGCGGTGGACGACCTGGGCCTGAAGCTCTCGGCCACGGAACGGGAGGCCGCCTGGCGGATGCTGGGCGCGATCGCCGAGGACGGCACGACCGTCGTGGCGGTGGGGCACGGGGCGCCGGAGCCGGCGCGCAAGGTCGTCCTCGGCACACCCGAGCAGGCTCCGGGCGAGGACACCGACAAGGGCGAGGACGTAGACCCGGGCGCGGACATGGACCCGGACACGGTCGTCCGCCCGGACACGGACGTGAACCCGGGCAAGGACGACGACTCCGGCAAGGACGAGGGCTCCGGCAAAGACGAGGGCTCCGGCAAGGACGTACACCCCGGCAAGGACGAGGACTCCGACGAGAAGGGGGCAGCCGATGCGCTCGCCGAAACTGGCCGCTCTTGAGCTGAAGCGCTTCGGCCGGGGCCGGCTGCCCCGCGCCGCGCTCGTCTCGCTGCTGCTCCTGCCGCTGCTCTACGGTGCCCTCTACCTGTGGTCGTTCTGGGACCCGTACGGCCGTCTGGACAGGATCCCGGTCGCGCTGGTCAACGCCGACCAGGGCGCGAAGGCCGACGGGAAGCAGATCGCCGCGGGCGACGGGATAGCCGAGGGGCTGCACGACAGCGAGGTCTTCGACTGGCACGAGGTGGACGCGGACGCGGCACGCGAGGGCCTCGAGGACGGCACGTACTACCTGTCCCTGACCGTCCCCGAGGACTTCAGCAGGCGGATCGCGTCGAGCTCGGGCGAGAACCCGGAGACGGGCGCGCTGCAGGTGCACACGAACGACGCCAACAACTACATCGTCGGCCAGCTCTCGCGGACCGTCTTCGCCGAGGTGCGCTCGGCCGCGTCGAACAAGGCCTCGCGGACGTTCCTGGACAAGATCTTCGTCTCGTTCTCCGATCTCCACGACAGGACCGAGGAGGCCGCCGACGGCGCCGGGCGCCTGGAGGAGGGCGCGGGCAAGGCGAAGGACGGCGCGAAGCAGCTCGCCGACGGGCTCGGGGACGCCAAATCGGGCAGCGGTGAGCTGGCGCGCGGGATCAGGGACCTGGACAAGGGCGCGGACGAGCTGGAGACCGGCGCCGGCCAGGTGGCCGACGGAACGCAGCGGCTCGCGGACAAGGTGAACGGTCCGGCCGAGAAGGTCCTGCCGTTCCTGCGCGAGAACGGCGACAGCATCGAGGACACGGCCCGCCTGGTCGCCGACACGGCGGGTGTGGTCCAGGGGCACCTCGACGCCTTCACCAGGACCGCCCCGGTGGCCGCCTCGGGGGCCAAGAAGGCCTCCGACCGCATGGACTCCGCGTACAAGACGCTCTGCACGGACGCACTCATCGGCAATCCGGCCTGCCCGCAGCTCAAGGAGGCCAAGGAGGCGGGTGACGAGGTCGAACTGATCGCCGCCGACGTCAACGCCGTCGTACAGAACTACACGGACGACACCGGCAAGCTCGACGACCACCTCACCAAGCTCCGGAAGCAGGCGAACGCGCTCGCCGAACGCGCCCCGGACCTCGCGGACAACGTCGAATCGGCCGTGAAGGACATCAACCGGCTGAACCGGGCCGCGCACGCCGTCGCCGAGGGGGCCGACAAGCTGCACACGGGCCTGAGCGACGCCAAGTCCGGCTCGGCCGATCTCGATTCGGGTGTCGGCCGCCTCAAGGACGGCGCGAAGGACCTGAACGGCGGCCTGTTCAAGCTGGTCGACGGCTCCGGCGAGCTCGCCGGCGGGCTGCGCGAGGGCGCGGGACAGATCCCCGACTACGACAAGCAGGACCGCGACGCCCGTACGGAGGTCATGGCCGATCCCGTGCGGCTGGCCGCCAAGTCCCTGCACGAGGCGCCCAACTACGGCACCGGTTTCGCCCCGTACTTCATCCCGCTGTCGCTGTGGGTCGGCGCGATGGTCGCGTACATGCTGATCGCCCCGCTGAACCGGCGCGCGCTCGCCACCGGCGCCTCCGCCTGGCGGATCGCGCTCGCGGGCTGGCTGCCGGTCGCGGCGATCGGCGCGCTGCAGGTGACGGCCCTGATCTCGGTGCTGCACTGGGGGCTCGGCCTGGAGATGGCGCACGCAGCCGGCACCATCGGCTTCCTCCTCCTGGTCACCGGCTGCTTCGCGGCAATCGTGCAGTGGCTCAACGCCCGCTTCGGGGCGGCCGGCCGCATCCTGGTCCTCGCCTTCCTGATGCTGCAGCTCACCTCCGCGGGCGGCACCTATCCGGTGCAGACGAGCCCGTCGTTCTTCGGCGCGATCCACCCGTTCCTGCCGATGACCTACGTGGTGGAGGCGCTGCGGCGGCTGATCACGGGCGGCGGACTCGAACCCGTGTGGCAGGGCTGTGCGGTCCTGGTGGCCTTCACGCTCGGCGCGCTCGCCCTGACGGCGCTGTCGGCACGCAAGCGGCAGGTGTGGACCCTGGACCGGCTGCATCCTGAGCTGAGCCTGTGACGGCGGCGGCGCCGGGCCTGTGAGAATCGGAGTCATGCAGAACGCAGCGGGGGCCACCGGCTCCAGAGGAGACGGTGGCCCCAAGGTGAGCGGTGGCCCCAAGGTGAGCAGCAGTACGGCGAGCGGTGGCTCGGTAAGTGGCGGCGGGGCGAGTGGCGGCCCGGCGAGTGGCGGGCGGCGGCAGGCCACCAAGGCGAAGTTGTACGAGGCAGCCGTGACGCTCATCGCGGAGCAGGGCTTCTCGGCGACCACGGTCGACGAGATCGCCGAACGCGCGGGCGTCGCCAAGGGCACCGTCTACTACAACTTCGCCAGCAAGGCCGAACTCTTCGAGGAGCTGCTCCGCTACGGCGTGGGCCTGCTCACCGAGTCGCTGCAGCGCGCGGCGGACGAGACGGCCCGCGAGGGCGGCTCGAAGGTCGCCGCCCTCGACGCGATGATCCGTTCGGGCCTCGACTTCATCGCCCGCTACCCGTCCTTCACCCAGCTGTACGTGGCGGAGCTGTGGCGCACCGGACGCGCCTGGCAGTCCACGCTGCTCGTCGTACGGCAGCAGGCGGTCGCCGTGGTCGAGGGGGTGCTGCGCGAAGGCGTCGCGGACGGTGAGCTGAGCGAGGAGATCGACATCCCGCTGACCGCGGCGGCTCTCGTGGGCATGGTCCTCGTGGCCGCGCTCGACTGGCAGGCCTTCCAGCCGGAGCGCTCGCTCGACGAGGTGCACGCGGCGCTTTCGCGGCTGCTGCAGGGACGGGTGGCGGGCGGCCTGGCCTGAGAAGCTGTTGTCGAACCCCTCTCCGGGCCCGAGGGGTCTGATCCGAAGCGGGGTTCAACATCAGCTTCTGACGGCCCGGCGCGCCGCTCGCCCCCGTTCCGTCCGGGGTGCCGCACCGTTCCGCCGCCCCGTGTCGGCGGTGCCGGTGCCGCTCCCCGTCCGTGCCTCCCACTCTTCCGTCCGCGCAGGCCGGGCCCCATCCGCGCACGTACTCATCTCGCGTACTAGGTACAGATACTCAGACGTGCGTACCCATCCCCGGGACGCGCCGAAAACCCACTGGTTACGATCACGTCCGTGTCCGTACTCCCCCTGGTGTTCACAAGCGGCTGGGCCAGCGGCATCAACGCGTACGCGGTGGTGCTCCTGCTCGGCGTCTTCGGCGCGACCGGCGTGAGCGACGAGGTACCGGCCGCCCTGCAGCGCACCGACGTGCTCGTCGCGGCGGGCGTCCTCTTCCTCTGCGACACGGTCTGCGACAAGATCCCCTACGTCGACTCCTTCTGGGACGCGGCCCATACGGTGATCCGGCCCGTGTCCGGAGCAGTCGTCGGTGCACTGCTCGCCGGGCAGTCCGGCTCGCTCTCCGACCTCACGGCCGGGGCGGTCGGCGGGACGACCGCGCTGGCGAGCCATGCCGTGAAGGCGGGGACACGGATGGCGATCAACACCTCGCCGGAGCCGTTCAGCAATGTGATCACGAGCGCGGCGGAGGACCTCGGGGTCGCCGCGCTCATCTCCTTCGCCATGTTCTACCCGAAGGCCGCGGCGATCATCGCGGCCGTGCTCCTGGTCCTGGGCCTGGCCATACTGTTCTTCCTCGCCCGCCGCATCCGCCGCTTCCTTCGGCGGCGCGCACAGCGGCGGGAGGAGAAACGGCTGGCCCGGGCGGGCGGCGGGCCCTCGCAGGCGGGGGGCCGAAGACCGTCGCAGGCGGGCGGCCGAGGACCGTCGGGCCGGGGTTAGGGGGCCGCTCAGGGCCGTCGGCGGCCCGGGGCACAACGCCCGGTACAGTCCACCGCATGGCACACATCGTGGTGATCGGCGCAGGTATGGGGGCGATGGCGGCTTCCGCGCGGCTGGCCGTCGCCGGGCACCAGGTCACCGTGTTCGAGCGGGACGAGACCTACGGCGGGTCCGTGCGGCAGGTCGAGCGGGACGGCTTCCGCTTCGATGCCGGGCCCGGGCTGCTTCCGCTGCCCGCCGTCTACCGTGATCTGTTCATCAAGACCGGCAAGCAGCCGCTCGAGGACTGCGTCGAACTCGTACAGGTCGATCCCGCCGTCCGGCACGTCTTCCCCGACGGCACCTCGCTCGACGTCCCCAACGCCTCCCGCGCGGGCGCGGTCGAGGCCATCGAGGCGGCCCTCGGGGGCGGCAGCGGTGAGCGCTGGGCCTCGTTCCTGACCCGGGCCCGCGAGGCCTGGGACCGCACCCGCAGGCCGCTGCTCGAGGAGCCGCTCTGGCAGGACTGGCGGGTGCTCGGCGAGCGTGACCCGTATCCCGCCGTCCGCAGGGCGGGCCTGCTGCGCAGGCGGCCGCCCACGTTCGCCGAGGCGATGCGGCACGAGCTTGCCGATCCGCGGCTGATCGCCCTCGTGGAGAGCTCCGTGCTCGCGTACGGGCTCGATCCGCGGAGCGTGCCGGCGAGCGCCGCCGTGCTCCCGTACATGGAGCAGGCCTTCGGCACCTGGTACGTGCGCGGCGGGATCCGCGAGCTGGCCCGCGCCGTGTACGAGCGGTGCCTGCAGCGCCGGGTGCGGTTCACGTTCGGCGCCGAGGTCGTGCGTATCGTCGAGAAGGACGGGCACGCGGCCGGGGTCGAGCTGGCAGACGGCAGCGTGCACGAGGCCGAGTACGTCGTCGCCGGGGCCGATGCGGGCCGACTCACCGGGCATGCCCTGCAGGCCCCGGGCGAGGACGCGGTGCTCGACACGGGACGGGCCCGTCCCGGACGCTGCACGGTGCTGCTCGCCCTGTCCGGCGTACGGGAGGAGGGTGCGGCCCATCGGACCGTCGTGCACACCCCCGGCCGCAAGGCCGAACTCGATGCCCTGACGGGCGGCTCGCGGACCGGCTGTACCCCGACCGTGACCGTGCTGCGGCCCGGCGATCCGGCGCTGGTGCCGGAAGCGCACGAGGGTGCTGCGGGACACGAGGGTGCTGCGGGGCACGAGGGTGCTGCGGGGCGCGAGGGTGTGGTCCTGTCCGCCGTCGTGCACGAGGCCGCCGGTGCCAAGGACTGTGCGGAGCGCATGATCACCGCCGCCGAGCGGGCCGTTCCCGGGCTGCGCGAGCGCCTCCTGTGGCGCGAGGTGCGTACCGGCGGGCCGGTCCCCCACCCCTCCCTGGCCGGCGGCGACGCCCGCTTCCTCCACCCGTCGAACACGACCCGGCTGCCCGGTCTGTACCTCGCCGGCGGCTGGGCCCACCCCGGCGGCGGACTGCCGCACGCCGGGATGTCCGGCGCCCTGGTCGCCGGTCTGATCGTCGAAGGGCCGGACTTCCGGGGCTCACAGTGAGCCCCGGCCGTCCGGCCCGCGCGTATCGGTAACGGCAGCGGCATTAGCACTGGTACTGGCACTGGCTCTGGCCAGTAGCGCTCAGTGCCTCCACTGCTCAGTAGCGGTATTGCTGCTCGTTGTACCCGGTGTCGTACGCGTCCTGCTGGTAGGGCTGATAGCCCGGCTGCTCGGGCGGCAGGCCGCCGGCGAAGGTCTCGTCCCCGTTGCGTTGCTGCGGCACCCAGACCCCGTCGGGCGGGGTGCCGTCGCCGTAGGCGCCCTGCTGGTACTGCGGGTACTGGCCGCTGTCGTAGCCCTGCTGCGACTGCTGGCCGCCGTACGTCTCGTACTGGCCGGTGTCGTAGGGCTGCGAGCCGATGTACGGGTCCGAATAGGCCGCGTAGCTCTGCTGGCCCTGCTGGTCGTAGCCGTAGGCCTGCTGGGTGTAGGCATCGTCGTACCCGCCGTAGCCGTACCCGGAGGCGTCGGCGGAAGCGGCGGCCGGCTGCTGCGGGTAGCCCTGTGCCGCGGCGTCGTCGTAGATGCCGTAGCTGCCGGTGTCATCGGGCATCGGCTCGGTCGCGTAGAGCGAGGGCTGCTGCTGCGCATACGAGGGCTGCTCCTGCGGGTAGCCGTCGTCACTCCCGTAGGCTCCGGGCCCGCCGAAGACGGACTCCGGCTCGTCGTAGCCGGAGTCGCGGTCGTCGTAGCGGGCAGCGCGGTCGTCGTAGCCGGGAGCGGTGTCGTCGTAGCCAGGAGCGGAGTCGCCATGGGGGGCGGCCGCCGGCTCGTGTCCCTCGCGCTCGCCCGCGTCCTCGTCACCGTACTCCGCCTCGTATTCGAGTTCCGAGACCTCGAGCGTCGGATCGTCGCCGGGCACGCCCTTGCGGCGGCGGCTCTCCCCCGGGCTGCCGCCGATGGCCCAGCCGGTCGAGAAGCCGCGGCGGAACGAGAGGGTCACATACGTCTGGCCGACGGCGAAGGCCATGGCTCCCGCCCCGATCACGTACACGGAGGGGATCAGCACGCCGAGCACCACGCCGAGGAAGCCGCCGAAGGCGAGCAGCCGCCAGCGCAGCCGCGCCTTGTACTGCAGCAGCACTTCGCCGAGCAGCCACAGCGCGACCAGTCCGAACGCGATGTAGAGGACCGTCCAGCCCATGTACGCCCCTCTCCTACGGCCCGCCGCGTAGGGGTGTGCGGCTGCGCCGGTTCAGGCCTGTGGGTTGTGCAGGCCCAGATTCTCGTAGATTTCCAGAGCCGCGGTGGAGTTGTTCAGGGTGATGAAGTGCAAACCGGGCACTCCCTCGGCCTTCAGCCGGGCACCGAACTCCGTGGCGAACTCGATGCCAATGGAGCGTACAGCCGCGGGGTCGTCTTTGGCTGTGAGGATCCGCTCTTTCAGTCCGGGATGGATCATCGCGTTGCTCAGCTGCGGCAGTCGTTCCAGCATCCGCACGCTTGTGACCGGCATGATCTCCGGGATGATCGGCGTTTCGCAGCCGGCCGACTCCACACGGTCACGGAGTCGCAGATATTCCTCGGGGTGGAAGAACATCTGGGTAATCGCGTAATCGGCGCCCGCGCGGCATTTGTCGACGAAATGACGTACGTCCGCATCCCAGTCGGGCGAGCGGGGGTGCATGGCCGGGAAGGCCGCCACACCGACGCAGAAGTCGCCGGACTCCTTGATGAGACGGACCAGTTCGGCCGCGTACGTCAGCCCCTTGGGGTGCTTGACCCACTCGCCCATCGGGTCGCCGGGCGGGTCGCCGCGGACCGCGAGGATGTTGCGGATCCCGGCGTCGGCGTACTGGCCGATGATGTTGCGCAGTTCGGCCACCGAGTGGTCGACGGCGGTCAGATGCGCGACCGGTGTGAGCGTGGTGTCGGCGACGATCTGCTCGGTCTCCGAGACGGTGCCCGCGCGGGTCGAACCGCCGGCTCCGTAGGTCACCGAGACGAAGTCGGGGGCCACCGCCTCCACGCGGCGCAGCGAGGTCCACAGGTTCCGCTGCCCCTTCTCGGTCTTGGGCGCGGAGAACTCGAAGGACAGCGTGGTCTTGCCGGTCGCGAGCATCTCGCGGACCGTGCGCGCGCGATCCATCCTGGTGGAAGCGGTACCGAGGGCCATACCGGCAGGTTAGTCACGCCGCGTGCGCACCCCAACCGCGGGCGGGGATTATGCGGTTTTTGCCGGGTTTCCGTCCACCCCTTGGACAGTTATGCGGCCCGCAGGCGCTCGGCGAACTCGGCGCTCGCAGCGGCCGGGTCCTCGGCCTCGGTGATCGCGCGCACGACGACGACCCGGCGCGCGCCCGCCTCCAGCACCTCGTCCAGATTGCCGAGGCCGATCCCGCCGATGGCGAACCAGGGGCGGTCCGTGCCGAGTTCGGCGGTGTGCCGGACCAGGTCGAGGCCGGGGGCGTGACGGCCGGGCTTGGTGGGGGTGGGCCAGCAGGGGCCGGTGCAGAAGTAGTCCGCGCCGGGCTGGGCGGCGGCCGCCTCCGCCTCGGAGTCGGCGTGCGTGGAGCGGCCGATGAGGACGTCCTCGCCGAGGATCGCGCGGGCGGCGTGAACCGGCAGGTCGCCCTGGCCGAGGTGGAGGACGTCGGCGCCTGCGGCGTGCGCGACGTCGGCGCGGTCGTTGACCGCGAGGAGCTTGCCGTGGCGGCGGCAGGCCTCGGCGAAGACGGCGAGGTGCTCCAGCTCCTCGGCGGCCTCCATGCCCTTGTCGCGCAGCTGCACGATGTCGACGCCGCCGCCGAGTGCGGCGTCCAGGAACTCGGGGAGGTCGCCCTGGCGCCTGCGGGCGTCCGTGCACAGGTAGAGCCGGGACTCGGCGAGCTGGGCGCGGCGCGTTGCTGCGGTGACGGGCATGGATCCCCCTCGGTCGCGGCGCACGGGCCCCGCGGCCGGGGCGCCTTCCGGTCGGTTCCGGTCGGTCCCGGGCGTGGGGCCCGCATGCCTGCTGTTGCTGTGCTGTACGCGGATGTCAGCCGTACACGAACGTCAGCCGTGCGTGGCTCGCTGCCGTGCTCGGCTCGCCGCCGTGCTCGGCTGTCAGACGGGCTCGGCTGTCAGACGGGCTCGGCTGCCAGACGGGCTCGACTGTCAGACGGGCTCGACTGTCAGACGGCGAGCGCCTGGGCGCGGCGCTTCACCTCCGTGCCGCGATTCTCGCTCAGGGCCTGTGCGGGGGTGCCGGGCAGGGTGTCATCCGGGGTGAAGAGCCATTCGAGGGCCTCTTCGTCGGTGAAGCCGTCGTCCTTCAGCAGGGTCAGCACACCGGGCAGCCCCTTGACGATCTTGTAGCCGTCCTCGGCGTTGCCGTCGATGAAGGCGGCGGGCACGTGCAGTGCCTTGTTCTCCCCACGGCGTACGGCGAGCAGCCGGCCTTCGCGGACATGCTGCCGCACACGCGTCACCTCGACGCCGAACATTTCGGCGATCTCGGGGAGGTTGAGCCACGCGGGGACGAGAGCATCGGTTTTTGCGTCAATCTCGGTCACGGACCAAGGGTGCCATGTTTTGGGGGTACAGGTGGGGGCTGACGCCCCCCACACCCCCGCGGCTCTACTCGCGTGCCGTCTTCTTCAGGGGAACCGACGGGTCCGTGATCCGGGCCGCGTCCAGCGGGATGCCGGATTCGATCAGTTTGCGGGACTGGGCCAGGTCGCGGGGACGGCCGACCGCGAGGGTGGCGACCAAGGCGTCGTCGCGGAGCCAGCAGACCGACCAGGCCGGATCACCGGGGTCGCCGCGCCACAGCATCGTGTCCGCGGCGGCATGGTGGCCCGCGTACTGGACGAAGCGGCCGAACTGTTCGGACCAGAAGTACGGGACCGGGTCGTAGACGGCGGGCTGCGTGCCGAGGATGTTGGCGGCCACGGTGCGCGGGCCCTGGAGGGCGTTGTCCCAGTGGTGGATCAGCAGGCGCCGCCCGTATCGCGCCGAGGGGAACGAGGCGCAGTCGCCGACCGCGTACACGTCCGGGGCCGAGGCCCGCAGCGAGGCGTCGGCGAGGACCGCGCCGTCCGGGCCGAGCTCGATGCCCGAGCCGGTGAGCCAGCCCGTCGCCGGACGTGCGCCGATGCCGACGACCACCGCACCGGCGGGCAGCCGCGTGCCGTCGGACAGCACGACCGCGCCCGGTTCGACGGACTGGACGCGGACCCCGGTGCGCAGCGCCGCGCCCGCCTCCTCGTACCAGTGCGCCATCGGCGCCGCGACCTCGCCGGGCAGCGCCCCGGCCAGCGGCCGGTCCGCCGCCTCGACGACGGTCACCGCGCAGCCCGCATCCCGGGCCGCGGTCGCGAACTCGGCACCGATCCAGCCCGCGCCCACCACCACGATGTCGTGCTGCTCGGCGAGCACGGGCCGCAGCCGCTGCGCATCGTCGAGAGTGCGCAGCAGGTGCACGCCGGGTACGCCTTCCGCCCCGGGCAGCCGCAGCGGTTCCGCCCCGGTGGCGAGGACGAGGGTGTCGTACGGGATGGGCCCGTGCGGGCTGTCGACCTCGTGTGCGTCGGTCCGCAGGCCGGTGACCTCGCGACCGAGCCGGAGTTCGACGCCGAGGGCGGGGAAGTCCACCTCAAGGGCCGAGCCCTCCGCCTTCCCGAGCAGCACCGCCTTGGACAGCGGTGGCCGGTCGTAGGGCTGGTGGGGTTCCGCGCCGATCAGGGTGACCGGCCCTTCGTAGCCCTGTTCGCGCAGGGCCACCGCCGTCTGCACGCCGGCCATCCCCGCACCGGCGATGACGACGCCGTGCTGCTTCCCGGGTACCTGACTCTGCTCGTTCACCCGATCACCTTAATCAACTGACGATCCGTCAGGAAGAGTGCCGCGGAAGCAGGCGCCCACCGCACGCCCTCTGGATACGCCCGGCCCCTCGCACCGGATACGCCCAGCCCCCTGCACCGGAAGCGCCCGGCCCCTCGCGGGTGTCCGGCGGAGCTCCCCTTCAAGCGAGCCGGACCTGAGGCTAAGGTGGCCAACGTAACTCGCGGGAGCCCGGACGTGCCGGGCTGAGAGGGAGGCGGCGGCCTCCGACCGTATGAACCTGATCCGGGTCATGCCGGCGAAGGGAGGGGCTCGACACCCATGTCACGCTTGCCCACCGACATCAATACCCACACCCGTACGCCCTGTGACGTCCTCGTCGTGGGGGGCGGCATCATCGGCCTCGTGACGGCCTGGCGCGCCGCGCAGCGGGGCCTGCGCACCGCCGTCGTGGATCCGTCACCCGGCGGCGGTGCCGCCCAGGTCGCGGCGGGGATGCTCGCCGCCGTCACGGAACTTCACTACGGCGAGGAAACCCTGCTCGCCCTCAACCTGGCCTCGGCCGCGCGCTACCCCGCCTTCGCCGCCGAACTCACCGAGGCGAGCGGCGAGCAGCTCGGCCACCGCCGCTGCGGCACCCTCTCGGTCGCGCTGGACGCCGACGACCGCGCCCATCTGCGCGAGGTGCACGCCCTGCAGCAGCGCTCGGGCCTCACCTCCCAGTGGCTCTCGGGCCGCGAGTGCCGCCGTCTGGAGCCGATGCTCGCGCCGGGGGTCCGGGGCGGGCTGCGGGCCGACGACGATCACCAGATCGATCCGCGCCGGCTGGCGAAGGCCCTGGTCATCGCCTGCGAGCGGGCGGGTGTCCGCTTCCACCGCCAGTGGGCCGAGCGGCTGACGGTGGTACGCGACCGGGCCACCGGAGTCGTGCTCGCGGACGGCACCGACGCGGCCGCCGGGCAGGTGGTGCTCGCGGGCGGCAGCCACAGCGGGCGGCTCGCCGGTCTGCCCGCCGAGGTCGCCGTGCCGGTCCGCCCCGTCAAGGGCCAGGTGCTGCGGCTGCGGATGCCTGCCTCGTACCCGCCGTTCCTGCAGCGCACGGTGCGTGCGGTGGTGCGCGGCAGCGCGGTGTATCTCGTGCCGCGCGAGGACGGCGAGCTGGTCGTCGGGGCCACGAGCGAGGAACAGGGCTACGACACGACGGTCACCGCGGGCGGGGTGTACGAACTCCTGCGGGACGCCCACGAGTTGCTGCCGGGCATCACGGAACTCCCGCTGGTCGAGACCCGCGCGGGCCTGCGCCCGGGATCACCGGACAACGCGCCGCTGATCGGCCCGAGCCTGCTGCCCGGGCTGCTCTTCGCGACCGGGCACTACCGCAACGGTGTACTGCTCACCCCGGTGACCGGGGACGCGATGGCGCACGCGCTGACGACCGGGGAACTCCCCGAGGAGGCGCGGCCCTTCAGCCCGAAGCGTTTCGGAGCACGTCTGGAGCACACCGTATGAACGAGAGAGCCGGGCACGTGAACGAGACCACCGGGCACGTGAACGAGGCCACCGGGCACGTGAACGGGACCTCCGGGCAGGCCGGCAAGGCCCCTGGGCAGGTGATCGCCGTGCAGGTGAACGGCGAGACGCGCGCGGTGGCGGACGGCAGCACGCTCGACACGCTCGTCGCCGCCTTCACCACGGCGCCCACCGGAGTGGCCGCCGCGCTCAACGAGAGCGTCGTGCCGCGCGGTGCGTGGCCGCGCACCGCACTGTCCGCAGGGGACCGTGTCGAGGTCCTGACCGCCGTACAGGGAGGCTGACGACATGGCCGACGATCCTCTCGTCATCGGGACGCGCAGTTTCGCCTCCCGTCTGATCATGGGTACGGGCGGTGCGCCGAGCCTCGACGTGCTCGAACGCTCCCTCACCGCCTCCGGTACGGAGCTGACGACCGTGGCGATGCGCCGGGTCGATCCCGGCACCAAGGGTTCGGTGCTCTCGGTGCTCTCCGCGCTCGGCATCGAGGTGCTGCCGAACACGGCGGGCTGTTTCACGGCCGGTGAGGCGGTGCTCACGGCGCGCCTCGCGCGCGAGGCACTCGGCACCGATCTGGTGAAGGTCGAGGTCATCGCCGACGAGCGCACGCTGCTTCCGGATCCGGTGGAGACGCTGGACGCCTGCGAGATGCTCGTCGACGACGGCTTCACCGTGCTGCCGTACACGAACGACGACCCGGTCCTCGCGCGGAAGCTGGAGGACGTCGGCTGCGCGGCCGTCATGCCACTCGGCTCGCCGATCGGCTCCGGGCTCGGCATCCGCAATCCGCACAACTTCCAGCTGATCGTGGAGAACGCGGGGGTTCCCGTGATTCTCGACGCGGGGGCCGGTACGGCCTCGGACGCGGCGCTCGCGATGGAGCTGGGGTGTGCGGGGGTGATGCTCGCCTCCGCAGTGACGCGGGCGCAGGAGCCGGTGCTGATGGCGGAGGCGATGCGGCACGGGGTCGAGGCGGGCCGCCTCGCCCACCGGGCCGGTCGTATTCCCCGCCGGCACTTCGCGGAGGCGTCCTCGCCCAGGGAGGGGCGGGCCCGGCTGGATCCGGAGCGGCCCGCGTTCTGACGGCGTCCGAAAACCGCCGGACACCCCCAGGCGCCGCCGGGACGCCGCCGGGGCCGGGGGTGGGTCGGCGCCGAACGTCACAGCTCGGACCCAGTCCCACCCCGGTCAGCCGACCACACCTGCCGCGGCTCGTAGACTCTGCGCGTGGACACGACCCTTCAGGACCCTCTCGTCGGGCAGGTGCTCGACGGCCGGTACCGGATCGACGCTCGGATCGCGGTGGGCGGGATGGCCACGGTCTACCGGGCCGTGGACACCCGCCTCGACCGCGTGCTCGCCCTCAAGGTGATGCACCCGACGCTCGCCGCCGACGCCGCCTTCGTCGACCGTTTCATCCGCGAGGCGAAGTCCGTGGCCCGCCTCGCGCACCCCAATGTGGTCGCCGTCTTCGACCAGGGCGCCCAGGGCGCGTACGTCTATCTCGCGATGGAGTACGTGGCGGGCTGCACCCTGCGCGACGTGCTGCGCGAGCGCGGCGCCCTGCAGCCGCGCGCCGCGCTCGACATCCTGGAGCCGGTGCTCGCCGCGCTCGGCGCCGCGCACCGCGCGGGCTTCGTGCACCGCGACATGAAGCCCGAGAACGTCCTGATAGGGGATGACGGCCGGGTCAAGGTCGCCGACTTCGGGCTCGTACGCTCCGTGGACACGGTGACGAACACCACCGGAGCCGTCCTCGGCACGGTCTCCTACCTCGCGCCCGAGCAGATCGAGCGCGGCATCGCCGAGCCCTCCGTCGACGTCTACGCCTGCGGCGTGATGCTCTACGAGATGCTCACCGGCACCAAGCCGCACGCCGGCGAATCGCCCGCCCAGATCCTCTACAAGCACCTGCACGAGGACGTGCCGCCCCCGTCGGCCGCCGTCCCCGGCCTCCCCGTCGACCTCGACGAACTCGTCGCCACCGCGACCGCCCGCAGCCCCGAGCTGCGCCCCTACGACGCGGTGGCGCTCCTCGGCAGCACCCGGCAGGCGCGCGCGGCACTGAGCGAGGCGCAGCTGGACGCGGTGCCGCCGGCCGCCTTCGACCAGCCGGCGGAGCACGATATCGCCGAGGACCGTACGAGTGTGATCCCGCGCGCGGTGCCGCGGCCGCTGCCCGCCGACGAGGACCGGCTCAACCGCACCAGCCGCCTGGAGATGCCGCCCGCCGGGCCGCCGCAGGCGCCGGCCGGCCGGCGCGCGGCTCCGACGCGGCCCGGACGGCGCGGGATGTACACGGTGATCGCCGCCGTGCTCCTGGCCATCGGCATCGGTACGGGCGTCTGGTACATCAACTCCGGGCAGTTCACGCAGGTCCCGCTGATCCTTGCGAAGAGCGAGGCCGACGCCCGCAAGCGGCTTGAGGACGCCGGGCTGCGCGTGGACGAGCAGGTGAACGAGGAGTACAGCAACACCTACGAGCGCGGCCAGGTCATGGGCAGCGATCCCGAGCAGGGCAAGCGCATCCGCGAAGGCGGCACCGTCACGCTGACCGTCTCGCTCGGGCAGCGGATCGTGCGGGTGCCGGACGTCAGCGGCTCGACGCTCGCCGAGGCGAAGCAGAAGCTGGCCAAGGCCGGCCTCGAAGCGGGCGCGGTCACCCGGGAGTTCAGCGGCGAGGTGCCCAGCGGCAGCGTGATCCGCACCGACCCGTCCTCCGGTACGCGGCAGCAGTCGGGCACGACCGTCGAGCTGACCGTCAGCAAGGGCGAGCCGATCGAGGTGCCGGACGTCACCGGGGAGACCCCCGACGAGGCGCGTGACGAGCTGCGGCGGGAGGGCCTCAAGGTCGAGATCGCCCCGGAGCGCGTCTACTCCGATCACGACAAGGGCCTGGTCGCCGAGCAGACACCCGGCAGCGGTGCCTCGCTCGGCAAGGGCGAGACCATCACGCTGACGCTGTCCAAGGGCCAGGAGATGATCGAGGTGCCCGATGTGACGGGCCTGAAGGTCGGCGAGGCAAGGACCGCCCTGGAGGCCAGGGGCTTCAAGGTCGACGAGGACCGCGGCTTCCTGGGCCTCTTCGGCGACACGGTGGACAGCCAGTCGGTGCAGGGCGGCGAGGAGGCCCCGAAGGGTTCGACGATCACGATCAAGATCCGCTGACCCCGGGGGGTGTGGGGGCGCAGCCCCGATGCCCGGGCGCCCCCCGTCGCGCGAACGGCCCCGTGACACCCTGGGAAACGTGAGCACACGTAACCCTGTGGGGAGCCACGTCCCCGTCGCCGGCGGCCTCGCCACCAAAGGCCTCGCATACGCGAGGGAACTGCGCTGCGAGACCGTCCAGGTCTTCGTGGCCAATCCTCGCGGCTGGGCCACGCCGCCCGGCAGTCCCGCCGAGGACGAGGCCTTCCGCGCGGCCTGCGCGGAGGAATCGCTCCCGGCGTACATCCACGCGCCGTACCTGATCAACTTCGGCTCCCACTCCCCCGAGACCGTCGAGAAGTCCGTCGCATCGCTGCGCCACTCCCTGCGCCGCGGCCGGGAGATCGGCGCGCTCGGCGTCGTGGTGCACACCGGCTCCGCCACGCAGGGCCGCGACCGGGCGGAGGCCCTCGCGCAGGTACGCAGCCGTATGCGGCCGCTCCTCGACGAGCTGACGCACGACGACGATCCGTACCTGCTGCTCGAATCGACCGCGGGCCAGGGGCACTCGATCTGCTCACGCACCTGGGACTTCGGACCGTACTTCGACGCCCTCGACCACCACCCCAAGCTCGGCATCTGCCTCGACACCTGCCACATCTTCGCCGCGGGCCACGACCTCACGGGCCCGCACGGGGCGCGGCAGACGCTGGACGGGCTGGTCGAGGCGGTCGGCGCAGGGCGTCTGAAGCTGATCCACGCCAACGACTCCAAGGACGTCGTGGGCGCGAAGAAGGACCGGCACGCCAACATCGGCCAGGGCCACATCGGCGAGGACGCCTTCCGCGCCCTGATGCGACACCCGGAGACGGCGGGCGTGCCGCTGATCATCGAGACACCGGGCGGGCAGTCGGGGCACACCGCGGATGTGGAGCTCCTGAAGAAGCTGCGGGACGGGTGAGGCGGAGGGATCACAAAGCCTTGCTGGAATACCCCAGGGGGGTATACGGTTCCTATCATCGACAGGAACCGCTACCTGACGTTGGGGGCCAGCAGTCATGCAGCACGACACGCACGAGGCACACCAGCACCACCAGGACCACCAGCAGCGGCACGGTGAGCACTCGGGCCACGGCGACCACTCCGGTCACAGCACTCACGGGGACCACGCCGGACACGACGACCACTCCGCCCACCACGGCCACGGCAAGGTCTCCTGGGCCATGGCCGCCAAGGCCACGCTGCACTGCCTCACCGGCTGCGCCATCGGCGAGGTGCTCGGCATGGTCATCGGCACCGCGCTCGGCTGGGGCACCGCCCCCACGATGGCCCTGGCGATCGTGCTCGCCTTCTTCTTCGGCTACTCGCTGACGCTCTTCGCGGTGGTCCGCGCCGGCGTCTCGCCGAAGGCCGCGATCGGCGTCGCACTCGCCGCCGACACCCTCTCCATCACCGTGATGGAGATCGTCGACAACGGGGTCATGCTCGCCGTACCGGGCGCCATGGAGGCGCACCTCGGTGACGCGCTCTTCTGGGGCGCTCTGGCCTTCGCCTTCGCGGTCGCCTTCATGGTCACGACCCCGGTCAACAGGTGGCTGATCGGCCGCGGCAAGGGCCACGCGGTGGTGCACCAGTTCCACTGAGCACCGGGGCCGGCAACCGACAACCGCAGAGAAACCAGGATCAGAGCTCGGGGCCGTCCCCGGGCTCTTCCTGGTACGAGTAGCGCTGCTCACGCCAGGGATCGCCGATGTTGTGGTAACCGCGCTCCTCCCAGAAGCCACGGCGGTCGGCGGTCATGTACTCGACCCCGCGGACCCATTTGGGGCCCTTCCACGCGTACAGATGTGGCACCACGAGCCGCAGCGGGAAGCCATGCTCGGCGGTGAGCACCTCGCCGTCGCGGTGCGTGGCGAAGATCGCCTGCTCGGAGAGGAAGTCGGCGATCCGCAGATTCGAACTGAATCCGTATTCGGCCCACACCATCACATGGGTGACATCGGGCGCGGGCGGCGCGAGTTCCACGATGGCGCGGGCCGGGACACCGCCCCATTCGGCGCCCAGGACGGAGAATTTGGTGACGCAGTGCAGATCGGCCGTGACCGAGCCGTACGGCAGGTCGCCGAACTCCTCGTGCGTCCAGCAGTGCTTCTCGCCGTCGGCGGTGGCGCCGAAGACCCTGAACTCCCAGCGCTCGGGCCGGAATTTCGGCACGGGCCCGTAGTGGGTGACCGGCCAGCCCCGCTGTAGCCGCTGCCCCGGAGGAAGCTCGTGCTGCTTCGTTTCGCGGCTGTCCGGCTGACCCATGCCTCCATGATGACAGCCCGCGGAGGGTGAACGTGACCAGGTCTGCACCGATTCGGGCAACTCCTACTAAGCATGCACTTACTGGACGGTCCGACGAGGCGGTGCAAAGATGCGGCGCACCTGCCCCCGAAACGCGCTTGGAAGGAGCCTCTGCGATGCAGGGCGACCCCGAGGTCATCGAATTCCTCAACGAGCAGCTGACCGCTGAGCTCACGGCCATCAACCAGTACTTTCTGCACGCGAAGATGCAGGAGAACTTCGGCTGGACGAAGCTCGCGAAGTACACGCGGCACGAGTCCTTCGACGAGATGAAGCACGCGGAGGTGCTCACCGACCGGATTCTCTTCCTGGACGGCCTGCCGAACTACCAGCGGCTCTTCCATGTACGGGTGGGCCAGACGGTCACCGAGATGTTCCAGGCCGACCGGCAGATCGAGGTCGAGGCGATCGACCGGCTCAAGCGCGGCATCGAGGTCATGCGCGCCAAGGGCGATGTGACCTCGGCGAACATCTTCGAATCGATCCTGGAGGACGAGGAGCACCACATCGACTATCTCGACACCCAGCTTGAGCTGGTCGAGAAGCTCGGTGAGGCGCTGTACATCGCGCAGCTGATCGAGCAGCCGGAGGGCTGAGTACGACCGAAGCGGCCGGGTGGGGCCGGGAGGTCCGCGAGGAGGGAACGGGCGTCACGGCCCGGCGGGCCGCTCAGGCGGCTTCGTCGAGCGACTCGCCCAGTGCGTTCTCGGGGGCCAGCGCGGCCACCGCGTTGCCCTGCTCGACGAGCTCGCGCCGCGGGCAGGCGCCCCGGCCGAGGATCGACTGGATACGGCGCACGCAGGACCCGCAGTCCGTGCCGGCCTTGCAGGCGGAGGCTATCTGCCGCGGAGTGCAGGCGCCGGCGTCAGCGTGCTGCTTGACCTGCTTTTCCGTGATGCCGAAGCACGAGCAGACGTACACGCCGTTCACCTCCCGAAGACAGGCCCTGGTTGCGCTCTCCCGATGATCGGTGAGGCTAACCTAACCTTACCCGGCTCGCCTGATGTGCAAAAGCAGTGTGGGGCGCGGATCCATGTGATCCGCGCCCCACGCCCGCTTCAGGAGGTCGTGCCGTTACTGGTCCCGGTACATCTCCGCGACAAGGAAGGCCAGGTCAAGGGACTGGCTGCGGTTCAGGCGCGGGTCGCAGGCCGTCTCGTAGCGCTGGTGCAGATCGTCGACGAAGATTTCGTCGCCGCCGCCCACGCACTCGGTGACATCGTCACCGGTGAGCTCGACGTGGATGCCGCCCGGGTGCGTGCCGAGCGCCTTGTGCACCTCGAAGAAGCCCTTGACCTCGTCGAGGACATCGTCGAAGCGGCGGGTCTTGTGGCCCGAGGCAGCCTCGAAGGTGTTGCCGTGCATCGGGTCGGTGACCCAGGCGACGGTGGCCCCGGAGGCCGTGACCTTCTCGACCAGGGTGGGCAGCTTCTCGCGGATCTTGTCCGCGCCCATCCGCACGATGAAGGTCAGCCGGCCCGGCTCGCGGTCCGGATCCAGGCGGTCGATGTACGTGAGCGCCTCCTCCGGGGTGGTCGTCGGGCCCAGCTTGATGCCGATCGGGTTGCGGATCTTCGAGGCGAACTCGATGTGCGCGCCGTCCAGCTGACGGGTGCGCTCGCCGATCCAGACCATGTGCCCGGACACGTCGTAGAGCCGGCCGGTACGCGAGTCCACGCGGGTCAGCGCCGACTCGTAGTCGAGCAGCAGCGCCTCGTGCGAGGAGAAGAACTCGACGGTCTTGAACTCCTCGGGCTCCGCGCCGCAGGCCCGCATGAAATTCAGCGCGTTGTCGATCTCGCGGGCGAGCTGCTCGTAGCGCTGCCCGGAGGGCGAGGACTTCACGAAGTCCTGGTTCCATGCGTGCACCTGGTGCAGGTCGGCGTAGCCGCCGGTGGTGAAGGCGCGCACCAGGTTCAGCGTCGAGGCGGAGGCGTGGTACATCCGCTTCAGGCGCTCGGGGTCGGGGACGCGGGCCTCGGCACTGAAGTCGAAGCCGTTGACGGAGTCGCCGCGGTAGGTCGGCAGGGTCACGCCGTCGCGGGTCTCGGTGTCCTTGGAGCGCGGCTTCGAGTACTGGCCGGCGATCCGGCCCACCTTCACGACCGGCACGGAGGCCGCGTACGTGAGGACGGCACCCATTTGGAGCAGCGTCTTGAGTTTGTTGCGGATATGGTCGGCCGACACCGCGTCAAAGGCCTCGGCACAGTCGCCGCCCTGCAGCAGGAACGCCTCACCCTTGGCCACAGCGGCCATCCGGTTGCGCAGCTGATCGCACTCGCCTGCGAAGACGAGCGGGGGATACGACTCGAGGTCCGCGAGCACATCGCGCAGAGCCTCGGCATCGGGGTACGTGGGCTGCTGCGCCGCGGGAAGGTCTCGCCAGGTGTTGCCACCGTTCGCGGTGGTCTTAGCGTTCACGGTCACCTCGTCAACATTACGGGGTTCGTCCCCCTGTCCATGCCGCGGACCAAGGAATGAGACGCAAGGCACTGCCTGTGGCCGGGTCCGTCGCACGGGTTCGTGGATGCTCCGACGCACCGGGCCGCGGATGCGCTAGGGTCGGCGCCATGTTCGCGCATTCGACGTACAACTGGTGGTGGACCGCTCATCCGGCGGCCCACTGACTGCGCGTTCCACGACTCGCGAAGGCCGCCCGAGGGGCGGCCTTCTTCGTTGGTCCAGGCCGTTCCTCCCCGAGATCCGCTCCGGAAGGAACCCACACCATGGACGACCAGATCAGCCGACTTGTCGACTCCTCGACCCCCTTCGCCCTGCTGCGCCGCCGCACTCCCGGCCGTGACCACGACACGGTCGAGCTCCTGGTCGGGGAGATGCACGAGGCGCAGCTGCTCGCCGACCTCCCGGATACCGGCGAGCAGCCGCTGCTCGCCCTCGTCCCCTTCCGCCAGATCTGTGAGCGCGGCTTCGCGGTGACGGACGACGGCACGCCGCTGTCGTACCTGGTCGCCCGCGAGTCCTACGAGATGAGCCTGGCCGATGCGCTCGACCGGCTGCCCGCGCACGAGGTGCGGGTGCGGGACGGGGCCTTCGACCTCGACGACGACACGTACGCGGGGATCGTCGAGCGGGTGATCCGGGAGGAGATCGGGCAGGGCGAGGGCGCCAACTTCGTCATCCGGCGGACGTACGAGGGCGAGATCCCCGGCTTCTCCCGCGCCGACGCCCTCGCACTCTTCCGGCGGCTGCTCGACGGCGAGCGGGGCGCGTACTGGACGTTCGTGGTCCACACCGGGAACCGGACGCTGGTTGGCGCGAGCCCCGAGGTGCATGTGCGCATGACGGGCTTCAGCGAGCGCGAAGCGCTCTCGGCTGAGGGCGGTGGTGGGCGACGGGCGGGCGGCACGGTCGTCATGAACCCGATCAGCGGCACCTACCGCTATCCCGCCGAGGGCCCCACGGCCGATGGCCTGCTCGCTTTCCTCGCCGACGGCAAGGAGCGCGCCGAGCTGTCCATGGTGGTGGACGAGGAACTGAAGATGATGTGCACGGTCGGCGACCAGGGTGGAGTGGTGGTCGGGCCGCGGCTCAAGGAGATGGCGCATCTCGCGCACACCGAGTACGAGCTGCGCGGGAAGTCGAGCCTCGATGTGCGCGAGGTGCTCAGGGAGACGATGTTCGCGGCCACCGTCACCGGATCCCCGGTGGAGAACGCCTGCCGGGTGATCCGCCGGCACGAGGAGGGCGGCCGCGGCTACTACGCGGGCGCCCTGGCGTTGATCGCCCGGGATTCGGGCGGCGCCCGCACCGTCGACTCCCCCATCCTGATCCGCACGGCCGACATCGCGGCCGACGGCCGTCTGCGGGTACCGGTCGGCGCCACTCTCGTACGGGACTCGGTGCCGGCGAACGAGGTGGCCGAGACACACGCCAAGGCGGCCGGGGTGCTCGCCGCGCTCGGGGTCCGCCCGGGGCGCCCGCGCGCCGAGCACGCGCGGCCCGGGCTCGGCGCGGACCCCCGGGTGCAGGAGGCGCTGGACTCGCGGCGCGGCTCCCTCGCGCCGTTCTGGCTGCGGATGCAGGAGCGGAGCGGCGAGCTGAGCGGGCATGCGCTGGTCATCGACGGCGAGGACACCTTCACCGCGATGCTCGCCCATGTCCTGCGCTCCTGTGGCCTGACCGTCACCGTCCGGCGGTACGACGAGCCGGGCGTACGGGAGGCGGCGCTCAGTCACGAGGGGCCGCTCGTTCTGGGCCCCGGCCCCGGGGATCCCTCGGACACCACCGATCCGAAGATGCGCTTCCTGCGCGAGCTGACCGCCGATCTCGTCCGGGTCCACCGGCACGGGCTGCTCGGGGTCTGCCTCGGCCATGAGCTGCTCGCGGCGGAGCTGGGCCTTGAGATCGTGCGCAAGCAGGTGCCGCACCAGGGGGCGCAGACCCGGATCGTGCTCTTCGGGCGGCCCGAGACGGTCGGCTACTACAACTCCTTCACCGCGGTCTGCGACGAGGAACAGGCGGCCGAGCTCGCGGCACACGGCGTCGAGGTGAGCCGCAGCACCGGCAGCGGTGAGGTACACGCGCTGCGCGGGCCCGGGTTCGCCGGGGTGCAGTTCCATCCCGAGTCGGTGCTGACGCTGCGCGGGGCCGCGGTGGTGCGGGAGCTGGTGGAGTCGGTGCGGGCGACGGTCCGCGTGTGAGGCGTGTTCTGAGGCGTGTACGGCGGCCCGGGCCGGGCCGCCGTATATTCGCGCATATCGCTGTTCGCGCGTATCAGGGCAAAGCCTCAGGAATCGGGAGCAGGGCGTGGAGATCCTGGCATTCGGCGTACAGGCCGACGAGAAGCCGCTCATCGAGAAGGCCTTCGAACCGCACCACGACATCCGCTGCCTCGATGTCTTCCTCAACGAGGACACCGCACCCATCGCCGCGGGCTACGAGGTCATCTCGACCAGCGTCAACGCCAGCCTCGGCAACCGTGTCCTGCAGACCCTGGCGGCCGGCGGCACCCAGATGGTCGCCCAGCGCTCCACCGGCTTCAACAACATCGACCTACAGGTGGCCGAGCGCCTGGGCCTGACCGTCGCCCGCGTCTCGCACTACTCGCCGTACTCGGTCGCCGAGTTCGCCTGGACCCTCGCGATGGCGGTCAACCGCCGGATCGTGCGTGCCTCCAACCGCACCCGCGACTTCGACTTCCGCCTCGACGGCCTGATGGGCCGGGATCTGCGCGGCCGCACCGCGGGCGTGCTCGGCACCGGCAAGATCGGCGAGGCCTTCACCCGGATCGCGCACGGCTTCGGCATGAACCTGCTCGGCTGGGACGTGACGCAGAACCCGGCCTGCGTCGAACTCGGCATGAAGTACGTCGGCAAGGAGCAGCTGCTCGCCGAATCCGACCTGGTCAGCCTGCACGTACCGCTGCTGCCGGCCACGCAGCACCTCATCGACGCCGCCGCACTGGGCTCGATGAAGGACGACGCGATCCTGGTGAACTCGAGCCGCGGCGGCCTCATCGACTCGGAGGCACTGGTCGCCGAGCTGCGGCGGGGGCGCTTCACGGGCGTCGGTCTCGACGTGTACGAGGCGGAGGCCGGCCTGTTCTTCCTGGACCGGTCGGTGCAGGGCGTCGAGGACGACGTCCTGGCCCGGCTCGTCACGTTCCCGAACGTCGTGGTCACCTCGCACCAGGCGTACTACACGCTGGACGCGCTCGAGCAGATCATCGCCACGACGCTGCAGAACATCCTCGACTACAAGGCGGGGCGGCGCGGCGAGAACGTCCTCGTGCCCGCCGCGCCGAAGACCGCCTGACCGAGGGCCGCCTGGCCGAGGGCCGCCTGACCGAAGACCGCCTGACCGGAGACCGCCTGACCGAGGGCCACCCGGTCGGTGTCCACCTGGCCGGACCGCTCAGCCGACGAATAGCCATGGCAGCTCAGGACCCGGGCGCCCCTCAGCCGAAGAAGACGCCGACCTCCCGGTACAGCTCCGGGTTCACGGTCTTCAGCCGCGCCGTCGCCTCGGAGATCGGGACGCGCACGATGTCCGTGCCGCGCAGCGCGACCATCGTGCCGAAGTCCCCGTCCCGTACCGCCTCGATGGCGTGCAGCCCGAAGCGGGTGGCGAGCCAGCGGTCGAAGGCGCTCGGGGTGCCGCCGCGCTGGACGTGGCCGAGGACCGTGGTGCGGGCCTCCTTGCCGGTGCGCCGCTCGATCTCCTTGGCCAGCCACTCGCCGACGCCGGAGAGCCGGACATGCCCGAAGGAGTCGAGCGACTGGTCCTTGAGCACCATGTCGCCGTCCTTGGGCATCGCGCCCTCGGCGACGACGACGATCGGCGCGTACGAGGCCTTGAAGCGGGAGGTGACCCAGCCGCAGACCTGGTCGAGGTCGAAGCGCTGCTCGGGGATGAGGATGACGTTGGCGCCGCCTGCGAGCCCGGAGTGCAGGGCGATCCAGCCGGCGTGCCGGCCCATCACCTCCACCACGAGGACCCGCATATGCGATTCGGCGGTGGTGTGCAGGCGGTCGATGGCCTCGGTGGCGATGCCGACGGCGGTGTCGAAGCCGAAGGTGTAGTCGGTGGCGGACAGGTCGTTGTCGATGGTCTTCGGTACGCCGACGACCGGGATGCCGTACTCGTCGGTGAGCCGGGCCGCGACGCCGAGGGTGTCCTCGCCGCCGATCGCGATCAGCGAGTCCACCTCGTACTTGGCGAGGTTCTCCTTGATACGGCGGATCCCGTGCTCCGCCTTGAACGGGTTGGTGCGCGAGGAGCCGAGGATGGTGCCGCCGCGGGGCAGGATGCCGCGTACGGCGTGGATGTCGAGCGGCACGGTGTCGCCTTCGAGCGGACCGCGCCAGCCGTCGCGGAAGCCCAGGAAGCCGTAGTCGTACTCCTGGACGCCCTTGCGGACGATGCCGCGGATGACGGCGTTGAGCCCGGGACAGTCGCCGCCACCGGTCAGCACGCCGATCTTCTTCGCCGCCATGGGAATCCCTTCGCCACGTTCGCTGTGTGAGCCGTCACGCTAATGGTGATCCGGCTCACATCGCGGTGTCGAGGGCGTCAACTGCCTTGGGGCGCCTGATAGTTGATCAGCGCATTTCACCCGTACGAGGGGAACGCGCGACCGGCCGTTGCCACTGCTCTCCGCGCGTCGTCCAGGCCCCGCTACGCGTCGTCCAGGCCCCGCTCTATCGCGTACCGCACCAGCTCCACGCGGTTGTGCAGCTGGAGCTTGCCCAGGGTGTTCTGGACGTGGTTCTGGACCGTGCGGTGCGAGATGACCAGGCGTTCGGCGATCTGCTTGTAGCTGAGGCCCTTGGCGACCAGGCGCAGCACCTCGGTCTCACGCTCGGTGAGCTGCGGGGCCTTCGGCTCGTCGGGGGTGGCGGGCACCGGCTCGGTGGCGAGGCGGCGGTACTCGCCGAGCACGAGGCCCGCGAGGCCGGGCGTGAACACCGGATCGCCGACGGCGGTGCGGCGGACCGCTTCGATCAGCTCGTCCGTGGAGGCCGACTTCAGGAGGTAGCCCGTGGCTCCGGACTTGACGGCCTCCAGGACGTCCGCGTGCTCGCCGCTCGCCGACAGGACGAGGACCCGCAGCTCGGGATCGGCGCCCACCAGTTCCTTGCAGACCTGTACGCCGGGCTTGAGCGGCAGGTTGAGGTCGAGGACCAGGACATCGGGCGCCGCGGCCCCGGCCCGGCGCACCGCCTGCTCCCCGTCGCCCGCCGTGGCCACCACGTCGAGGCCGGACTCGGCCAGATCGCGGGCGACCGCATCGCGCCACATCGGATGGTCGTCGACCACCATCACCCTGATCGGCTTCTCCGTCATCAGCTCGCCTTCCCCCGCGGGACTCGTAGTTCCACTTCCGTACCCTGCCCCGGCACCGAGATCAGCTCGGCGCCGCCGCCGATGTCGCGCAGCCGCCCGCGGATCGACTGCGCCACGCCCAGCCTGCCCTCGCCCTCGGCCTGCGCGAGCCGGCCCTCCGGGATACCGGGGCCCTCGTCGCGCACCGTCACGATCACTTCGTCGGTCCAGTCCTCGACCAGGATCCAGGCCCGCGCGTCCTCGCCCACATGCGTGCGCACATTGTCCAGTGCGGCACCGACAGCGGCCGCGAGCTCGCGCGCGGCGGCGGGCGGGAGCAGTACGGGTGCGCCCGGTTCGGAGAGGGTGACACGGGAGCCGGCATAGGAGGACAGCAGGCTGCGGATATCGCGCGGCAGGTCGTCGGGGTCCTCGTCGGGCTCCTCCACAACCCGTACGAACGCGCCCTGCCCGGCGTCCTGGGACACCCGCGAGGCGGGCATGACCCCGCCCGCGACCAGGGTGCGCAGCGCGACCTCCTGCTCTCCGGCCATCCGGCCGAGCTCGGCCGCCTCGCCGCCGAGCGCGGTACCGCGGCGCTGCACCATGGCGAGCACCTGCAGCACGTTGTCGTGGATGTCGCGGGCGAGCCGCTCGCGTTCACGGGTCGCGGCCTCGATCTCCAGGGCACGGGCCAGGGTGCGCTCGGAGGCGCGGGCAACCTCCACCACGTATCCGATCCCTATCGAGGCGATGCAGACGAGCAGCACGTTGTGCAGGGTGTCCTGGCTGGGTGAGCCGCGCTCGATGATGTTCACGATGCCGACGAGGACGGAGGCGAGGGCGGCCCAGCGCCAGCCGCCCTTGATCGCGTACGCGATCACGGCGCCCGCCGTCCAGATCGACGGGAGGGTGGGCCCGCCCGCGGCGATCCGTTCGGCGGAGTCGGCGAGCGGGGTGAGCAGGATGCCGGTGAGCGCGATGCCCAGGTCGATGACGAGGAAGCGCTTGGTGCAGGCCGCGGCGTTCGAGACGAAACGCAGGGTGGCGAGGGTCCAGGGGGCGAGGACCGCGTAGTAGGCGATCGCCACGGTGGGGTGGTCGAAGTCGTCGTACGCGGAGAGGAACAGGACGATCGCGTACACCATCGTGCCGATGCGGTACGCGGCGAGGGCACGCCAGAGGGGAAGTTCGACGGACATCCTCATCACGCGCTCGCGCCTGGCCATGTTTCCCCCCTCCCTGCCCCCGTAGAGCCCGATACGGACCGGCCCTGTTCCTGGTCCCGGCCCTTCCTGGCCTCTTACGCCTCGCCCGCAGCCTTGCCCTTCCTGTCGGCCTTGCCCTTCCTGTCGGCCTTGCTCGCCTTGTCGGCCTTGCCGGCGGCCTTCTCCAGCTCCGCCTTCTTCTTGGCCTCCTCCGCGATCTGCCGCTTGGCGGCCGTCGCGTACATGTCCACGTACTCCTGGCCGGAGAGCTTCATGATCTCGTACATGACCTCGTCCGTCACCGAGCGGAGGATGAAGCGGTCGCCCTCCATGCCCTGATAGCGGCTGAAGTCCAGCGGCTTGCCGATCCGGATGCCCGGGCGCATCAGCTTGGGCCGCACCTGGCCGGGCGGCTGGATCTTCTCGGTGTCGATCATCGCGACCGGGATCACCGGGGCGCCGGTGGCCAGTGCCACCCGGGCGAGGCCGCCGGGCTTGCCGCGGTAGAGGCGTCCGTCCGGCGAGCGGGTGCCCTCGGGGTAGATGCCGAAGAGCTCGCCGCGCTCGACGACCTCGATGCCGCTCCTGATCGCTGCCTCACCGGCGCCGCGGGCGCCCGAACGGTCCACGGGGAGCTGGCCGATGCCCTTGAAGAAGGCGGCCGTGAGCTTGCCCTTCACGCCGGGGCTGTTGAAGTACTCGGCCTTCGCGATGAAGGTGACCCGGCGGTCGAGCACCGCGGGCAGGAAGAAGGAGTCAGAGAAGGACAGGTGGTTGCTCGCGAGGATCGCGGGCCCCTCGGCGGGAATGTGCTCGAGCCCCTCGACCCAGGGCCGGAACACGGTCTTCAGGCCCCCTCCGACGGTGAGCTTCATGAACCCGTAGATCAACGCGATGCCTTTCTCGTATCGTCACCCCGACCTTAACCCGTCACCCGCCTGCGCTCCTTCCCGGACGACGGTCCGCAGCCCGGGTGGTCGTGACCTGTCGGCCCTGGTCGGTGTCGGTCCGGTCGCGTACCGTGAACGCAGCCTCCCGTCCCCCACTCCGGCCGCCCGGGCCAGGAGTCCGCAGAAGAAGGAGACCGAAGGTGCCGGTCCTCCCCGGAGCTGAGCCGTTCCGCCATGAAGGCGATGACATCGGCATCCTGCTGTGCCACGGTTTCACCGGTTCCCCGCAGTCGCTGCGCCCCTGGGCGGAGTATCTGGCCGCGCGTGGCCACACCGTGTCCCTGCCGCTGCTGCCGGGACACGGCACCCGCTGGCAGGACATGCAGGTGACCGGATGGCAGGACTGGTACGCGGAGGTGGACCGCGAGCTGCGCGCCCTGAGCGAGCGCTGCGCGAAGGTCTTCGTCTTCGGCCTGTCCATGGGCGGCGCGCTGACGCTGCGGCTCGCCGCCAAGCACGGCGACGCGATCAGCGGGATCGTGGTGGTGAACCCGCTGAACAAGATGCACGATCCACTGGCCTTCGCGCTGCCCGTCATGCGGCACCTCGTGCGCAGCACGAAGGGGATCGCCAGCGACATCGCCAAGGAAGGGGCCGAGGAACTCGGCTACGACCGGGTGCCGCTGCACGCCGCGCACTCGCTGCGCCAGTTCACCCGGCTCGTCGACGCCGAGCTGCCGCAGGTCACCCAGCCGATGCTGCTGCTGCACAGCCCGCAGGACCATGTGGTCTCGCCGGCCGACTCGGCGCGGATCCTGAGCCGGGTCTCGTCCACGGATGTCGAGGAGATCCTGCTGGAACAGAGCTACCACGTCGCGACGTTGGACCATGACGCGGACCGGATCTTCGAAGAGAGCCATGCCTTCGTCACCCGGCTCGCATCCGGTACATCCCGTACATCCGAGACGTCCGATGCATCCGATTCCCGGGAAGGTACGACAGCCGGTGGCTGAGCACGAAGCGGCGGACCGCGACGAGAGCCGTGAGGAGCGGGCCGAAGAGGCGCTCGCGCCCGACGACACCGTGGCGGCGGGCAAGGACGGCGAGTCCGGAGCCGTCCGCGAGTCCGGAGCCGCCGGCGAGACCGCCGGCGCGGACACGCCCGGCGCGGCGAGCAAGCCCGGCACCACGGGTGAGCCCAGCACCGCAGGTGAGCCCGGCGCGGCGAGCGACCCCAGCACCGGGGGCAAGTCCGACACCGCGGGTGGATCCGGCGCTTCGGACGGGCACGAGCCCGTGAAGGTGGACGAGGATGCCGCCTGGGCCGCGATCGTCGCGGGATACGGCGAGCAGCCGGCCGATCCGCCGGGCGCCAAGCCCTTCAAGTCCGTGGAGGACCTCGCGGGTCTCGTCGCCGAGGCCGAGGAGGCCGAGCAGGAGCGCGGTCCCGCGCGCACCGGCTCCGACAAGCCCGCGGCCGGCTCGATCACATTCGCCCCGGGGGTCGGCCCACGGGACTACAACGTGGCCGAGCCCTCGGAGACCCCCAGGGCCTCCAACCCCTCCAAGGCCTCCGCGGACGGCCCGGACGAGGACGACGAGGGACACTTCGTACCGCCGGAGCCCCCGCCACTGCCGGAGGCCGACACCACGGCCAAGTTCGCCTGGCTCGCGGTGGTCGGCGGCCCTGTTCTGCTGCTGCTCGCCGTGATGCTCGGCTGGCCGATGACGTGGTGGCTGACGACGCTCGGCATCGGCGGCTTCCTGGGCGGCTTCGCCACGCTGGTGATGCGTATGGGCGACGAGGACGACGAGGACGACGACCCCGGGCGGGGTGCGGTGGTCTGAACCGGGGGCTCCGCCTTCCGGGTTCCTCCGGATCGCGCTGAACGCGCCCGTCCTCAGCCCCCGGACACCCCCTGGCCGGGCACGTGCAGCGCGGCCAGGACCGGGAGGTGGTCCGTCGCCGCGAGCAGGTCGTTCTCGGCAATGCCCGCGTGCCCGAGCGGGACTCCGCAGCCGAGGACCTCGATGCCTCGTGAGGCGAAGATCGCGTCGATGCGCTGGCGTGGTGTGGCGGGTTCCGAGGTGTACTCGCCGCCCCACGGCTTCGTCGCCCAGCAGTCCTGGAGCGCGCCCGCGAGCAGCTTGAACGTGCGGCCGTTCGGGCGGTCGTTCAGGTCGCCGCCCGCGACCGTGTGTTCCACGCCCATTCCGGCGAGCCGGTCGAGCAGCATCCCGCCCTGCTCGTAGCGCTCCTTGCTCTGCAGCGACAGGTGGCAGCTCAGGACACCGAGCCGGGCGCCCCCGAAACGTACGACCGCGGTGGCGAAACCACGGCGGTGCAGGCCGGGGGTCAGGGGCAGCAGTACGTCCTCGGTGCGCTCCACCCTCGCGCGCAGCGAGCAGAGCAGCGCGGGGCCGGCCGCCGGGGCGCCGCCCGAGAGGATCACCAGGTCGGAGGCCTTGGCGAGGCGGGCGAGCTTCTTGTGCCAGCGGAAGAAGCGCGGGGCCTCCTGGACGAGGACCAGGTCGGGATCGCAGGCACGGATCACCCGGGCCAGCGCGGCGGTGTCGTCGCGCATCGAGCGGATGTTGTACGAGAGGACCCTGACGACGGCCGAACCGTCCGGTTCCGTACGGGAGTTGGGCAGCGGGAGGGGCTGGTCCTGTCCGGTCACCGGGCCACGATACGACGCTGCCCGCCGGTCCTGAACGGAACACGGCGGGCAGCGTCGGATACGCGTCGGCCGGACGGACCCGGGGCTGCCCGGTCATATGCCTGCCGGGTCACACGCCTGCCGGATCACATGCCTGTCGGATCACACGCCCGTCGGATCACATGATCGGGTCGGGCTCCCGGGCCAGGTCGGCGGCGCCCACGAGGCCCGCCTTGTTGCCGAGCTCGGCCGCGATCACCTCGGCCTGCGGACGCCAGTTGCCACCGACCAGCCAGCGCTTGTACGACTTACGGATCGGGTCGAGGACCAGCTCGCCCTCGTCCGAGAGACCGCCGCCGATGATGAACGCGGAGGGGTCGAAGAGGGAGGCGAGGTCGGCGAGACCCGCGCCCGCCCAGCGGGCCAGCTCGCGGTAGGAGTCCACGGCGACCGGATCGCCCTGACGGGCGGCCATCGAAATGTGCTTGCCCTCGATGCCGCCCGGGGTGCCGTCGCCCAGGGAGAGCAGCAACTCGGCGCGCTCCGGGGTGGCGTTGGCGCGCTGCTTGGCGTAGCGCACGAGGGCGCTGCCGGAGGCGTACTGCTCCCAGCAGCCCTGGCTGCCGCAGCCGCACAGGATTCCGTCGGGGACCATCCGGATGTGGCCGAACTCGGCGGCCACGCCGTAGTGCCCGCGGCGCAGCTTGTTGCCGATGATGATGCCGCCGCCGAGGCCGGTGCCGAGCGTGATGCAGATGACGTTGCGGTGGCCCTTGCCCGCGCCGAACTTGTACTCGCCCCAGGCCGCGGCATTGGCGTCGTTCTCGACGACGACCGGCAGGCCCACGCGGGCCTCGACCTTCTCCTTGAGGGGTTCCTGGCGCCAGTCGATGTTCGGCGCGAAGTAGACGGTGGAGCGCTGACGGTTGACGTAACCGGCCGCGCCGATGCCCACGCCCACGATCTCGTGGCCGGCCCGTGCACCTTCCACGGCCGAGGCGATCGCGTCCACGATGGACTCGGGCGTGCTGGGAGTCGGCACCTTGAAGGTGGAAAGGATCGTGCCTTCCTCGTCGACCACGCCGGCCGCGATCTTCGTGCCGCCGATGTCGACGCCGATGGTGAGTGCCATGTGTCCCTCAGTTTCGGTCGAGCCCCGCTGCGGGCCAGCCTATCCGAGGGGCGGGCGGGGGCCGTTGTCCGAGCCCCCGCGGACGCATCCCGGTCAGCTCCTCAGTCCAGGTCGATGTGGTCCCCGCCCCAGGGGCCCTCGTCCTTGCGGTCCTCCCGGTCCTTGCGGGCGTCCTTCTCGTTCCCGCCGCCGGTACGGTCCGGGTCCTCCCGCTTGCCCCGGTCCTCGTCCTGCCCCGGCCGGGGCTGCCGGCTGCGGCGGTCGTCGTCCTCGGTCCAGCGGCGTTCGTGGCCCTCGACGGCGGAGCGGTAGGCGGCGAGCAGCTCGGAGCCGGCGGCGGCGAGGTGGTCGAAGACGTCCGGGTTGCGCTGGATGACGGGCTCCACCACGGACTTCGCCTGGTTGATCAGCTGGTTGACGGCGCCCTGGGAGACCACCCCGGCGATCGGGGACTGCAGCCCGGACAACTTCTCGCTCACGGCGTCCACCAGACGCCGCAGCTCGTCGGCCGCCGATCCGGGCGGCGTGCCGTACTGGGCGCGGCGTCGGGCCTGCTCGGCGGCGAGGTCCTCGGCGCAGGCCTGCTCCCACGCGTCTTCGTCGACCGCGCGGGATTGGTCGGCGGGGCGCTCGGTGTCACTCATGACGGGCTCCTGCGACGGATCGGCTGTATCCCTCGACGGTACCTGAATGGGGGTACGTCCCACCCGGCTGCGGGCAGCCCCGCCGCAGGGCGAGTGGACTCTCCCTGCTCACCTGCTCCCCCGCCCCCTGCTCAGGTGGCACCCTGCTCAGGTGGCACCCCGCCGGCCCTCGGGCCACAGGCCCGGGTCCGGCGTGAAGCGGATCCCCAGCGTGCCCTCCCTGAGTCCCGCCCCCGCGACGCTGCACCGCCGCAGCCCCGAGGGCATCGGCACAATCCGCCGGAACTCCCCCACCGTGACAATGACTTCATCGCCCCGCCGGACCAGGTCCAACTCCTCCTTCACCGCCCCGGGCAGCGGTATCCGCCACTCGAGCACCCCGTCCTCGGCGAGCCGGTCCTCGACCTCCCACTCCCCACCGGGCGGCGCCTCAAGGGGTGCAGGGACGCCGAGGGCCGCCACATCCCCGGCGTCCAGCGGATCACGCCCGAGGTGCCCCACCTCGGCCACCGGCAGCCCGTCCCCCCGCCACTGCACGAGCGCCTTGCCCTGCTGCCCGGCCAGCGAGGCAAGCCACGGATCCGCGGAACCCTGCGGCAGCACCCGGTTGGCGAGCACCCGCTCGATCCGCAGCCCGTGCAGGGCAAGCCCGGTGACAGCCGTCCGCAGGGCATCGGTCCCCGCGGGCCCCGGCTCGGCCACGACGCGTACGGCGGTTTCCGTGCTCTCGATCACGCCCTGCACCCCGGCCAGGTCCGCATCCCACTGCGCGGCCGAGTCGTACAGCCACTGCGCCGGCATCGGCACGCCCGCGAGCTGCGCGAGCACGGGCCGCAGGGCGCGGGCGGCCTGGCGTTCGGGCGGCAGCAGGCGGCGTACGTAGCGGCGGAGCTCGGCGGGCAGGGCGAGGGCCGCCAGGGCGCGGCGGGTGGGTGGCAGGTCGACCACGAGCAGGTCGTACGCCTCGCTGCGGTGGGCGTCGCGGATCGCCTTGAGCAGGGCGAGTTCCTCGGCGCCGGGGAGGGGGGTGAGTTCGTCCTCGTCGAGGGGGCGGGCGCCGAACAGGTCGAGGGCGGTGGTGGCCCTGGCCTGGAGGGCGAGGAGTTCCTCGCGGAAGTGGGTGGTGGGGCTGGTCCTCGTCACGGTGACGCCGTCGCCGGGGTCGGGTGTGCTGTCCGCCGTCAGCAGCAGCGCCCGCGCCCCGGCCGCTGCTGCGGTGGCGGCCGCGAGGGTGGTGCGGCCGGCGCCGCCCGGGCCGATGACGAAGAGGGTTCGCATGTCGACCAACGGTACGTGAGGGGCTGCGTGGGCCCGTCAGGCCCATGGGCAGGTGAGGCCCATGGGCAGGCCAGACCCGTGAACAGGCCAGGCCCACGGGAAGGTCAGGCCCACGGGAAGGTCAGGCCCACGGGTCGGTGATCTCGCGGAGCAGTGCCAGTGACTCGCGGAGTTGTCTCATGCGGCGGGGGCCCAGGTGCGCCTCCCACTTGCGTTCCTCCTCGGCGACCACCGCGTCCGCGACGCGCTTCGCCGACCAGGCGCGGTCCGCTCCGCGGATCAGGCGGGCCCGTCTGTCCGTCGGGTCCGGGACGCGCTCCACGTATCCGGCCTTCTCCAGCTGGTCGACGAGGAAACCGGCCGTCTGCTTCGTGATCTGGGCCTGGGCCGCGAGCTCGGTCAGGCGGATGCCGTCAGGGGCGATGCGCTGCATGACCCGTGCCTGGGCGGGCGTGAGGTCGTCGTATCCGGCCTCGGCCAGCGCGGCGAAGACGCGGTCCTCCAGGGCCCGGTACGGGATGAAGAGGAGCACGCCCGTGCTGAGCTCGCTCTCCGCTGCCATGTCCGGTTCACCCCCGCCCTCTTGACTTGGTCAGAGACTCTGACTACTTTGGTCAGTGAAGCTTACCACTTGAGTAGGTGATCCCCATGAGCGCGGACCTCGGGACCGAAGAGCGCTGGCAGATCGTGGACCGCGAGCGGGAGAGCCTGGCGGCCCTGCTCGAAGGCCTCAGCCCCGAGGAGTGGGAGCGGCCCACCCAGTGCGGGGACTGGCGGGTGCGGGATGTGGCCGCACATATCGCCATCGCCGCGCACACCACGTACCCCTGGGCGCTGCGCGAGTACGTACGCGCCCGCGGGAACAGCGACCGGCTGATCCACGACACGGCCGTCCGCGCGGCCGAGCGGCCGGTCGCCGAGATCACGGCCGACCTCCGCGCGATCGCCCGGTCCCGGCGGACCGTGCCCGGCACGACCGTCCGCGAGGCCGTGATCGACCTGCTGGTCCACGGCCAGGACATCGCCCGCGCCCTCGGCATCGCACGCACGATGGAACCGCGCGCCGCACGCGACGCGGCCGAGCGGGTGTGGACCATGCGCTTCCCGCCCCGCCCCTGGCCGCTGCCGAAGGCCCGTCTGGTGGCCACCGACATCGACTGGGCGCGCGGCGAGGGTCCGGAGATCCGTGGGCCGATGCAGGCACTGCTCCTGCTGCTCACCGGGCGGACGGCCGCCGCGGAGGAGGAGCTGAGTGCGGCCGCCGCGGAGGGGAAGCCGGCCCGCCGGGCGGAGCAGTCCGGCCGCGGGCCGTCGGGCGGCGCGGGCGGCACGGACAGCGCGCCGGATGCCGCTACGCCTGCGACTCCACCCGCTTCTTGAGCCCGGCAAGCGCGCGGTCGATGATGACCTTCTCCGCCTTGCGCTTGATCATGCCGAGCATGGGGATCTTCACGTCGACCATGAGGCGGTACGTGACCAGGGTGGACGTGCCGGACGGCGTGAGCACGTAGCTGCCGTCGAGCGCCCGCAGCATCTGGGACTTGACGAGCGTCCAGCTGACCTCGTTGTCGCCCGTCCAGGTGTAGCCGAGCACCTGGTCGTCCTTGATCGCGCCGGCGTCCATGACGAGCCGTACCTGCTCGGCCCGGCCCTCGGCGTCGGCCTTGAGGACCTCGGCCTGTTTCACCTCGCCGGTCCAGTCGGGGTAGCGGGCGAAGTCGGCGATCACCGCCATGACCTCGGCGGGCGAGGCCTCGATCGTGATGCTCGAGCTGGTGTGTTCCGCCATCGCCGTGGCTCCTCCAGTGCTGGCCGAATGCAGGGGTGGGCAGGGGCGCGCAAATCCTCCGGGTCCGCCCGACGGAAGGCTACCGCGCCCGCCGATCCAGGGATCGCGCCGCCTCGGCCTGCGAGACGGGTTCCGGCGCCCGCGGGTTCCGGCCCACGGATTCCGGCGTCCGCAGGTTCGGCGGCCATCGCTCGACCGGCCACGCCTTCCGGGATCCGCGCAGCCCGTACCGCCCGTACCGCCCGTACCGCCCGTACCGCCCGTACCGCCCGTCGCAGCCCGTACCGCCCGTCGCCGCCTCAGCCGTACGTCACCACTCCAGCGCCCAGGGCCTGCCCGAGCCCGCGAAGTGCCCCACGTTCACGCACTCGGTCGCCCCGATCCGCATCCGCCGCACCAGCGGCTGGTGGACATGGCCGAAGAGGGCGTACCGCGGCCGGGTCCGCCGGATCGCGTCGAGCAGGGCCACGCTGCCACGCTCGAAGCGCCGCGCCACCGTGTCGTACACGAGCTCCGGCACCTCCGGCGGGATGTGTGTGCACAGTACGTCCACCTCGCCGACGGCCTCGATCTTCGCGGCGTATTCCTCGTCGCTGATCTCGTACGGCGTGCGCATGGGCGTTCTGAGTCCGCCGCCGACGAAGCCGAAGACACGTCCGCCGATCTCGATGCGCTCGCCGTCGAGGACGGTGGTGCCCGTTTCCGCGTACTCCTTCCACAGGGCGGGCATGTCGACATTGCCGTAGGTCGCGTACGTCGGCGTCGGGAAGGCGGCGAACATCTCGGCGTACTGCCGGCGCACCGCGCTCTCGATGGCGGCGTTGCGGTCGAGGCCCTGCCACAGCGAGGCGCCGAAGGCGCGGGCCTCCTCGTAGCGACGCTCGGTGCGCAGTGCGACGATCCGGGAGGCGTTCTCGGCGCCGAAGAGGTCGGGGAAGATGCCGCGCGAGTGGTCGGCGTAGTCGAGGAACAGCACCAGGTCACCGAGGCAGACCAGGGCGTCGGCGCCGTCTCCGGCGCGGGCGAGGGCCTCGGTGTTGCCATGGACGTCACTGACCACATGCACACGCATGCCGATCACCCTAAGTCTCCGGGACACGCAGGGGTAGGGCACCCCGCACACCGGCCCCCCGCTCCCGGCCGGTCCCCGGCCAACCCCCGTCGGACCTGCGGTAACTTCCGGCTCCGACAGATGGTCGACTACTGTGCGGGATGCACAGCCCCGCCGTGTGACGCAGCGTACATCTGGCCGGACCCCCCTATCGGAGAGCCCGTACCGGTGGGTAACGTCCGGGCAGTCCAGTTGTGCTCCCGTGCCTTGTGAAAGGTCCAGCCGGCACCCGAGCACCTGCCCGACCTTGGACCGCACCGTCGCAGCACACAACGTCGTGGCGTCGGCGCCTTATGAGGAGCAGCAGTCTTGCGCGAGTTCAGCCTTCCGGCCCTGTACGAGGTCCCTGCGGACGGCAATCTGACCGATATCGTCCGGCGCAATGCCGCGCAGCACCCGGACGTGGCCGTCATCGCCCGCAAGGTGAACGGCACCTGGCAGGACATCGACGCGAAGGCCTTCCTCGCCGAGGTGACCGCCGCGGCCAAGGGTCTCATCGCCTCGGGCGTACAGCCCGGGGACCGGGTGGGACTGATGTCCCGCACCCGCTACGAGTGGACGCTGCTCGACTTCGCGATCTGGAGCGCGGGCGCCGTCACGGTGCCGGTCTACGAGACCAGCTCGCCCGAGCAGATCCAGTGGATCCTCGACGACTCCGGCGCGGTGGCCTGCTTCGTGGAGCTCGACACCCACGCGAAGGCCGTCGCCTCCGTACGCGAGCAGTTGCCCGCTCTGAGGGACGTCTGGCAGATCGAGAGCGAAGCCGGCGAAGGCCTCGACGAACTGCGTACGGCCGGCGCCGGCGTGAGCGACGCAACCGTCGAGGAGCGCTCGGCGGTGGCGAAGGCCGACGACCCGGCGACGATCGTCTACACCTCGGGCACCACGGGCCGCCCCAAGGGCTGTGTGCTGACCCACCGCAGCTTCTTCGCCGAGTGCGGCAACGTCGTGGAGCGCCTGCGTCCCCTGTTCCGTACGGGCGAGTGCTCGGTGCTGCTCTTCCTTCCGCTCGCGCACGTCTTCGGGCGGCTCGTGCAGATCGCGCCGATGATGGCGCCGATCAAGCTCGGGCACGTACCGGACATCAAGAACCTCACCGATGAGCTCGCCGCCTACCGTCCCACGCTGATCCTCGGCGTCCCGCGCGTCTTCGAGAAGGTCTACAACTCGGCCCGCGCCAAGGCACAGGCCGAGGGCAAGGGCAAGATCTTCGACAAGGCCGCGGACACGGCGATCGCCTACAGCCGCGCCCTCGACGCACCTTCGGGCCCGTCGCTCGGTCTCAGGCTGAAGCACAAGCTGTTCGACAAGCTCGTCTTCAGCAAGCTGCGCACGGTGCTCGGCGGCCGCGGCGAGTACGCGATCTCCGGCGGCGCGCCGCTGGGCGAGCGGCTCGGGCACTTCTTCCGCGGGATCGGCTTCACGGTCCTTGAGGGCTACGGGCTCACCGAGTCCTGTGCCGCGACGGCCTTCAACCCGTGGGACCGGCAGAAGATCGGCACGGTCGGGCAGCCGCTGCCCGGTTCGGTGGTCCGGATCGCCGACGACGGCGAGGTGCTGCTGCACGGCGAGCACCTGTTCGCGGGCTACTGGAACAACGAGGGCGCGACCGCCGAGGCGCTGGAGGACGGCTGGTTCCACACCGGCGACATCGGCACCCTCGACGAGGACGGGTATCTCGCGATCACCGGCCGCAAGAAGGAACTCATCGTCACGGCGGGCGGCAAGAACGTGGCGCCCGCCGTGATCGAGGACCGGATCCGGGCGCATGCCCTGGTCGCGGAGTGCATGGTGGTCGGCGACGGCCGCCCGTTCGTGGCCGCGCTGGTGACCCTTGACGAGGAGTTCCTGGGCCGCTGGGCTGCGGAGAACGGCAAGTCCTCGGCCGAGGTGGCGAAACTGCGCGAGGACGCCGATCTGCTCGCGGCGATCCAGCAGGCGGTGGACGACGGGAACGCGGCGGTCTCCAAGGCGGAGTCGGTCCGCAAGTTCCGCATCCTGGGCGCCCAGTTCACGGAGGACTCCGGCCATCTGACGCCGTCCCTGAAGCTGAAGCGCAGCGTGGTGGCGAAGGACTTCGCGGACGAGATCGAGGCGCTGTACCGCAAGTAGTCTCCGGCGCTTGTACGTGTGTGGGGGGCACGCTCCGTCGAGCGTGCCCCCCACGCATGTCCGGAGGAGCTCTTCGAGTGCCTAGAGGAGCTCTTCGAGCCGCTCCGCGAGCAGGTCCCAGCGCCACTTCTCCTCGACCCACGCGCGTCCCCGCTCCCCCATCCGGGAGCGCAGTGCGGGATCGAGCAGCAGGCTCGTGATGCGGTCGGCGGACTCCTCGGGGGAGCCGCCGCGCACGACCCACCCGGTCTCCCCGTCGAGCACCGCGTCCGGCGCCCCTCCCGAGTCGCCGGACACGACCGGAAGGCCGGTCGCCGAGGCCTCCAGGTAGACGATGCCGAGCCCCTCGACGTCGAGCCCGCCGCGGCGGGTACGACAGGGCATGGCGAAGACGTCACCGGCGCCGTAGTGCGCGGGCAGTTCACCCCACGGGACCGCGCCCGTGAAGCGCACGGAGTCCGCGACGCCCGTCTCGGCGGCCAGCTTGCGCAGCTCCTTCTCGTACGGCCCGCCGCCCACGATCAGGAGCACCGCGTCCGGCACCTTCGCCAGGATCAGCGGCATGGCCTCGATCAGCGTGTCCTGCCCCTTGCGCGGCACCAGCCGCGAGACGCAGACCACCACGGGCCGCTCGCTGAGCCCGAGCCGCTCGCGCACCTCGGCGCCGCCCGAGCCGGGGTGGAAGGTCTTCTCGTCGACGCCGGGCGGCAGTTGCACCATCCGCGCCGCGGCCTCGGGAGTGAGGGCCGCGGCGATCCGGGAGCGGGTGTACTCGCCGAGATAGGTGATCGTGTCCGTCGACTCCCCGATCCGGCGGAGCAGTTGCCGGGAGCCGGGCAGCTGGGCCCAGCCCGCCTCGTGCCCGTGGGTCGTCGCGACGAGCCGGGTGGCGCCCGCCTTGCGCAGCGCCCCGCCCATCAGGCCGAGCGGGGCGGCGGCCCCGAACCACACCGACGTACAGCCGTGCTCCCGCAGCAGCGCGGTGGCCCGGCGGGTGACGCGCGGGGTGGGCAGCAGCATGGTCGTGCGGTCCCGTACGACCTTGAAGGGCTGTTCCTCGTCGAAGGCGGCGGTGGCCTCCATGCCTTCGCGGCCGCGCTTCCAGGTGGAGGCGTAGACGACGAGCTGCTCGGGGTCCAGGCGCAGCGCCATGTTGTGCAGGAAGGCCTGGATGCCGCCGGGGCGGGGCGGGAAGTCGTTCGTGACGATCAGGGTCTTGTGCATCGAGGCCGACAGTAGCCGAAGCGGTCCGCGGCGGCGGGCGCCCGGGTGGGGGTCGCCGGGGCATGGCTGCCCGGGTCGGCCCCGCGTACCCACTACGCCCGTTTCACATCGTTTGCCACCTTCATCGCCTTCATCGCCTTCATCGCCTTCGTCAGCTCAGCTCCTTGCGTACGTACGCGCGCCACTCACCCGTGAAGGTGTCGAGACCGGTGCCGAGGACGTCGCCCAGGGCGTTCTCCACCGCGCCTTCGCGGCCGTCGTGTGCGCCGACCGCCTTGTAGAAGGCGAGCAGCTTCCGTTCGCCCCAGCGTTCGGCGATCATCCGGCAGGCCAGCCAGCCGCCTTCGTAGGCCCGGGCCAGCTCGGAGCCGCTGCCGGAGAAGGCGAAGTCCTCGTCCTCGGGGAGGGCGGTGGGAAGTTCGGAGGCCGCGAGTGCGCGGGCGAGTTCCGGTGCCGCCTGCTGTGCCGTACGGCCCGATCCGCGGTAGCCGAGCCAGTCGGCGAAGCCCTCCGAGAGCCACAGCGGCGTCGCCTCGGTGGTGGCGGAGCGGGTCGCGACATGGGTGGTCTCGTGGGTGAGGACGACCTGTTCGCCGAAGTCTCCGAGGACGTCGAAGGCCTCGGGGTTGAGGATGATCCGGTCCGCGGGGGTCTTTCCCGTCCTGCCGGACTCGCCGGTGGTGACGGCGGCGATCCCGCGGTACGCGGAAGAGGGTGCGCCGAGCAGGCGGCCCATCGCGTCGAGCGATTCCGGTACGAGGACGACGACCCGCCCCGCCCACCGGCTGCCCCAGACCTCCCGCACCGCGGGCACCGCCCGGTCGGCGAGCCGGGCGTAGCGGCGCAGCTTCTCGGCGCTGCGGCCGACCCCGAGGACGAGGCTGTGGCTGCCGCGTACGACGGTGACGTCGCCCTGTTCCCAGAGCTGTTCGGCGGTCTCGTCCTTGGGCCGGTCGGCGGCGACGAGCCAGCGGCCGTCCTCGTGGCGCAGGCTCAGGGTGCGGTCGGCGGTGAGCGGGGCGCTGTCGTGACCGGAGATCCGGTAGCGGAGCCGTACGGCGGCGGTGGCGCGGTCGCCGGACGGGGTGAGGCCGGTCAGTTCGTAGGTCCAGGAGCCGAGCGGGATCTGCTCCAGGGCGTCGAGTTCCTCGGCGTCGCCGTCGGCCTCGGTCGCCCGGAAGGCGGCCGCGTCGTGGGCGAGCACGGCCTCGGCACGGCGGTCCAGGAGCTCCTGGACCGCCCGGCGGTCGGCCCCCTCGCCCGGCGGCCCCGCGCAGGCGGCAAGGACGGCGGCCAGGGCGAGGGCCGCGGCTGCGGTTCTCTCCCGGACGGCCACGCCCCCGATCGTACGGGGCCGTCCCCGGTCGTGGCACGGGCGTGCGGGGCCGTCGGGCCGCACGCCCCGGGCCGCGGTCAGACCCGTGTCACCGAGGAGACCGGCATCATCCCCACCGGGTCGTAGCGCACCGAGGCCCCCGGGTAGGGGGCGTGGACGACCTGGCCGTCGCCCACGTACATCGCGACGTGGCTGGCGTCGGCGCGGTAGGTCACCAGGTCGCCCGGCTGCGCCTGGGCCAGCGGGACCTGGCGGCCCGCGTGGCGCTGGGCCTGCGAGGTGCGCGGCAGGCCGACGCCCGCCTGCGCGTACGCCCACTGGGTGAGCCCCGAGCAGTCGAAGCCGCTGGGCCCGTTGGCGCCCCAGACGTAGGGGCGGCCGACGGCCTGGCGGACCGCAGCGAGGGCGGCCGCCGCGCGGGCCGAGGGTGCGCCCGCCACCGGGGGCAGCGGGTCGCGGCCCGAGCGGGAGGCACGCTCGTAGGCGGCCCGTTCGGCGCCCGGCAGCGCGTTGAGCAGCCGGCGCGCCTGGGCCAGCTTCTTCTTCACGATCCGCTTCTGTTTCGCCACCGTGGCACGGGAGTCCTGGAGCTCGGCCAGCTTGCGCCGCGCCTCGTCCGTGCGCTGCGCGAGATCGCGCTGCGCGTCCTGCAGTGCGGCGAGCTCACCGGCCTGCCGTGCGCTGATCCGGTTCAGCGTGGCGGCCTTGTCGAGGTACTGGTCCGGGTCGTCGGAGAGCATCAGGGCGAGTGTCGGATCGAGTCCGCCGGAGCGGTACTGGGCTCCGGCGAGCGAACCGAGCCTGCCGCGCATGGTGTTGATGCGCTCCTGGCCGCGGGCGAGGCGGTCCCTGGCCCGGTCGACCTGCGCTTCGAGCTTCCCGGCCTTCTCGTCGGCCTTGTTGTACGCCTCGGTGGCCCGCTCGGCCTCCGCGTAGAGCCGTTCGACCTCGGCCCGGGTGCCTTCCGCGGGCTCGGCCGGGTCGGCGCCCGCCGGTGCGGCGGTCAGGGAGGCGGCGGCGGTCGCCACGGCCGCGGAGACGACGGTGGCGCGGGCGGTCCGGTCCCACCTGCCGCGGTGGTCGGACGGAGCGGTACGGCGATGGGACGCCACGGGATACAGCTCTCCTTCCGGCTGCCGCTGCCGTCCGCCCCGTCCGGCGAGGCGGACTGCCACAGTTCAGCGGCAGTGCGGACGTCCGGCCCGCTGCGACCAGCCGGGCCTCCGGTCTGCCGTCCGCGGCGCGAACGGCTCCCGGCGGGTTCCCGCTTCAACGGCCCGCACCGGAACCGCGGTTCCGGCCCGCGGGTCCTCCACAGGCATCACGTCCCGCCCGTCCGGCGGTAGGTCCGCCGCCGCGCCGCGGCGGGCCGGGCGCGTGGGGCGAACGACGCGGAAGCTACCACCGACGCGGGCCGCCCCGGCGCCGCGGGCAACACGACGCCCCGCCATCGACGCAGGTCGTCGGCGGGGCGTGGGGGTGGCACGCGGTGCGGGAATTCGCCCGTTCGGAGGGAGGTTCACGCACCGATCGCGTTCACGTACTCGTTCGCATGCTCGTGCTCGTGCTCGTTCAGACGCGGACGCCGAACATGAACGGCATGTTGTTGATCGACTCGTAGCGGACGACCGCGCCGGGCTTCGGGGCGTGCAGGATCTGGCCGTTGCCCGCGTAGAAGCCGACGTGGTGCAGGTCGCCGTAGAAGAAGACGAGGTCGCCGACCTTGAGGTTGCTCTTGGAGATCCGGGTGCCGGCGTTCGCCTGCGACTGCGAGGTGCGGGGTATGGAGACGCCGGCCTGGGCGTAGGCCCAGGAGGTGAGGCCCGAGCAGTCGAAGGAGCTGGGGCCGGAGGCGCCGTACACGTACGGGGAGCCGAGCTTGCCCTGGGCGGCCTGGAAGGCGGCCATCGCGCGGCCCGAGCCCTGCGGGGCATCGCCCAGTTCGATCCGGTCGCCTGCGGCGCGGCTCGCGCGCGCCTCCTCCGCGGCGAGCGCGGCGCGCTCCTTCGCGGTCAGCGTGTTGAGCAGCTTCTGCGCCTTGCCGAGCTTGCTCTGGACTTCCTTCTTCTTCTTGCCGAGTTCCTCGCGCGTCTCGTCGAGGTCCTTCAGCTTGCGCGTGGCTTCCTTGCGCTGCTGCGCGAGGGTGCGCTGCTTGTCCTGGATCTTCTCCAGCGCGCCGGCCTGCTTGGCGGTCAGCTGGTCGAGCGTGGAGGCCTTGTCCAGGTACGAGTCCGGGTCGGACGAGAGGAAGAGCTGGACGGAGGGGTCGATCCCGCCGCTGCGGTACTGGGCGCTGGCCATCGAACCGAGGCTGTCGCGCAGTTCGTTGAGCTCGTCCTGGCCGCGGGCGACCCTGTCCTGGAGCTCCTTGATGTCGTCCTCGAGCTTGCCCTGCTGCTCCTTGGCGCCGTTGTACTTCTCGGTGGCCTTCTCGGCCTCCTCGTACAACTTGTCGACCTTCGCCTTGACTTCCTTCTTCGAAGGCTCGTCGGCCTGTGCGGCCTGGGAGGAGAGCGCCACGGTGGCGGCTGCGGTCGCAGTGAGCACGGTCACACGGGTGCGGCCAGGCTGCTTGGGTCGACGGTGGGACGCCACGAAGGCGAGCTCCTTCTTCCTAAGCCGCCTACCGGGTGAGCGGTGGGCGGTGAACCCGCCGTCACCCCTTATGGGTGATCAACCGTGCGAAGGTTCGAGCGTGACCTTAGTGACCTTCCTGTGATCAGTTCAAACTCACGAGACAAAAAATCGCCCACGGAACGCTTTTCTTTACCCAGAACCCACGTGTGGTGATGAGAGGTTGACGCTGGGTCGCGCAGCAGCCCTGCCAAATCGGGCATACGTCACAGGAGTTGACGAGAGCCCCTATAGGCGAGCGTTACCCACGGAAGGGGACCGCTCAGCGTGACAGCCGCTTGAGCAGCATCACCGAGGGAACCGGCCGCGCCCCGGCCTTGGCGACCCCGTCCGCGACCTCACGGTCGGTGGAGACGACCGTGACCGGCCGGCCGGGCGGCTCGGCACGCACCAGCTGGCGGATCAGTTCGTCCGCGGTGACCCCGGGCTTGGAGAACAGCACCCGCACCCCGCGCGGCGGCGCGAGCAGTACGGGCGCGGCCAGCTCGGCACCGTCGAAGACACAGGTGACCTCGGCCCCGCTCTGCGCCGCGAGGGCGGAGAGGCCGCCGAGCAGGCGCAGCCGCTGCTTCTCCAGGGGCATGGTCGGATAGCCGGTCTTGGTCACGTTGTAGCCGTCTACCACGAGATGCGCCTGCGGCAGCGCGAGCAGCTGGTCGAGGATCGCCGGATCGGCCTCGGACAGGGCGCGTGCGGCGATGTCCTTGGGCGACATCCGGCCGGGCTCGACCGCGTCGACGGTGTCGGCGGGGCGTACGTCCACGGGCGGCAGCGCGAGTTCACGGCGCAGGCCCTGCGCCGATTCCAGGAGGGTGTCGAGCAGCAGCCGCACCCGCATGTCCTCGATCGAGCGGCCCTCGCGCACGGCCTTGCGGCTGGCCTCCAGGGCCGATTCGGCCTCGGCGAGCCGGGACTTGAGCCGCCGCGCCTCACTGTCCGCGGCGGACTGCGCGGCCTGCGCCTCGGCGCGCTGCGCCTCGTGCTCGGTCCGCGCCTTGCGCAGGGCGGCCTCGCCGCGCCTGATGTCGCTCTGGGCGCTGCGCAGCTTGCGCTGCAGCGATTCGCTCTCCTTCTTCGCCGATTCCAGCTCGCCGCGCAGCCGTTCCGTCTCGGCGCGGGTCTGCTCCCGGGCGGCGGCGAGCTCGGCACGCAGCTGTTCCAGCTCGGCCCGGGTCTCCTCGTCGGCGCGCTCTGACTCGGCGCGCTGCGCCTCCTCACCGGCGGCGGCGACCAGCTTGACCCAGCCGGCGGGCCGCAGCACATAGGCGGCGGCCGCCACGTCCAGCGGATCGGCGGCCGGCGGCGGGGTGCCCGCTTCGAGGGCGCCGGCCAGCTCGGGCTGCGCCTCCTTGAGCCGTTCGCCGATCCGCTGGCGGAACAGCGGTTCGGCCTCCAGGGCGGAGGCCATCGCATTGCCCGCGAACCTGAGCCGCCGCGAGGGCGTGAACCGCGCGTACTGGCGCAGCTGCGCGGGCAGTTCGTTCACCGTCAGGGAGCCGAAGCCCTCCGAGGTCAGTGCGATGACCCGCCGCCGTACCCCTTCGGGCAGCGGCCGGTCGAGCACCTCGGCGGCGCCGTCGTCCGGCTCCCCGCCCTGGTTCTCCACCATCCGTCACCCCATATCCCGAGGGTGCGGCACTCCTCAGGAGTCCGCGCCCGGCCTGTCCACCAGCTCGATCTGATCCAGCGCGTTGCACCAGCGGCAGCGCACCGACTCGATGGTCTCACTGACCACCTCGCGCTCCTCCACCTTCGGCTCTCCGGCCAGGTCGAGATGTACGTACTCGACGACCTTGGAGGATCGCGTCACGTCGAAGCGGGTCAGATTGCCGCACAGGGTGCAGCGCCAGCGGGTCTCGGCGGTCGGCAGGGGAACCGTCATGGTGGCAGGGCGCCTTTCAGGTGGCATCCGGTGGCTTCAGATGGCTTCCGCTCGGCGTTTCGCGAGCTGCCCGCAACCCTACGGCCTGCCGGAGGCCCCTGCGGACGCCTCGGGGGTGTCCGGTAGCGGCGAGGCGTTCCATGTAGTTCGGTCCTGTTCCGTCAGGATCTGCACATGATCGCCAAGTACGTCCCTCCGGCCCGGCGCCTTCGCACCTCGGCCGCGCGGCTCCTCGCGGGCCACGGCCCTGTGGTCACCTACGGCCTGATCCTCCTGTGCTGCGCGGTCTTCGTCCTGTCCCCCGCGGCCGGGCTCAACCCGGCGTACGGCAGCGGCGAGGCGCTGCTCGACGCGCAGCGCGCCTTCTTCGCGCGCTGGGGCGTGATCCCCGCCGAGCTCCTGAGCGGTGCGCCGCGGGCCGCGATCACCCCGGTGACCGCGCTGTTCGTACACGGCAGCTGGTTGCATCTGCTGGGCAACATGCTGTTTCTGTACGTGTTCGGCCAGATGGCCGAGCAGCGGCTCGGGCATCTGCGGTTCGCCGTGTTCTATCTGGGCTGCGGGGCACTGGCCCTGTGCGTCTACGCACTCGCCAACGCGGACTCCGAGCAGACCCTGGTCGGGGCCTCGGGTGCGATCTCCGCGGTGCTCGGCGCCTTCCTCAGGCTGTTCCCGAAGGCCCGGGTGACGAGCCTGCTCCCCTTCCTCTTCTTCCTTCCGCTGCGCTTTCCCGCATGGATCGTGCTCCCGTTCTGGGTGACGCTGCAGTGGCTGGCCGCGCAGCGCGCCGGTTCGGGTCCGGGCGTCGCGTATCTGGCGCATCTCGCCGGCTTCTGCCTCGGCTTCCTCTACGCGTGGGGGCACTGTCTGCGCACGGGCCGCCGCTCTGGGGGCAAGGACGGCGGCTCTGCGGCCAAGGACGACGGCTCCACGGGCAGGGACGACGGCTCTGCGGCCAAGGACGACGGCTCTGCGGGCGAGGACAGCGGTGTCGGGCCTGCGTCTAGAGTGAAGGGGCCCGCCGGGCACAGGGCGCCGGCCACCGAGGGAGACGACCAGACGTGATCACCGCGATCGTGCTCATCAAGACCAGCGTGGACCGGATCCCGGAGATCGCCGAGTCCATCGCCGCCCTCGACAGCGTCTCCGAGGTCTTCTCGGTGACGGGTACTTACGATCTGATCGCGATGGTGCGGGTGGCACAGCACGAGAACCTCGCCGATGTGATCCCCGGCCGGATCAGCAAGATCCCGGGCGTCGAGGCGACGGACACGCACGTGGCCTTCCGCACCTACTCCCAGCACGACCTCGAGGCGGCCTTCGCCATCGGCCTCGACAACTGACGCGAGCCGCACCGGCCCGGAGGCCCGGCCCGCTGCTCAGGCCGAGGTGTCCGGGACGCAGCGCCCGTCCCGGGTGCGGTACGTCCACCGGGCACCCTCGCGCACCAGCTCGCCGACGGCGCGTACGAAACGCTCCACGTGCTCGTCTGGCGTCCCGGCACCGAAGCTCACCCGGATCGCGTTGAGCGACTTCTCGCCGGGCGCCGCCTCGGGCGCACCGCACTCGCCCTGCTCGCGCGGGTCGCCGCCGAGCAGGGTGCGGACCAGGGGGTGGGCGCAGAACAGGCCGTCGCGTACGCCGATGCCGTACTCGGCGGAGAGCGCGGCCGCGAAGTGCGAGCTGTTCCAGCCGTCGACGACGAAGGAGAGGACGCCGACGCGCGGGGCGTCCTCGCCGAACAGCGAGAGCACCTTCACCTCGGGCACCTCGGCGAGGCCCGCGCGCACCCGTTCGACGAGCTGTTGCTCGCGGGCCACGAGCGTCTCGAAACCGGCCTCGGTGAGCGCCTTGCAGGCGGAGGCGATCGCGTAGGCGCCGATGACGTTCGGCGAACCCGCCTCGTGCCGGGCCGCGGTGGTGTGCCACTCGACGTCCACCCCGCCGTCGCCGCGCCGCGCGACGGACCTGGAGGCGCCCCCGCCCGCGAGATACGGCTCGGCCTCCCGCAGCCAGTCGGAGCGGCCGGCGAGCACGCCGGAGCCGAAGGGCGCGTACAGCTTGTGCCCGGAGAACGCCACCCAGTCCACGTCGAGCTCCAGGACGGAGACGGGGTGATGGGGCGCGAGCTGGGCGGCGTCGAGCACGATGCGGGCACCGTGCGCGTGAGCGGCCGCCGCCAGCTCGCGCACCGGCCAGAGTTCGCCGGTGACGTTGGACGCGCCCGTGACGCACACCAGCGCCGGGGCTGCCCCTCCCGACGGGGTGGCGCGGGCGGCGAGTGCGCTCTCCAGGGTGCGTACGGCCTCGTCGGGCGCACGGGGGGCGTCGAGGTACGTGACGGGGGCGTCGCGCCACGGCAGCAGCGAGGCGTGGTGCTCGGTCTCGAAGACGAAGACCTCGCAGCCTTCGGGCAGCGCCTGGGCGAGCAGGTTCAGCGAGTCGGTGGTGGAGCGGGTGAAGACCACCTGGTCGTCGGCGCGGCAGCCCAGGAAATCCTCGACGGTGCGGCGGGCGTTCTCGAACAGGTCGGTGGACAGCTGCGAGAGGTAACCGGCGCCGCGGTGCACGCTGCCGTAGTACGGCGCGTAGGCGGCCACGTCGTCCCAGACCCGCTGCAGAGCGGGGGCGCTGGCGGCGTAGTCGAGTGCGGCGTAGGCGACTTCGCCGCCGGTGACCAGCGGGACGCGGACGTCACGGCCGAGCACCGGGAGCGGCTCGGTACAGACGGCGGAGTCGGCGTGACAGACGGCGGGGGCGGCGTGACAGACGGCGGGGGCGGCGGTTTCGGCAACGACGGAAACAGACATGGCGGACTCCCGTGGCAGGCAGGTGAATTCACTGCGCGAGGCCGGCAGAAGGGCGGCCGTCAGCGCAGGAGAAGAAGAAAAGAGGGGATGCGGAGGTGGGGGCGTGGAAGCCCTATCGCATTCGCTTGCTCACGAGACTGCTCCCTTGAGGACCAGGACCCCAGGGTGTGCAGGGGTCCGCGCTTGCCACGGACCTTGTGGTCCGCGGCCCGGTCTTCACCCGGGGCACCCCGCCACGGACGGAGGGTTGCCGGACAGCGGGCCGGGGCCGTAGTCGCTGTCACTCATGACCTGGGCAGCATCTTGCCAGATGATCCGTGCCGCGCAAGGCGCAGTCCGCATCCCGGACTGCGCCTTGGATCACACACGGCGAGGAGCCTTCAGGCGTTGCTGGCCGCGATCCACCGGTCCAGGGCCTGCAGCGCCGCACCGGAGTCGATCGCCTCGGCGGCCCGGTCCATGCCGGCGCGGAGCTGTTCGGCGAGCGGTCCCGGACCCGGCTCCGAAGCGACCAGGGCGGCCGCCGAGTTGAGCAGCACCGCGTCCCGTACGGGACCGGTCTCGCCCGCGAGCAGCCGGCGCGCCACCTCGGCGTTGTACGAGGCGTCGGCGCCGCGCAGCGCCTCGACGGGCACGAGGTCGAGGCCGACCTCGCGCGGATCGAAGCGCTCCTCGCGTACGGTGCCGTCCCGCACGATCCACACCCGCGAGGTGGACGTGGTGGTCAGCTCGTCGAGTCCGTCGTCGCCGCGGAAGACCAGCGAGGAGTTGCCGCGCTCGGCGAAGACACCGGCGACGATCGGGGCCATCCGCGGATCGGCCACGCCGACCGCCTGTGCCTTGACCTTGGCGGGGTTGGTGAGCGGTCCGAGGACGTTGAAGATGGTCCGGATCCCCAACTGCCCGCGCGCGGCGCCCGCGTGCCGCAGCGCCGGATGGAACTTCACGGCGAAGCAGAAGGTGATCCCGGCCTCCTCGGCCACCTCGGCGACCCGCTGCGGGGTCAGCTCCAGGTTGACGCCGAGCTTCTCCAGGACGTCGGAGGAGCCCGAGGCGGAGGAGGCGGCCCGGTTGCCGTGCTTGACCACCTTGGCCCCGGTACCGGCCACCACGATCGAGGACATGGTCGAGATGTTGACGGTCTTGGCGCCGTCGCCGCCGGTGCCGACGATGTCCACGGTCGGCCCGGAGACCTCGATGGTGTTGGCGTGCTCGTACATGGCCCGTACGAGACCGGTGATCTCGTCGACCGTCTCGCCCTTCGCCCGCAGCGCCACGACGAAGCCGGCGATCTGTGCGTCGGTGGCCTCGCCGCGCATGATCCGGTCCATCGCCCAGAAGGTGTCCTCGGCGCTCTGGTCGCGCCCGTCGAGCAGTCCGTTCAGCACGCCGGGCCAGGAACGGACCGCCGTGGTGTCGCCTCCAGCGGGGTTCACAGCGCTCATGGTCGCTCCTGGTGTCAGAACGGAGGGATTAACGAATGGAACAGGCCCAGCCTAGCCAAGCCCGTGGACGGCAAAGAGCCCCGTCCAGCGAATGGACGGGGCTCCTGCCGTGGCGACGGGGGTCCGGCCCCCGGTCAATCAGTGGTGGCCGTGGCCGCTGGTGATCTCCGCGTACTCCTCGACGGTGGGCTTGGGGATCTGGTTGTCCTCCCCGTACATGCCCTGCGAGAGCTTCGCCTTGAGCTTCTGCGAGCGCTTGACCTTGCGCTCCACACCATTCTCGTCGACCGTCGGGCCGATCTCGAGCGGCTCGTACTGGTGGTGCGCCGTGAGGCTGTGCAGCTGCTCCTTGTCGAGCGGCTCGTGCACCTCGATGAACTCACCGTGCGGCAGGCGCTTGATGAGGCCGGACTCGCGTCCGTGCAGCACCTTCTCCTTGTCGCGCCGCTGCAGACCCAGGCAGATCCGCTTGGTGACGATGAAGGCGATGACCGGTCCGGCGAAGAACGCGATCCGGACGAACCAGGTGATCGAGTTGATCGACAGGTGGAAGTGGGTCGCCCAGAGGTCGTTTCCACCACCGACAAGAAGGACGAAGTACCAGGTCAGCCAGGCCACACCGAGGGCGGTACGGGTCGGCGCGTTGCGCGGGCGGTCCAGGATGTGGTGCTCGCGCTTGTCGCCGGTGACCCAGGACTCGATGAACGGCCAGACGGCGATCGACGCCAGGACCAGCGGGAAGATCAGCAGCGGGACGAACACACCCAGGACGAGCGTGTGACCCCAGATGTTGATCTCCCAGCCCGGCATGACACGGATCAGACCCTCGGAGAAGCCCATGTACCAGTCGGGCTGGGCGCCGGTGGACACCTGGTCCGGACGGTACGGGCCGATGTTCCAGATCGGGTTGATCGTGGCGATCGCCGAGATGATCGCGATCATGCCGAAGACCAGGAAGAAGAAGCCTCCGGCCTTCGCCATGTACACGGGCAGGAGCGGCATGCCGACCACGTTCTTGTTGGTCTTGCCGGGGCCCGCGAACTGGGTGTGCTTGTGGTAGAAGACCAGGATCAGGTGCGCCACCACGAGGCCGAGCATGATGCCCGGCAGCAGCAGGATGTGGATCGAGTAGAACCTGGAGATGATGTCGCCGCCGGGGAACTCGCCGCCGTACAGGAACATCGACAGGTACGTACCGATGACCGGCACCGAGAGGATCGCGCCCTGCATGAAGCGGACACCGGTACCCGACAGCAGGTCGTCCGGCAGCGAGTAACCGGTGAAGCCGGTGAACATGCCGAGGACGAGCAGCAGGAAGCCGAACAGCCAGTTGATCTCGCGCGGCTTGCGGAACGCGCCCGTGAAGAAGACGCGCATCATGTGGACCAGCATGCCCGCGACGAAGATCAGCGCGGCCCAGTGGTGGATCTGCCGGATCAACAGACCACCGCGGACGTCGAAGGAGATGTCCAGGGTCGACTTGAACGCCTCACTCATCAGCTGTCCCTGCATCGGGACGTAGCTGCCGTGGTACTCCACCTCGTTCATCGACGGGTGGAAGAACAGCGTCAGGTACACACCCGTGAGGATGACGATGATGAAGCTGTAGAGGCAGATCTCACCGAGCATGAAGGACCAGTGGTCCGGGAAGATCTTGCGCATGTTGGCCTTGGCCAGGGAGTAGATCCCCAGGCGGCCGTCGGCCCAGTCCGCGACCCGCTCACCCGCGGGGGCCTTGCGCCCGCTCGGGTTGGTGTTCTCGTTGGTGCTCATCCGCGCTCCCAGAAGGCAGGACCGACAGGCTCCTCGAAGTCGCCGAGCGCCTCGAGGTAACCGTCCTCGTTCACGCCGATCCGCAGCTGCGGCAGGGCGTGGCCGGCGGGGCCGAAGATCACTCGGGCACCGTCGGTGAGGTCGAAGGTGGACTGGTGGCAGGGGCACAGGACGTGGTGCGTCTGCTGCTCGTACAGGGAGATCGGGCAGCCCACGTGGGTGCAGATCTTCGAGTACGCCACGATGCCGTCGTGCGACCACTCGAGCTCTTGCTTGTCCTTGATGTCGTCCGGCTCGATCCGGACGATCATCAGGGCGGCCTTGGCGATCTGCGTCTGGAAGTCGTGGTCGTGCTCCGACATGCCCTCGGGCATGGCGAAGGTCAGCGATCCGACGGGCACGTCAGAGGGCCGCAGCGGCTCGTGGGTGTTCATGTTGACGAGCATCTTGCCCTTGGCCCACTTGGTGTGCCGGAGCTTATCCTCGGGCAGCGGACCGAGGTCACGCAGGAGGACGACACCGGACAGCGGCACCAGGGTCAGCGCACCGAACATGGTGTTGCGGATCAGCTTGCGCCGCCCGATCGCCGACTCCTTGGCGCCCTGCTTGAAGTCGGCCATGACCTTGGCCTTGACCTCGGGCGTGGCCTCGATCGCGTGACGCTCGTCGGCGACCTCCTCGTCCGACATCAGGGTGCGGGCCCAGTGGACCGCGCCCGCGCCGATGCAGAACAGCGCGATACCGAGGGTCATGCCCAGGGAGAAGTTCAGCGCGCTGATGTGACCGAGCGGCCAGATGTAGACGCTCTTGTCGACGGGGAAGGCCACGTACGAGGCGATGAAGCCGATCGTGGCGAGCATCGACAGGGTGAACAGGAGGGCGACCGTGCGCTCGGAGCGCTTGGCTGCCCGCTCGTCGATGTCCTGGATGCGGTGCTCGTGGGGCGGCAGGCCCGGGTCGGCGAACGGGTCGTCCCCGTGCTTCTCCAGGTCGGTGGCTACGGCCTGCGCTGCCGGCAGGTTCTCTTCTGGAATGTCTTGGCTGCTCATGACTTCTTGGCCTTTGCGGTCCGCGCGGCGACCCACACAGCGACGGCGATCAGGGAGCCGAGACCGAAGATCCAGGCGAAGAGGCCCTCGCTGACCGGTCCGAGACCGCCCAGTCCGAGACCACCCGGGTTCTCCGTCTTCTCACCGTTGACCGCGTCAAGGTACGCGATGATGTCCTGCTTCTGCTTCTCCGGCATCGTCGTGTCCGGGAAGGAGGGCATGTTCTGCGGGCCGGTCTGCATGGCCTCGTAGATGTGCTTGGGGCTGACGCCCTCCAGGTCCGGTGCGAACTTGCCCTTGGTCAGGGCGCCGCCCTTACCGGTGAAGTTGTGGCACTGCGCGCAGTTGGTGCGGAACAGCTCGCCGCCCTTGGCGATGTCGGCACCCTCGATGCTGTACTGCTTGTCGGTCGGGGTGACCGGACCGGCGCCGAGGGAGGCGATGTACGCGGCCAGCTGGTCGATCTCGGCCTGCGAGTAGATGTTCTTCTTCTTCGGCACCTGGGCGCCGGGCTGCTGGGCCGGCATACGGCCGGTGCCCACCTGGAAGTCCACCGCGGCGGAGCCGACGCCGACGAGCGACGGACCGTCAGAGGTGCCCTGACCCCCGGTGCCGTGGCAGCTTGCGCAGCCGACCGAGTAGAGCTTCTTGCCCTCCTCGATGGCGAGGGACTGCTGGGTTTCTTCGGCCTGCGCCTTGTCCGCCGGAGCGAACACGGCGTACAGCCCCCCCGTGGCCGCCAGCGCGAGGATGAGGACGACGACCGCCGCCAGCGGATGGCGTCGTCGTGCGGAGAGCTTTTTCACGGATTACCCCGGTGTCAGGATCTTCTGCGTCGATGCTTCGGAAAGGTTCGGGTATCGCCCCGGGTACGGGTTCTCGGCCCCGGCTACTTGATCATGTAGATCGTGGCGAAGAGGCCGATCCACACCACATCGACGAAGTGCCAGTAGTAGGACACGACGATGGCTGCGGTCGCCTGCTCGTGGGTGAACCTGCGGGCCGCGTACGTACGGCCGAGGACGAACAGGAAGGCGATGAGGCCGCCTGTCACGTGCAGGCCGTGGAAGCCGGTGGTCAGGTAGAACACGGAGCCGTACGGGTCGGACGAGAGCGAGAGGCCCTCGTGCTTGACCAGTTCCGTGTACTCGAGGACCTGACCGCCGATGAAGACCGCGCCCATGATGAAGGTCACCACGAACCACATCCGGAGCTTCTTCACATCCCCGCGCTCGGCGGCGAAGACGCCGAGCTGGCAGGTCAGCGAGGAGAGCACCAGGATCGTGGTGTTCGTCGCCGAGAAGGGGAAGTTCAGGGCCGAGGCCATTTCCTTCCAGTGCTCGGCACCCGTCACCGAACGCAGGGTGAAGTACATCGCGAAGAGGGCCGCGAAGAACATCAGCTCGGAACTCAACCAGATGATGGTTCCGACGCTGGTGAGGTTCGGCCGATTGACCGACGGGTGCGCGTGCCCGGTTTCTACTGTCGTTGCTGTCGCCACGACCGACATTATGTCGGTCGCTTATCTGGCGTTCACTCCGGGGGGTGCCGTTCGGAGTGTCCGCGCCCCATGTCCTGCCCGTATGGCCCATCGAAGGCCGCCGCATACCGCTGTTGACGGGGTGTTCGACGGAGTAGCATCCGGCCCACGGTGCACCGCTCTCACAAGCGTGCGCCGCGGCAGCGTGCACCACCTTCAAGCCCCGACAGACAGCCCGGCAAGCCCCGTCCGACACCGGCAGAGCCCCGCCGGACAGCGCAGTCACGGAGGAACCATGCAGTCGACCGCCACGGTCCTGGTCTACAGCGACAACGCCAACACCCGGGAACAGGTCCGGTTGGCCACCGGTCGCAGGCCCGCAGCGGATGTCCCCCGGGTCGAGTTCATCGAGTGCGCCACCCCCGCGGCCGTCATCAAGGAGCTTGACCAGGGCGGGATCGACGTCTGCGTGCTGGACGGCGAGGCCGTGCCGATGGGCGGGATGGGGCTGTGCCGGCAGCTCAAGGACGAGATCTTCCAGTCCCCGCCGGTGCTGCTCCTGATGGGCCGCCCGCAGGACGCCTGGCTGGCCACCTGGAGCCGCGCGGAGGCCGCGGTGACACTGCCGGTCGAGCCGGTCGAGTTCGCCGCCGCACTGGCCTCCCTGCTGCGCGCCCGCCTGGCGATCGGGGCCTGACTCCCCCGCCGCGGAACGCCTGGAGCCCGTACGGGGGTCCGTACGGGCTCCAGACATGTCACACGTTCGGGTCGGAAACCCTTCCGCGGTGGACGCCCGGCACACTCGTTCACACCCGAGGGCGCAGTCTGGCCTCGTCATGCGGGCTCCGGCCCTCGCGCAGCCCCGCGTTGACGACGCTGCCCTCGCGCCAGTCCTTCCACTCCATGTTCCAGTCGCCGAGACCGTTGCCGTACGTCGGCATGTCCTCGCCGTAGCTGTTGACGGTGCGGACGATGTCGCCGGGCTGGACTATCCCGTAGAACCAGGCAGCGTTGCTTGTGCTCATTCCCACACAGCCGTGGCTGACGTTGGCCCACCCGTGTGAGCCGGCCGACCAGGGCGCGGCGTGCACGTACTCGCCGGAGTCGGTGAGCCGGGTCGAGTAGTAGACCTGCTTGTCGTAGAACTCGGCGGCCCCGATGGCGGAGCTGGTCATCCGGACCACGTAGGACTTGTCCAGCACGATCTTCGTGCCGTTGCGGGTCTCCCAGCCGGGCATGCCGGTGGTCACCGGGACGGACTTGATCTTCTCGCCGTTGCGGTACACGGTCATGTGGTGCGCGCCCGCGTCGACCACGGCCTCCAGCTTGCTGCCGGTGGTCAGCTTCAGCGGCTTGCCCTCGCCGCCCCAGAGCCGCTCGCCGAGCTTCACGCCCTCCAGGTGGGAGGTGACATGGATCTTCGCCTCGGTCGGCCAGTAGTCCTTGGGCCGGTAGTGCAGCTTGTCGTCCTCGAACCAGTGCCAGCTGCCCGTGGTGGCGGGCTCGGAACGCACCTGCAGGGAGCGCTCGATGAGGGCGCGGGCCTTCTTGTCCTTGACGGGACGGCTCAGCTTGGCGGTGATCGGGATGCCGACGCCGTACTCGCCCGACCCGGGACCGAACGTGACGTCCACGCGCGCCTTCTCGGCCGCCTGCCGGGTCTCGAAGGTGAGGACCTTGCGCCCGGGCGCGCCGTCCTCGTCCTCGGTGCTCACCCTGACCGTGTAGGCGGCGCCCGCGGCCAGCGGCTTGGTGGTGTGCCAGCGGCTGCCGTCTGCGGCCAGCTCACCGGCCACGTAGCGGCCGAGGGAGTCCCTCGCGGTGACGTCGGTGATCCGTGAGCCCCGGCCCTGGGCGGTCACTTCGAGGGGCTTGTCCGGATCGGCCTTCTTGCTGCCCGCGGGCCCGTTGAAGGCGATCTGACCGGCCGCGTCGTACGGCTTGGCGGAGAGCGGGTGGCTCTCGGAGCCGCAGCCGGTGGCACTCGCGCCGAGCGCGGCCACAAGGACGGTGCAGCTTATTACGGTGCGGGTACGCGGTGAGTGGCTCATGCAGCACACGCTAGGCAGACCCGCCGGGAACGGCGCGCGGAGTGCTCCGTACGGGAAGCCCAAACTCCTGCAAAAGAGGGGCCCGGACGACTCCTGACGGAGTGTCCGGGCCCCTGGAACAGCTCAGCGTGCTAGCGCCTCACTGGGTCTGGTTCTCACCGCGGTAGTACTCGAAGACCCAGCCCCACAGGCCGACCAGGATGACTGGGGCCGAGAAGTAGAGCAGCCACCAGCCGATGGCGATGCTCAGGAACGCGAGGGCGCCACCGATGGCGAGCGCGAGCGGCTGCCAGCTGTGCGGGGAGAAGAACCCCACCTCGCCGGCCTCGTCCGCGACATCGGCCTCCTTGTTGTCCTGCGCCATGGCGTCGACCCGCCGGGCCGTGAAGGCCAGGTAGTAGCCGATCATGATGCAGAGACCGAAGGACAGGAAGAGCGCCGTGGTACCGACGGGCTCCTTCGACCACACGCCGTAGATGATCGCCATGGCGAGCACGAAGACGCTCAGCCAGATGAACATCTTTCCTTGGACCTTCACTTGCCTGCCTCCTTGCCGCCCGCGAGGGCCTTGTCACCGTGGCCGGAGGCGGCCAGCTGCTCCTGCTCCATCGCGACGATCTCCGGGTGGTGCAGGTCGAACGCCGGGGATTCGGAGCGAATACGCGGCAGGGTGAGGAAGTTGTGCCGCGGCGGCGGGCAGGACGTGGCCCACTCCAGCGAGCGGCCGTAACCCCACGGGTCGTCGACCTCGATCTTCTTGCCGTACTTCGCGGTCTTCCAGATGTTGTAGAAGAACGGAAGGATCGACATGCCGAGCAGGAACGAGCTGATCGTCGAGATCGTGTTCAGGGCCGTGAAGCCGTCGGCCGCGAGGTAGTCCGCGTAACGGCGCGGCATGCCCTCGGCACCCAGCCAGTGCTGGACGAGGAACGTGCCGTGGAAGCCGACGAACAGCGTCCAGAACGTGATCTTGCCGAGGCGCTCGTCGAGCATCTTGCCGGTGAACTTCGGCCACCAGAAGTGGAAGCCGGCGAACATCGCGAAGACGACGGTGCCGAACACCACGTAGTGGAAGTGCGCCACCACGAAGTACGAGTCCGAGACGTGGAAGTCCATCGGCGGCGAGGCCAGGATGACACCGGTCAGACCACCGAAGGTGAAGGTGATCAGGAAGCCGATCGTCCACAGCATCGGGGTCTCGAAACTCAGGGACCCCTTCCACATCGTTCCGATCCAGTTGAAGAACTTCACACCCGTTGGCACGGCGATGAGGAACGTCATGAAGGAGAAGAACGGAAGCAGCACTCCGCCGGTGACGTACATGTGGTGCGCCCACACCGTCACGGACAGACCCGCGATCGCGATCGTCGCACCGATCAGACCGATGTAACCGAACATCGGCTTGCGCGAGAACACCGGGATGATCTCGGAAATGATGCCGAAGAACGGCAGGGCGATGATGTACACCTCTGGGTGCCCGAAGAACCAGAAGAGGTGCTGCCACAGCAACGCGCCGCCGTTCGCGGCGTCGAAGATATGGGATCCGAACTTGCGGTCCGCCTCCAGGGCGAACAGCGCGGCCGCGAGCACCGGGAAGGCCAGCAGGACCAGGACACCGGTCAGCAGCACGTTCCAGGTGAAGATCGGCATACGGAACATCGTCATGCCCGGGGCGCGCATGCAGATGATCGTGGTGATGAAGTTGACCGAACCGAGGATCGTGCCGAAGCCGGAGAAGGCCAGACCCATGATCCACATGTCGGCGCCGATACCCGGCGAGCGGACGGCGTCCGAGAGCGGCGAGTAGGCGAACCAGCCGAAGTCGGCGGCACCCTGCGGGGTGAGGAAGCCGGCGACCGCGATCAGCGAGCCGAACAGGTAGAGCCAGTAGGCGAACATGTTCAGCCGCGGGAACGCCACGTCGGGCGCGCCGATCTGCAGCGGCATGATCCAGTTCGCGAAACCGGCGAACAGCGGCGTCGCGAACATCAGCAGCATGATCGTGCCGTGCATCGTGAACGCCTGGTTGAACTGCTCGTTCGACATGATCTGCGTGCCGGGACGGGCCAGTTCGGCGCGCATGAAGAGCGCCATCAGACCGCCGATGCAGAAGAACGCGAACGACGTGACCAGATACAGCGTGCCGATCGTCTTGTGGTCGGTGGTGGTCAGCCACTTGATCACGACGTTGCCGGGCTGCCTGCGCCGAACCGGAAGCTCGTTCTCGTACGAGTCGTCAGCTGCGGCGGCACCCTTTGGTTGCTCGTTGAGGATGCTCACAGTTGGGTCTTCTCCGAATTCCTGGCATTGTCCGTCTGCTCAATGCCGGCCGGGACGTACCCGGTCTGGCCCTTCTCCGCGAGCTCTTCCAGGTGCTCCTGGTACTTCTCGGGGGAAACGACCTTCACGTTGAACAGCATCCGGGAGTGGTCCACGCCGCAGAGCTCGGCGCACTTGCCCATGAAGGTGCCCTCCTTGTTGGGGGTCACCTCGAAGACGTTGGTGTGCCCGGGGATGACGTCCTGCTTCATCAGGAACGGCACGACCCAGAAGGAGTGGATGACATCGCGCGAGGTCAGCACGAAGCGGACCTTCTCGCCCTTGGGCAGCCACAGGGTCGGACCCGGGTTGTTGTTCTGCGGGTTCCGGGTGCCCGGGGTGCCGATGTCGTAGACACCGCCGGCGTCCGCGGGGAACGCCTCGCGGTACTTGTCCGGAATGTCCGCGAGGTTCTCGTCCGTCCTGGCGTCACCGGAGACACCCGGCACGTCCTCGACGTAGTTGAAGCCCCAGCTCCACTGGAAGCCGACCACGTTGATGGTGTGGGCGGGCTTCTCGGACTGGGCGAGGAGCTTCGACTCGTCGCGCGCCGTGAAGTAGAAGAGAACCGAGACGATGATCAGCGGAACAACCGTGTACAGCGCCTCGATGGGCATGTTGTACCGGGTCTGCGGAGGAACCTCGACCTTGGTGCGGCTGCGCCGGTGGAAGAAGACACTCCACAGGATCAGGCCCCAGACGAGGACACCCGTGGCGAGCGCAGCCGCCCACGAGCCCTGCCACAGGGAGAGGATCCTGGGGGCCTCCTCCGTCACCGGAGTAGGCATTCCTAGGCGGGGAAAATCCTCATATGTGCAACCGGTAGCGGTTACCAGAATGAGGCCCGCAGTCAGCACCTGCGGCAGCTTCCGCCGCATCGGGCGCCGCGACGAGCGGTCGGAGCCGTTGGGACTCACGTAGCGCCTTCCCGAGAGTCTCGCCCGCTCGACCGGGCTCGGCCGTGAAGCTTGGTCGGGCGCCGGCCCGTGTACGGGCAGGGGTTTGGATGTTTATGCGGACCAAACCCTACTGGACGCTATTTGGGGTCGCGCGGGGAGGGTGCCCAACGCGCCGGGCGTCGACCCGAAGGGGTGGGCCGCGCTTCCCCGGGGGGCGACCCCGCACCCCCGGCCGGACAAGAATCGCCCTTGTGCGGCCAACTGACGCACCCTCGACCGACACGGCAGGCGGCCGGTGCTTGCCGGGTCGGACACCCCCTGGCCACTGCCCAAGTCAGGCGGCCGCGGGTGCGCGGGTAGCGTGATGACGTGCCGTACTTCGATTCCGCCACGTCGGCTCCCCTGCACCCGGTGGCGCGCCAGGCCCTGCTCGCCGCGCTCGACGAGGGCTGGGCCGACCCGGCCCGGCTCTACCGCGAGGGCCGCAGGGCCCGCATGCTGCTCGACGCCGCGCGGGAGGCCGCCGCCGAGGCGGTGGGATGCCGCCCGGACGAGCTGGTGTTCACCGCCTCCGGGACGCAGGCGCTGCACACCGGCATCGCCGGGGCGCTCGCCGGACGGCGGCGCGCCGGGGATCACTTGATCGTGTCAGCCGTCGAGCACTCCGCGGTACTCCATTCGGCCGCCGCCCATGAGGAGCAGGGCGGCACGGTGATCCGGATCCCGGTGGACCGGGACGGCCGGGTCGAGTCCTCCCTGTTCGTACGCGCGCTGCGCCCCGACACCGCGCTCGCCTGCCTGCAGTCCGCGAACCACGAGGTGGGGACGGTGCAACCGGTCGACGACATCGCCTCCGTCTGCCGGGCGGCCGGGGTGCCGCTGCTCGTCGACGCGGCGCAGTCGCTGGCCTGGGGGCCGGTGGAGGGTGCGTGGTCGCTGCTCACCGCGAGCGCGCACAAATGGGGCGGACCGGCCGGGGTGGGGCTCCTTGCCGTACGCAAGGGGGTGCGGTTCTCCGCGCAAGGCCCCGCGGACGAGCGCGAATCGGGGCGGGCGCCGGGCTTCCAGAACCTGCCCGCGATCGTCGCGGCGGCCGCTTCGCTGCGGGCGGTACGCGCCGAGGCCGCCCAGGAGGCGGCACGCCTGCGCGAGTTGACGGACCTGATCCGCGCGCGCGTGCCGGAACTCGTCCCGGACGTGGAGGTGGTGGGCGACCCCTCCCGGCGCCTCCCCCACATCGTCACGTTCTCCTGCCTCTACGTCGACGGCGAATCGCTCCTGCACGAGCTGGACCGGGCCGGCTTCTCGGTCTCCTCCGGCTCCTCCTGCACGAGCTCCACGCTGACGCCGAGCCACGTCCTGAAGGCGATGGGCGTCCTCAGCGAGGGAAACGTCCGGGTCTCCCTCCCCCCCGGCACGCGACGCGAGGACGTGGAGCGCTTCCTGGAGGTCCTCCCGGGCACGGTCTCCTCGGTCCGCGAAAAGCTGGACGCCCCGACGGCCGCACCGCTCTCCCCCTCCCTCGACTCCCTCCACCTGGACACGCTGGGCAAACGCTGCCCGCTCCCGGTCATCGAACTCGCCAAGGCCATCCCCCGGGTCCGCGTGGGCGGCACGGTGACCGTCCTCTCCGACGACGAGGTGGCCGAACTCGACATCCGCGCCTGGTGCCACCTCCGGGGACACGAGTACGTGGGCGAGGAAGAGGCGGAGCGGGGGTGGGCATACGTGGTCCGCCGACTGGCGCAGGGGTGAGCGGCACACGGATCCCACCGAAGACCCGCCCAAGAAGCGGAGCACCACCGGACTCATGGGACAGGCCCCGTGGGGGTGCGCTCAGGACAAGCGCCAAAGGTGCAGGGGCGGAGTCCCGGGCGTGCAGGGGAGGCCCCTGGAGGTGTCAGGGAACGGAGCCTCAGGGGGTGCAGGGGGCGTAGCCCCCGCCGGGGTCCGGGGCACAGCCCCGAACGGGGGCCCGGGGGCTTCAGCCCCCGAATCCACCCGCGCCGCGGAGCGGCGCAGCAGCCCCGGGCCGCAGAGCCGGAACGCCCGGACCAAGGTGCCGCGGCGTCCTACGAAAGGTGGGACTGGACCTCCGCCGCCGCCTCGAAGCCGTACGCCTTGGTGAAGCGGTCCATGAAGTGGGCGCGGCGCAGCGTGTACTCCTGCGTGCCGAGGGTCTCGATGACGAGGGTCGCGAGCATGCAGCCGATCTGGGCGGCCCGCTCCAGGGAGGCGCCCCAGGACAGGCCCGACAGGAACCCGGCGCGGAACGCGTCGCCGACGCCCGTGGGGTCGACCTTGCCCTCCTCCTCGGGGCAGCCGACCTCGATGGCCTCCTCGCCGACGCGCTCGACGCGCACCCCGCGCGAGCCGAGCGTGGTCACCCGGTGCCCCACCCGCCCGAGGATCTCCTCGTTGCTCCAGCCGGTCTTGGACTCGATGAGCCCCTTCTCGTACTCGTTGGAGAACAGGTACGCGGCCCCGTCGAGCAGCGTACGGATCTCGTCCCCGTCCATCCGCGCGATCTGCTGCGAGAAGTCGGCCGCGAAGGGGATGCCCCTCGAGCGGCACTCCTCGGTGTGCCGGAGCATCGCCTCCGGGTCGTCCGCGCCGATGAGGACGAGGTCGAGCCCGCCCACCCGGTCGGCGACGGTCTTCAGCTCGATCAGCCGCGCCTCGCTCATCGCCCCGGTGTAGAAGGACCCGATCTGATTGTGGTCCTCGTCCGTGGTGCACACGAAACGGGCCGTGTGCTGCGTCTCGGAGATACGGACCGAGGCGGTGTCGACCCCGTGGCGGTCGAGCCACGCCCGGTACTCGTCGAAGTCGGAGCCCGCCGCGCCGACCAGGATCGGCGAGGTGCCGAGCTGTCCCATGCCGAAGCAGATGTTCGCGGCGACGCCGCCCCTGCGGACGTCGAGGTTGTCGACGAGGAAGGACAGGGAGACCGTGTGCAGCTGGTCGGCGACCAGCTGGTCGGCGAATCGGCCGGGGAAGGTCATCAGGTGGTCGGTGGCGATGGAGCCGGTGACTGCGATACGCACGACGGAGGTCTCCTGGCGTGGGTGAGGGTTGACGCTTCACGCTACCGGGAAGTCGACGCAAGTCCGAACACTCGAAATTACCGTAAAGTAGACCTTTTCTGACGGTCATGCCGTGCGTACGGTGCGGATATGTCGAAGCACACGGAGCCCGCGCCCGCCTCCCAGGACTTCACGCTGAAGCAGCTCCAGGGGGACTGCGCCCGCATGGCGCCGCGCTGGGCCACGCCGCCCTCCGCAGCCAAGCCCCCGTCCCCCGTGCCCGCCTCCCTCATCCACGGGGTCGTCGTACCGCCGGCGTCCGCGCGGATGCTGGAGGGGATGTCGGAGTACGGCGACTGAGCCTCCCCCGCACTCGCAGCGCACACACCGCACACACCGCACGCAGCGCACACACCGCACACACCGCACACACCGCACACACCCCAGCCCGCCGCACCCCACCGCTGGGGGGGGAACCGAACACTCCCCCCAGCCGTCACACCGCTGTCATCGCCACGCGAGGCGATCGGTGAGGGCCGCACGAGCGGCGACGGCCCGGCCGCGAACAGGGGAGTTGAGCAGTGAGCAGCGAAGGCTTGGATGAGGAAACCCGCAGGCCGACCTCACGCCTCGTGGTGGCCTCGGTCGCGGCCGCCGTCCTGCTCGCGGGCGGCGGCGGGGCCTACCTCGCCACGAGCAGTTCCGGCGGCGGCCGCGAGGATTCCGCCGCGCCCGCGGGTGACCCGCCCCCGCTGACGCTCGACGGCTACGCCTCGCAGTCCGGCGGCGAACCGGTGCCGGGCGGCCCGGTGTTCAAGGCGCAGGGCGAGCTGCCGAAGGCACCGGACACGGTGCGCGTCCACCGGCCTTCCGGTGAGGTGACCGCAGCGCAGGTGGCCGATCTGGCGAAGGCCCTGAAGCTGCCGGGGACCGTGTCCGCGCAGGGCACCGAGTGGCGGGTCGGCGAGGCCGGCGGGCCGGGTCTCACGGTCACCAAGCAGGCGCCGGGGGCCTGGACCTACGTGACGCATACGCCGGGCGGCGAGGAGAACTGTCCGCGCGAGGGCGGCTGCGACTCGGCCGGCTCCTCCGCTCCGGTGGGCCTGCCGCCCGTCGACGAGGCGGAGGCGAAGGCCGCCGCCGCTCCGGTCCTGAAGGCGCTCGGGCAGGACGAGGCGAAGATCGACGCCTCGCGGACCATGGGTGCGGTGCGGGTGGTCAACGCCGATCCGGTGGTGGCCGGGCTGCCGACGTACGGCATCCCGGCCGGCATCGAGGTCGGTCCTGACGGGGAGATCTCCGGGGCGAGCGGGCAGCTTGCGGAGCCGGTCGCCGGTCATGCGTATCCCGTCATCGGCGCGAAGGAGGCGCTGAAGCAGCTGAACGCCACGTCGTCGGGGACGGCGGTGCCCGGGCGGATCGGCGGCTGTTCCAGTGCCGTACCGCACCAGGACGATCTCACCGGGGGCGAGCCGCAGCAGCCCTGCGAGCCGGGCGGGAAGCCGGTGCCGCCGAAGCCGCGGGTGGTGGTGGTCGAGTCCGCCGAGCTCGGGCTCGCGGCGTACCGCGAGTCGGGGCGGCAGGTTCTGGTGCCGTCGTGGCTGTTCACGGTGGCGCGGGGGCCCGAGATGGTGACGGTGACGTATCCGGCGGTGGAGAAGCAGTATCTGCGCTCCCCCGCGGCACCGACGGAACGGCCCGGGCCCACGGACCAGCCGCCCGGCTCCGCGCAGCCGCCGTCGCCCGACCGGCCCGGCGACGGGAACTCGGGGGACGGGAACGACGGGGCGGACGAGTCGCGGAGCGCGGCGGTCATCTCGTACAGCGCCTCGGACCGTACGCTCACCGTGCGGTTCTGGGGCGGGGTGTGCAGCGACTACTCGGCCTCGGTGCGGGAGAGTCCCGAGCGGGTCGAGGTGACGGTGACCGGGACGCCTCAGAAGCCCGGCACGTACTGCATCATGATCGCCAAGGAGCTGACGGCGACGGTGGAGCTGGAGCAGCCGCTCGGCGACCGGGTGGTCGTCGGTGCGGACGGCGTGCCGATACCGGCCGAGTGAGGATGTGGCCGAGCGAGGAATCCCGGCCTGCGGAGGATGTGACGCCTCCGGGCATACGAGGAGGGCGGCACCCCGGCTTGCGGGGTGCCGCCCTCGTTCGCTTCGTACCGCGGCGGGTGGCCTGGGTCGCATGTCACACCCGCCGGGCCGCCCGCGGCGGCCCGGGCCTTCGTGCCGCGGCGCGGCTCAGCTGAAGGAGTCGCCGCAGGCGCAGGAACCGGTGGCGTTGGGGTTGTCGATCGTGAAGCCCTGCTTCTCGATGGTGTCGACGAAGTCGATCGAGGCGCCGCCCAGGTACGGGGCGCTCATGCGGTCGGTGACGACCTTCACACCGTCGAAGTCCTTGACGACATCGCCGTCGAGCGAGCGCTCGTCGAAGAACAGCTGGTAGCGAAGGCCGGAGCAGCCGCCGGGCTGGACCGCGACACGCAGGGCCAGGTCGTCACGGCCTTCCTGGTCGAGCAGAGCCTTGACCTTGAGGGCAGCGGCGTCGGACAGGATGATGCCGTCGCTCACGGTGGTCTTGTCGTCCTGAACGGACATCTACATCTCTCCCGGGTAGTACGGAGACTGCTTCCGCTTCGGCCAACCTCGGTGGGCACCGAATCATTCCCGCGGAGGGGAACGAATTTCTCGGCCGCGCGGCCTGGCCCCTTCATGCTCGCATACGTGGGGCACTACGGGCACAGGGCCCGCAGTGCCCGCACCGCCCGCGGAGAGCATCCCCGCGGTGCGGGGCGTGGGCCGGGCGGGACGTGCCACCGGAGGGGAATGCGTCACATCGACGACATCAGGTGTCGTCAATCTGACATGAACCAGATATGATAGATAGCGTCAATTCGACGAAAAGCAGGCCCGGACGGTGGGTCTGCAGGCCGGAAGAAGAAAGGGTGCGTGACGTGACCACGGCCCAGGACCTTGCCCACAGCGTTGAGCCGCAGCCGACTCCGCTCGCCCTGCTGCTGCTCGGCCGCGAAGCCGACCCCAAGAGCGAGCGCGGCGTGGACTGCCCCGGCGATCTGCCCTCCCCGTCCGACCCCGACCTGGTCGAGCGCGCCCGCGCCGCCAAGGAGAAGCTCGGCGACAAGGTCTTCGTGCTGGGGCACCACTACCAGCGCGACGAGGTCATCCAGTTCGCGGACGTCACCGGTGACTCCTTCAAGCTCGCCCGCGATGCCGCCGCGAAGCCGGAGGCCGAGTACATCGTGTTCTGCGGTGTGCACTTCATGGCCGAATCCGCCGACATCCTGACCGGCGACGACCAGAAGGTCGTGCTGCCGGACCTCGCCGCGGGCTGTTCCATGGCCGACATGGCCACCGCCGAGCAGGTCGCCGAGTGCTGGGACGTGCTCACCGAGGCCGGGATATCCGAGCAGGTCGTACCGGTCAGCTACATGAACTCCTCCGCCGACATCAAGGCCTTCACCGGCAAGCACGGCGGCACCATCTGCACGTCGAGCAATGCGAAGCGGGCGCTTGACTGGGCCTTCGAACAGGGCGAGAAGGTGCTGTTCCTGCCGGACCAGCACCTCGGCCGCAACACCGCCGTACGCGACATGGGGATGTCGCTGGACGACTGCGTGGTCTACAACCCGCACAAGCCGAACGGCGGCCTGACGGCCGAAGAGCTGCGCGCCGCGAAGATGATCCTGTGGCGCGGCCACTGCTCGGTGCACGGCCGGTTCAGCCTGGACAGCGTGAACGACGTGCGCGAGCGCATCGAGGGCGTCAACGTCCTGGTGCACCCCGAGTGCAAGCACGAGGTCGTCGCCGCGGCGGACTACGTCGGCTCGACCGAGTACATCATCAAGACCCTCGAAGCCGCCCCGGCCGGCTCCAAGTGGGCCATCGGCACCGAGCTCAACCTGGTGCGCCGCCTGGCCAACCGCTTCGCGCCCGAGGGCAAGGAAGTGGTCTTCCTCGACAAGACCGTCTGCTTCTGCTCGACGATGAACCGGATCGACCTGCCGCACCTGGTGTGGACCCTGGAGTCACTGGCCGAGGGCAACCTCGTCAACCGCATCGAGGTCGACCGCGAGACGGAGAGCTTCGCGAAGCTGGCCCTTGAGCGGATGCTGGCGCTGCCGTAGCAGCACGCCACAGCATCCGTACGAGTACGGGCTCGGCACGGGTACGGGCTCGGCACGGGTACAGGTACCCGTACGGGTATGGGTACCTTTACGAGTGGGGCGCCCCTGCGCGGCGGTTTCCAGGGACGCCCCATTCTCGTACCCGGTGACGCCCGGTCAGTCCGTCCTCGGGCGGACAAGACCCGACTCGTAGGAGATGACGACGAGTTGCGCCCGGTCACGGGCGCCGAGCTTGGCCATGGTGCGGTTCACGTGGGTCTTCACGGTGAGCGGGCTGACGGTGAGGAGTTCGGCGATCTCGTCGTTGGACAGGCCGCTCGCGACCTGGACGAGCACCTCGCGCTCACGCCCGGTGAGCTGGGCGAGGCGTTCGGCGTGCGCGCCGTCCTCGCCGTCCTTCGGATCCGGGCTGCCGCCTGCGAGGAACCTGGCGATCAGCCCTTTCGTCGCGACCGGCGAGAGCAGCGCCTCGCCGGCGGCCGCGACACGGATCGCGTTCAGCAGTTCCTCCGGTTCGGAGCCCTTGCCGAGGAAGCCGGAGGCGCCGGCGCGCAGCGACTGCACGACGTACTCGTCGACCTCGAAGGTGGTGAGCATCACCACGTGTACGTGGGCGAGTCCGAGGTCCTCGCTGATCATGCGGGTGGCGGCGAGACCGTCCGTACCGGGCATCCTGATGTCCATCAGGACGACATCGGCCCGCTCCGAACGCGCGAGCGCCACCGCCTCGGCGCCGTCGGATGCCTCGCCCACGACCTCCATATCGGGCTCGGAGTCGACGAGAACCCGGAACGCGCTGCGCAGCAGGGCCTGGTCGTCGGCGAGCAGGACACGGATGCTCATGGCTTCTCCCCCTCGGTGCTCAGGGGCAGGATCGCATGGACGCGGAAGCCGCCCCCGTACCGGGGCCCGGTGGTGCAGGTGCCGCCGAGCGCCGAGACCCGCTCGCGCATGCCGACGAGACCATGGCCGCCTTCGGTGCGCAGGGCGGGATCCTTGGGGGCCTCATCCGCCGCCTCCTGCGGCGACGTGTGTCCGGCGCCGCCGTCGTCGAGGACGGTGATCTCCAGGTTTCGGCCCACGCGCAGCACGCTGACCTCGGCCTCGGCGCCGGGGCCCGCGTGCTTCTGCACGTTCGTCAGGGCCTCCTGGATGATCCGGTACGCGGCGAGATCGACGGCGGCGGACAGCCGCTGCTCCCGGTCGGCGGCCACGACGGTCACGGGCAGCCCGGCGGCGCGGAACGTGTCGAGCAGATCGTCGAGTCGGGCCAGGCCCGAGGCCGGTTCGGTGGGCGCCTCGGGATCGCCGGACTGGCGCAGCAGGCCGACGGTGGCGCGCAGTTCGTTCAGCGCGGAACGGCTCGCCTCGCGTACGTGGGCGAGGGCCTCCTTGGCCTGGTCGGGGCGCTTGTCCATGACATGGGATGCGACGCCGGCCTGGACGTTGACGAGGGCGATGTGGTGCGCGACGACATCGTGCAGATCCCGGGCGATGCGCAGCCGCTCCTCCGCGACGCGGCGCAGGGCCTCCTGCTCACGGGTGCGTTCGGCACGCTCGGCGCGTTCCGTGACCGCGTCGATGAAGGCGCGGCGGCTGCGCACGGCATCGCCGGCCGCGGCGGCCAGACCGGCCCAGGCGACGACGCCCAGGTTCTCCTGCGCGTACCAGGGCAGCTTGCTCGTCAGCATGGCGACGGCCGTCATGGCGGCCATGATCGGCAGGGCCAAGCGCCAGGTCGTGGGGCGGTCCGTGGTGGAGGCGACCGTGAACAGGGCGATGACCACGGCCATCATCACCGGGGCCCGCTGCTCGCCGGTGACGAGTTCGCCGAGGGTGGCGGCGACGGTGATCACCAGAACGAGGTACGGGGCGCGGCGCCGGAACACCAGCGCGGCGGCACCGATCAACATCAGGGCGACGCTGATCCCCTCCGGCGCCCGGCCGAAGTGCGGCCCCTGCACGCCGTACGGCTCCACGAAGGAGGCGGCGACCATGACGGCGAGGACTGCTGCGGCCAGCGTGGCGTCGAAGGCCAGAGGGTGGGCGGTCAGCCAGTCCCGGAGACGGACGAGGGAGGTCACGCCGCGAACGGTACCGGTTTCGGTTTCAACGGACACCGCCTCGGTCACCTCCGTGAACATCCGGGCTTCGCCCGGAGACGGGATCGGGCATCGGCCCCAGCCCCGCTGCACCGCCCGGGCGCGGAGGGCGTCAGCCCCAGCCACCGTTTCGCCGCGGGGGCGTGGGCGCGTGGGGCGTCAGCCCCCACAAACTCTCACCGTCGCGGAGCGACGGAGCACGGTGCCGGTGCCGGTGCCGGTGCCGGCAAGTTCAGCCCCGTACGCCGCAGAGATGGACAAGCGCCGCGACCTGGCGGTACGGGTCCGTGCGACCCGCCCGCTCCTCCGCGAGGAGGAGACGTTCCAGCTCCTCGCCTGCGGGCGGCTGCGCCGAGTCGCCGGCGAGGTCCGTGAAGACCCGCACGCCGTACCAGGCGTGCAGCGGCGCCCCGATCCCGGCCAGGGAGGCCGTCAGGGCGGCGCGGCGGTCCGCTCGTACGGACAGGCCGAGCCGGTTCTCGTACACGGGCGAGTCGAAGGCCTCGATCGCGGTGTCCCAGTCGCCCGAGAGGCCGGGCCGCATCGCGAGCGCGTCCGCGTTGCGTACGAGCAGCGAGAGCAGCCCGCCGGGCGCGAGCACCCGGGCGAGCCCGGCGAGCAGCGCGTCGGGCTCCTCGACGTACATCAGGACGCCGTGACAGAGCACCACGTCGAAGGCGCCGGGCAGGAAGTGCACCCCGGTCTCGCGGCCGTCGCCCTGCAGCAGCCTGACCCGTGCGCGGATCCCGGAAGGCTCCGACTCCAGCGACTTGCGGGCGGCGGCCAGCATCGACGGATCGGATTCCAGGCCGGTCACCTCATGGCCGGCCCGGGCCAGGCGCAGCGCCTGGGTGCCCTGGCCCATGCCGACGTCGAGGACCCGCAGCCGGCGGCCGACGGGGAAGCGCTGGGCCAGCTGTTCGTCGAGCTGCCGGGCCACGAGCTCCTGGCGGACCGCGTCACGCAGTCCGCCCACGAGCTCGAGCCACTTGTCGGAGCCGCCCGTGAACGACTCGGTGCCCGACTCGGCGCTCAGGGCCGCTCTCCGCGCTTGACCTGCGGCTTCGGCAGGCGCAGGCGGCGCATCTGGAGGGTACGCATCAGGGCGTAGGCGACGGCGCCGCGCTTCGGCTCGTCGGGGAAGCGCTGCTTCAGCTGCTTCTTGAGGCGGATCCCGATGCCCACCGAGTCGATGATGATCAGCACGATCACACCGAGCCAGAGCAGCAGCGCGATGTTCTGCAGGCCGGGGTTCCGCAGCATGCTGAGGACCAGGATGATCACGGCCATCGGCAGGAAGTACTCGGCGATGCAGAAGCGCGAGTCGACGAAGTCGCGGGCGAACCTGCGCACCGGCCCCTTGTCGCGGGCCGGCAGATAGCGCTCGTCGCCGCTGGCCAGCGCCTCGCGCTGCTTTGCCATGTCCGCGCGGCGCGCGTCGCGGGTGCGCTTGGCCGCCTCCTTGCGGGTCATCGGCGTATTGGCCACGCTGCGGCGCTGCGACTGGGCCTCGCTGCGCTTGGGGGTGGGGCGGCCCTTGGGTGCCTGAGGGTCGCGGGGCGTCTTGGAGTCGACCGGCGCCGCGGGGGCGGGGGTCTTCTCGTTCTTGGAGCGGCTACCGAACACGGAACCCAAGGGTACGGCCTTCGGCGCATGGACCACAGCCTACGAGGGAACGATCCGACAACGCCGGACGTCTCTATCAGGGACGTAAGGGTCCTTACCGCTCGGGCCCTGAGTGGCATCTACTCCCTGCGCCGGAGCAGGGAGGGCCGCACTTCGTCCTTGGGGAGGAGCGCATCCGCACGCGAACAGTGCGGTAATGGAGGCAGGGCCCGTAGGCTGGGTTCCTAGGAGTGCTGGAGCGGACAGTCGGCTGGATCAGTCAAGAAGGGGGCGCGCGAAGCCCATGAGCGGTGTCATGAAGCGTATGGGGATGATCTTCCGCGCGAAGGCGAACAAGGCCCTTGACCGGGCCGAGGACCCGCGCGAGACCCTCGATTACTCGTATCAAAAGCAGCTGGAGCTGCTGCAGAAGGTGCGCCGCGGCGTTGCCGACGTGGCCACCAGCCGCAAGCGCCTCGAGCTGCAGCTCAACCAGCTGCAGTCGCAGTCCTCCAAGCTGGAGGACCAGGGCCGCAAGGCGCTCGCGCTCGGCCGCGAGGACCTGGCCCGCGAAGCCCTCTCCCGGCGCTCGGCGCTGCAGCAGCAGGTCACGGACCTGGAGACGCAGCACCAGACGCTGCAGGGCGAGGAGGAGAAGCTCACCCTCGCCGCGCAGCGCCTGCAGGCCAAGGTGGACGCCTTCCGCACGAAGAAGGAGACCATCAAGGCCACCTACACCGCGGCCCAGGCGCAGACCCGGATCGCGGAGTCCTTCTCGGGCATCTCCGAGGAGATGAGCGACGTCGGTACGGCCATCCAGCGCGCCGAGGACAAGACGGCGCAGCTGCAGGCCCGGGCCGGCGCGATCGACGAGCTGCTCGCCTCCGGCGCCCTCGACGACGCCTCGGGTCTCGCCCGTGACGATCTGCAGTCCGAGCTGGACCGGATCTCCGGCGGTACGGATGTGGAGCTGGAGCTGGCCCGTATGAAGGCCGAACTGGCCGGCGGCAGCTCGCCGCAGCAGCAGGCACTCGAAGGCGGGGCGAACGGCCAGCAGCAGACACAGCAGCCGCAGGACACCCCCCGTTTCGACAAGCAGTAGGCACCCCCTGCCTCAGGCTCAGGCTCAGGATCTCAGGAGGAGAGCAACATGATCGTACGGATCATGGGGGAGGGTCAGGTGAAGCTGGCCGACAGCCACTTCGCCGAGCTGAACAAGCTGGACGACGAGCTCCTGGAGGAGATGGAGAACGGCGACGGGCCCGGTTTCCGCGTCACCCTCCACGCGCTCCTCGACAAGGTCCGCGAACTGGGGGAGCCGCTCGCGGACGACGAGCTGCAGCCGTCGGAGCTGATCCTGCCTCCGCCGGATGCGAGCCTCGAAGAGGTCCGCGAGCTGCTGAGCGACGACGGGCTCATCCCCGGCTGACGGCCTGCGTCCCGCCACGGCGGCTCGGTCCTGTCCACACCGTGTACACCTGCCATATGCCATCGGCCCCCGCTGCGGCGGGGGCCGATGGCATATGGCAGGGCGGGCAGTCACGGGGGCGGGCGGTCATGGACCGCCCGCGCCTCCGGGCAGGCCCCGGGTCACTCGGCCCCGGCGGCCTCGCCGGACTCGGCTTCGGTGTCCGCGTGCAGGCTCATCGGCCCGTAGATGCTCGTGGCATCCTCGAAGAGATGCACCTGGTCCGCGCCGCCCTCCAGGAGGTCCTTCCAGTGCTCGCCGATCCAGGACTCCGCATCGCCCTGCGTCGTGAACTCCTCGGGCGCCACGGCCGGTTCCACTTCGGTGCCATCGGCCTTCTCGAACCGCCACGTCCATGCGCTCACGCCAGCCTCCAAAGATCCGTCACAGCATCCGAGGGCCAAGTGACAGGGCCACCAGGCCGAAGAGCAGCCTAACCGGGCGCGCATCAGCGCGGAGGACGCGGGAGGATCGCCTTGTGGAAATGACTCTGCTCGGCACCGGCGCACCCGCCGGCCTGCCCCGGCCCGGCTGCCCCTGCGCCTCCTGCGCCGCGGCGCTCGGCGCGTACGCGCGCGCGGCGACCGCGGTCCTCGTGGACGGTGTCCTCCTGCTCGACCTCACCCCGGGTGCCGCCTTCGCCGCGGCCCGCTCCGGCCACTCCCTCGCCGGAGTGCAGCAGGTACTGCTCTCGCACCCGCATGACGGCCCCGCCGTCGAGCACCCGGCCGGACTCCCGACCGCCGGACGCGTACCCGACGGGCGTGAGCTGGCGCTGCTCGAGGGACACCGGGTACGGGCGATCTCCCTCGACTCCCCCGGCACGGGCTACGAGGTCACGGGCCCCGACGGCGAGTCGGTGCTGTATCTGCCGCCCGGTACCGCGCCCTCCGGGGTGGCCGAGCGGCGACAGCCGTACGACATGGTGGTGGCCGACGTGCTCGGCCGCCCGGACGCCCTCGCGAAGCTGCGGGCGGGCGGCGCCGTGACAGCGACCACGGACGTCCTCGCGGTCCACATCGACCACGACACCCCGCCCGGGCCCGAACTCGACCGCCGGCTCGCCGCGGCGGGCGCGCGGGCCGTGCGCGACGGTACGACGGTCGTGGTCGGCGAGTACCACGCCGTACCCGATCTGCCGCGGCGCACGCTGGTGCTCGGCGGGGCGCGATCGGGCAAGTCCGTGGAGGCCGAGCGCAGGCTCGAGTCGTTCCCGGAGGTCGTGTACGTGGCCACGGGTGGCGTGCGCGGCGGGGACTCGGAATGGGCCGAGCGGATCAGGCTGCACCGCGAACGCCGGCCCGGCTCATGGCGTACGACGGAGACCTGCGATCTCGTGCCGCTGCTGCAGGAGGACGGGCCGCCACTGCTCATCGACTGTCTGTCGCTGTGGCTCACCGACGCGATGGACAAGGTCGAGGCCTGGGACGACGCGAAGTGGGCGGCGGGCGGCGACCGCGCCCTGCGCGAGCATGTGGCCGAACTGGTGGACGCGGTACGCCAGTCGGACCGGACGGTCGTGGCGGTCTCGAACGAGGTGGGCTCCGGTGTCGTACCCGCGACCGCTTCGGGGCGGCGCTTCCGCGATGAACTCGGGCGGCTGAACGCGGCGTTCGCGGGTGAGTGCGAGCATGTGCTGCTTGTGGTGGCGGGGCAGGTGATGGTGCTGCGCGGGTGAGGCGGGGTTTCGTTCGCACCCCGCCTCACCCCCCCCCGCAGCACGCGCCGTTGTCAGCAGCCGGACGCCGTGTACTCGCCGCTCTCAGCAGCCGGACGCCGTGTACACGACCTCGTCCGTCTCCATCGCGCCCCAGGCCAGTTCACGCAGGAGGGCGAGCGTGCCCGCCTCGGGGGCGATGACCTCGGTCCCGCGCCGTGCGTACGCGCGCGCCAACTCGCCGCCACGCCCTCCCACCGGCGCCCACGGCCCCCAGTGCACGGTCAGCGTGCGGGTGCCGGTGGCATGCAGCCAGCGGCGGCCGAGCCGGGCGAGGGCGTCGTCCGCCGCGGTGTGATCGGCCTGGCCGCGGTTGCCGAGTACGGCGTCGAGCGAGCCGAACAGGACGGTGAAACGCGGCAGTTGCGGCATCCGGTGCAGGGCGGCGAGCAGGATCCGCGCGCCGTCGGCCTTCGTCCCGTACACCCGCCGGAACGAGTCCTCGTCCTTCTCGACGAGCAGCCGGTCCTCGGTGGCGCCGGCACCGTGCACGACGCCGTCGATCCGTCCGTACGTCGTGTACGTCTCCTTGACCGCCTGCCGTACGGCCGCCGCGTCCCGCAGGTCGACCGCGCGGTAACCGGCCGTACCGCCCGCGTCGTGGATCTCGGCGAGGGTGCGTTCGATCTCGCGCTGGGCGAGGATCCGGCGGACGGCCCGCTCGACCTCGTCGGAGCCGAGGCCACCACGCCCGCTCAGCGCCTCACGCAGCGCCGCCGGATCGCGCGCGTCCGTGAACTCATCCGGGAACTGCGGCAGTTCGGTCCGGCCGAGCAGCTCGATACGGCAGCGTGCGGCGGCGGCGAAGGCGACCGCGCAGCGGGCGGTGATGCCTCGGGCGCCGCCGGCCAGGAGGACCACGGAATCCGGGCCGAGCCCGAGGGCGCTCGCCGCGGCGGCGGCGCCCGTCTCGGCCTGGGCGCCGAGATCCTGGGCCTGCGGGGAGAGCCCGAAGCGTTCGCGCCGCGCGCGGCCGATGCCCTCCGACGGGGTGGCGCGCAGAACGACGGGCTCCCGGTCGGGCGCGAGCAGTTCCTCGACGATCACCTCGGCCTGCTCGGCGGGCCCGCGGGCGGGGTCCACCTCCACGCTCCGGGCGATGGTGTCGGGATGCTCGCGGGCGACCGTACGGAAGAAGCCGGCGAGTCCGCAGGCGTCGTTGCCGTCGTGCACGGCGAGCAGCCAGCGGGCGCCGCCGCGCAGGGCGTCCCGGAACAGCGGGAACGCGTCCGGCAGCACGGGCCCGGCGCCCTCCCCCAGCGCCCCGACATGCACGACCCCGTCGACCCCGCCGCCGTCGACGCCCCTCAGCGCAACGGCCCCCAGCACGGTCAGCCGCGTCACCACCGCCTGCGCCACGGCACTCCCGTCCCCGACCACCAGAAACCGCCGTCCCCGCACATCGGCGGCGGATCCGGTTCGGGGGGCAGGGGCGTTGGTGAGGGGGGTGGGGGTGAGGAGGTAGCGCCTGGGGGTGGTGAGGGTTGGGGCGGGTTCGGTGGGCGTGGAGGAGGGGGCGGCGGGTTCGGTGGGGGAAGAGGCGGCGTCTGGTTCGGTGGAGGAAGAGGCGGCGTCTGGTTCGGTGGTGGAGGAGCTCAGGTCCGGGGTGGTGGGGGCTGTGGACGTGCGGTCCTCGGCGCGGGCCGGTTCGGAGGGCTGACGCAGGGCAGATGGCTCCCCGGCGGGGGCTCGCTCCGGAGCCGGTTCCGGGCCGGTGGGATCAGTTGCGGAGGTGGTCCCGGGAGCGCGATCAGAGCTGGTCGGGTCCACCTCGGATACGGACTCCTCGGACAGCTCCGGACCGGTCGGGGCCGTCGCGAAGAGGGGCTGGTCGGGCTGGTCAGGGGTGGTTGGGTCGGATGCCTGCGCGGGTTGGGCGACCGCGGCCGTGGCGGCCGGGTCGGGCGCGAGTTCGGGTTGGGCAGCCGGGGCGGCCGAGGCGTCTAGGTGTGCAGTTCCCAGGGCTTGGTCCGGGGTGGTGAGGCGGTCAGCGCCCGCGGAGGCCCGGGGCAGCTCCGGTGCGGTGGGCCCCGCCGGCTGCTCGCCGTCCTGCGGCTGGGTGGGTTGCGGTCGTACGGGGGTGAGGTCCTGTCGTCGTACGGGGGACGCGTCCTGCTCGCGTACGGGAGACGCTTCCTCCTCGCGTACGGGCTCGGCGCCCGGCTGCGGTACCGGATGGGCGGGCACCGGCCGTACGGCGGTGGGCTCCATGGCAGCGGGAGCGGCGTGCGGGTCGGCGGCTGTGGCGTTCGGGGCTCCGTCCGCCCCGGGAGTGACGGGCGCGGGGGTGATCCAGGCGGGGTCCTCGGTGGGGTCGCCGACGAGGAGGCCGTCCGGGGCGAAGGCGCCCTCGATGCCGTCTGCAGAAGATGACGAGGCCTCAGGCCCCGCTTCGGGCAGCGAAGCCTCGGTGCCTGTCGTGGGTGCGGGGTCCGCGGGGTTCGTCGCGGGCGCCGGGACTGCGGGGACCGCCGCAGGCCTGGAGGCCTCGGGGCCAAGCAGGGGTTCCGCCGTCCCAGGGCCTGGCGCATCCACGGGAAACGCGAGGCTCATCGGGATCGCCGAGACCATGGAATCTGCCTCGTGCTCCGAGACCTCGGGGTCCGTCACAGGCGCCGAGTCCGCGAGGTCTGCCGCAGGCTCTGCGGCCTCAGGGCCATGCGCCGGCTCCGCCATCTCAGCCTCCGGCACATCCACGGAAGCCGCGAGGCCCGCCGAGATCGCCGAGATCGCTGAGATCGCTGAGATCGCTGAGATCGCTGAGACCATGGAATCTGCCTCGGGCGCAGAGTCCCCGAGCTCCGAGCCGGGCTCCGCAGCCCCGAGTCCGGTCGCAGGGGCCGGGAGAGCTGAGGTCGTCGCAGGGGCCGGGACCGTGAGGTCCGGCGCAGGTGCAGACTCCGGACCCGGCACAGGGACCGAAATCCCCGCGGGCGTCCCGGGCGTCCAGACCCCCGGGTCGGTCGCGGGCGCCGAGACCACGGGAGTCGCCGCGGTCGCCGGGAGCCAGAAAGCTGCCGGACTCGCTGTCGGGTGGTGGCGAGTCGGGCGCCGGGGGAGGCCGGTGGCCGTGCGGTCGGGGTGGTCGTCGGCCGCACGGGGCGGCTCGGCGAGCGGGGCGACGGAGCGGGGCTCGGCCCGCGAGGAAGCAGGTGTGGGCTTGGCCCCCACGGGAACGGGGGCGGGTTCGGCACCCGAAGTGGCGAGGGTGGGCTCGGCCAGCGAAGTGGCGGGCGTGGGCCCGGCGTTCAGGTGCGGGCGGGACGGAGTGACCGCCACTCCGGCAGCGAACAGGCGTGCCAGCACTTCGACGTGACCGCGCAGCCCGGCCTCGGCGCCGGGTTCGAAAGGCACGACCGTGTGGGGGCGTTCGCCCAGGATCCGGCCGACCCGGACGGTGAGCTCCGTGCCGGGCCCGGCCGTGACGAAGACGCGCGCCCCCGCCTCGTACATCGCCTCGACCCGCTCGGCGAAGGGCGCCGGCGCGTCGGTCGGCTCCGCGAGGTGGACCCGTACCTCCGCGTCGAGCCCCGGTTCCCCGGGGAGGGCCGCGGACATGCCGACGACAGCGACGTCCGGCGCGGGGAGCGTCACCTCCGACGCCGGTTCAGAGCCCGTCCCGGGTGCCGGTTCAGGGGCCGTCCCGGGTGCCGGTTCAGAGCCCGTCCCGGCTACCGGTTCAGGGGCCGGCGGAGCCCCCGTCGCGGCCGCATCCGCAGTCTCGGGCGGCCCGTACGAGGGCTCGGGCTCGCTCGCCCCGTGCGCGGGCTCGGTGCCGTGCTCGGGCTCGGCCCCGTATGAGGACCCCGTGCCGTACAAGGACCCCATGCCGTACGCCACCGGTGCCTCGGCCGGAGTTGCCGTCGCGTGCTCGGGTGCGGTCGGGGACGCGGCCGTGGGTCCGTTCGCAGGCGGGGCCTCGGTCACCGCACCCGTGCGAAGCCCTCGTACGCGCCGTGCGTAGAAGTCCGCCGCCCGTTCGGCGACCCCGTCGTGCAGTGCGGCGACCGTCGTGGTCGTCGCGCGCAGTGCCGCCACCTCGCCGGCCGCGAAGAGCCCTTCGGCGGTCTGGCGTTGCTCGTCCACGTCGACGAGTTCCTCGCCGGCGCGTTCGATGCCCTTGGCGGCCATCCTCAGCCGTTCCGCGATCAGCCGTTCCAGCTCCTGCCGGGCCTGCCGCTCCGGCACACCCTGTTCCCGCAGGTCGTCCTGGTACGAGGGATACGCGGCGGTGAACCTGCTGGGTACGCAGCGGGTGGCGTGCCCGGGTGCGGTGTGCAGGAGTGTGGTGGACCTGGCGTCCAGCACGGCCTCCTGGAACCGCGGCCGGATCGCACCGCGGCTCACGGCCTCCTCGGTGAAGAGATACGCGGTCCCCATCAGGACCCCGGTGGAGACGCCGCGCGCGGCGAGCGGCGCGGAGAGGGCGGCAACCATCGCGGCGGAGCGTTCGTCGTGGATTCCGCCCGCGAAGAGGATCTGCAGCTCGGCCGGATCCAGGCCATCCCGGCTCTCCCGACCGGCGGCCAGGAAGTCCTCCAGTACGGCAAGCTGGGCCTCCCACAGCGGGAAACTGCCCAGCGCCCCGACCACCCCGCCGCCCTCCGCCCCCGCGAAGACGAACCGTCGCGCGCCTGCCGCCAGGAAGTCCTCGAGCAGTCGGGGCGAGGGGACGTGCAGGAACGTGGCGATGCCGTCCGCTTCGAGTGCGGCGGCCTGTTCGGGGCGGCCGCCCTCGATGACGGCGTGGCTGGGACGCAGTGCGCGTACGGCATCGAGCTGGGCGGTACGAACCGCTTCGGGCGCCGTACCGAGGAGGCCGACACCCCAGGGGCGGCCGTCGAGCGCGGCGCGGGTCCGCTCCAGCATCGTGCGGGTCTGCTCGGGCCCGGCGAGGGCGAGCGCGAGGAACGGCAGCGCGCCGCCGTCCGCGACGGCCTCGGCGAAGCGGGCCTGGTCGCTCACGTGGGTCAGGGGCCCCTGGGCGATGGGCAGCGTGGTGCCGAGCGCGCGGCACATGCCGCTGCCTCCGCGCAGGGCGGCCGGGTCGGTGCGTACGGCCTCGTCGATCGCCCGGGTGAGGGCCGCGAGCGCGGCGGGGACGGTGCCGTAGCGGTCGGCGAACCGGGCCGCGAGGAAGGCGTCCTGACCGAGCGGCAGGAAACCGCTCCCGTGCAGGGCCGGGGGCAGTCCGGGACGGCGGCGGTCGAGTACGCGTTCGCCGCCGACGACGACGGTCTCGCTGCCGTCGGCGGCACGGAGCAGGGTGGCGATGTCGGGAGCGAGCGCACCCACGCCCACGCCCGCACCCACGCCCACGTCCGCACCCTCGCTCTCGCCGGCCGCCTCTCCCTCCCCTTCCCCGAGCAGCGCGAGCTGGACGTCGAGTACGACGCCCTCCGCGCCCGCGAGTACGGCGGCGGCCGCGGTGTGCGGGCCGATGCCGCCGCAGGCCCATACGGGGACGGTGCCGCCGAGGTCGGCGAGCACCTGCTGCAGCAGGACGAACGTCGACAGCTCGCCGCAGGGGCCCGCGCACTCACTGCCCCGTACGACCAGTCCAGCGGCACCCTCGCGCACCGCGCGTGCGGCCTCGGCGGCGCTGCGGACCTCCGCGAGCACGGTGTGGGTGGGGAACTGGCGTGCGCTCCAGGGGGCGTCGGGGGCGAGGAGGACGGTGTGCGGGCCTGCGGAGTCGCGCAGCGCCTCCGGCTGCAGGGTGCAGCGCGCCCCGATGCGGACACCGAAGGTCCCGGGCGACTGGCGGCGGGCGAGCGCGAGGGCCTCGCGGGCCTCGGGGCCGCCGCTGCCGAGGTCGAGGACCCCGAGTCCGCCGGCTCGGGAAACGGCGGCGGCGAGACGCACGTTGGGCTCACCGAACGGGCTGACACCGATGAGAGTCTGCGTCACGGAGCGGGCTCCTCTGTTCCGGGCACGTAATACGACAATCCAACTCAACCCGCCCCCACAGTGATCCCCCGACCGCCACGCCCAGACCCCCCGGTCGGGTGCTTCGCATGGCGTAACCACCCCGACCCCACCCACACCCGCGCCATGGGGCAGCGGCGTAATGCGATGTCCTTTGACGGCGAAGCTAGTCGTGTGCAGCTCGCTGGCCTGCGGCGACTGGATAGGACGTCAACGAGTTGTCGGACGCAGGGCCAGACTGGAACCCGCCTTCAATTCGAAGGGCGAGCACCCGGGCGTGTGGTACGTTCGACGAGTTCGTGTTGATCCAGGTTGAGGATGAAAGGGAGGTGGGGCTGATGGCCGCGCTTAAGGCCACTGCGATGCGCAGCGCCCGGACCGCCCTCACGTCCCGGGCGACGGTCTGACCTCGTCATCCCTGCCCCGCTGAGAGCGTGAGCTCGCGCGGCATTCCCCTGCACGAACCTCACCATGAAACGGATTCATCCCGTCATGCGTACCCACAGCAACTGGATCACCCGCGCCGAGACCGGCGCCGACATCGCCGCCATCCGTGGGATCAACCTCGCCGCGTTCGAGACGCCGATGGAGGCCGACCTCGTCGACGCCCTGCGCGCCGACTCCTCCTGGATCGACGGCCTCTCCCTCGTCTCCACCGGCGCGGACGGCACCCCCGTCGGCCACGCCCTGCTGACCCGCTGCCACATCGGCGACACCCCGGGCCTGTGCCTGGCCCCGTGCGCCGTACGGCCCGAGTACCAGAAGAGCGGCGCCGGTTCGGCCGCCATCCGCGCCGCCCTCCAGGCCGCCAAGGGCATGGGCGAGAACTACGTCACCGTCCTTGGACACCCGACGTACTACCCGCGCTTCGGCTTCACCCGCGCCTCAACTCATGGCATCGGCCTGACCATTGACGTCCCGGACGAGGCCATGATGGCCCTCACCCTGGACGAGACCCACCCACTCCCCAGCGGCACCGTCCGCTACGCAGCACCCTTCGGCATCTAGGGCGTGTCTGGAGTTCCCCCGTGGAGCAAGGAGCGACGCCTGGCGCCGTCGAATCCAAGGCGGAGGAGGGAGTCATGGCGAATGGGGCCTCCCCTGCTCGAGCGGAGCCGAGAGCTTGGGGAACATGGCGACTGACGACAACGCAGGAGGCCGGGGGTACCCCCTGCTCGAAGAGCTTGGGGGAGGTGCCAGGCGCCGCGACGCCGCGGGGGAACTCCAGGCAGGCCCTAACAGCCCGACCTGCCGTGCGAGGGAGACCACTCCGGTCTCCCTCGCACGACGCTCAGGTTGGCAGCGCATGTGGGGACTCGAATCGGCCGGGTTCGCTGAGCTCTTGCTCGCGGACCCGGGACGATCGGGGTGCCCCCCGGCCCGGTAACGTTCACCCGCTTGACTCCCTCCCCCTCCCAGTAGGAGGGGGGGTTCCTACGGCTCGCGCCGTGGGGTTTTCTGCTTCGCCGCCGACTGCCCGCCCGGAGCGCTCCGTTGAGGTCTTACACCGGCTCCACAGACAGACGCCGTCAGCCCGACGGCCAGAATGTTGTTCGCCGCGTTCACGTCCCTGTCATGGGTCGTGCCACAGTTGTCGCACGTCCAGGTGCGGACGGTGAGCGGCATCCTGCGCTGCAAGGTGCCGCAGGCGGAGCACAGTTTGGAGGAGGGAAAGAAGCGGTCGATCGCGATCACTTCTCGGCCGTACCAGGCCGCCTTGTACTCCAGCATGTTCCGGAAGTCCGACCAGGCGGCATCGGAGATGGCGCGGGCCAGACTGCCGTTCTTCACCATGTTCCGAACGGCGAGGTCCTCGATCACGATCGTTTGGTTCTCACGAACGAGCCGAGTGGTGAGTTTGTGCAGGTGGTCACGCCTGCGGTCGGCGATCCGGGCGTAGATCTTGGCCACCTTCCGACGCGCCTTGGCCCGGTTCGCCCCGTCCCCCTTGGCCTTGCGGGCAAGCTGACGCTGGGCCCTGGCGAGACGGTCGCGGTCGCGGCGCTCGTGCCGGGGGTTGGAGACCTTCTCACCGGTCGAAAGGGTCAGCAGGTGGTCCAGGCCCATATCGATACCGACCGCCGTGCCGGTGGCGGGCAGCGGCTGGACGGTGGGGTCCTCGCACAGCAGGGACACGAACCAGCGTCCGGCCGCGTCCTGCGACACGGTCACCGTGGACGGCGACGCACCCTCCGGCAGCGGACGCGACCAGACGATGTCCAGCGGCCGAGTCATCTTCGCCAGTGTCAGCCAGCCATCGCGGAATCGGAAGGCGCTGGTGGTGTACTCCGCCGACTTCCGCGACTTCTTCTTCGACTTGAAGCGCGGGTACTTCGCCCGCTTGCTGAAGAAGTTATGGAACGCCGTCTGCAGGTGCCGCAGGGCCTGCTGCAACGGCACGGAGGAGACGTCATTGAGGTACGCGAGCTCCTCGGTCTTCTTCCAGGCCGTCAGCATCGCCGACGTCTGGTTGTAGTTCACCCGCTCCTGCCGCGCCCACGCCTCCGTGCGCGCCGCGAGCGCCAGGTTGTAGACCTTCCGCACGCAGCCGAACGTGCGCGACAGCTCAGCCGCCTGAGCATCGGTCGGATAGAAGCGGTACTTGAAAGCCCGCTTCACAGGAACGGCCTTCACGGCTCACATGCTAGCCCATCAGCTTGTGACAGAGTTCCGTTGGTTGAGGAAAGTCGCCGGCTCCACCCTGGCGGCGAACTCGACCTTCCCCGCCCTGCTCCACAGGAGCTTCGTTTGCTCCCCGCCGCAAAGGACGGGGTATCCACGGAGGAGAGACGCCGATGAGCGCGCTGAATCTCGATGACTTCGCCGATCTGGTCGAGCGCCCCGACGGGGGCGTACGCCGCGATGCCGAGGAGCGCCGCGGCCGCCTCGCCGTACCCCCCGGCGCGCTCGGCCGCCTCGACGACCTCGGCGGCTGGCTCGCCGCCGCACAGGGCGCCGTTCCGGTGCGGCCGGTCCGCCACCCCAAGGTGCTGCTCTTCGCGGGCGATCACGGCATCGCCGAGGCCGGCGTCTCCGTACGGCGCCCCGGCAGCGCGCAGGATCTGGTGCGCGCCGTACTCGACGGGTCGAGCCCCGTCGCCGTACTCGCCCGCCAGTCCGGCGTACCCGTGCGCGTCGCGGACATCTCCCTGGACTGCGAGCCCGGCACACTCCCCGCCGAGACCGCAGGTCACCACGTCCGACGCGGATCGGGCCGGATCGACGTCGAGGACGCCCTCACGGCCGAGGAGGCCGAGGCTGCCTTCCGCGCCGGTATGGCGATCGCCGACGAGGAGGCCGACGCGGGCACGGACCTGGTCGTACTCGGCGATCTCAGCGTCGGCGGCACCACCCCGGCCGCGGTCCTGATCGCGGCTCTCTGCGGCACCGACGCCTCAGTGGTGACGGGCCGCGGCGGCCGCCCCATCGACGATCTGGCGTGGATGCGCAAGTGCGCCGCGATCCGTGACGCGCTGCGCCGCGCCCGTCCCGTACTGGGCGATCAACTCACTCTCCTGCAGACGGTCGGCGGCGCCGATCTCGCCGCGCTCACCGGTTTTCTGCTGCAGAGCGCGGTCCGGCATACGCCGGTGATCCTGGACGGCGTGGTCACGGCGGCCGCGGCCCTGGTGGCCCAGCGGATCGCGTTCCGTTCGCCCGACTGGTGGCTGGCCGGACAGACGAGTGGCGAGCCGGGGCAGGCGAAGGCCTTCGACCGTCTCGCCCTCGACCCGCTGCTCGCGCACGGTGTCACGGCGGGCGAGGGCACGGGCGCGCTGCTCGCCCTGCCGCTCGTCCAGGCGGCGGCGGCTCTGGCGGCCGAGCTCCCGGTGCCCGAAGCGGCGCCCGCGCCCACGGCCGAGGACGCCGATACCGATACCGATACCGGCACCAGCACCGACACCGACACCGACACCAAGGTCGCGGACACCGTCTGAGCGTCCGTCACCCCGCACCGCACAGCGCCCATTTACCCCATATCATCCGGTTCACCCCATAGGATCGCCCCTCATGGGAGAGGCCGGACGCGAGCCGCACCCCGGCGGCGCCCCACACCGCCCGCCGCCGGCGTCCGCACGCGCACGGATGGCGCGCGTACGGGCGCTGGTGACGCGCGCACGGAAGCTCGCCGCCGCGGAGTGGGGCCCGCTGTACCGGGCCGTACGCGAGGGGATCGCCGCCGACCGGTGGCGTGCGATCCCGGTGACGCTGGCCGCCGTATGCCTCACGGCGCTGCTGCACTACGTGCAGAACCACGGCCCGGCGGGCTACCGGTTCGTGCAGGACATCGGCTCCGTACGCGCCGAGGACCCGCTCTGGCTCGCCCTCCTGCGCACCCCGCTCTCGCTCTTCGTACCGGCGCTCGACCTGCCCGCCTGGGGTGCGCTCGGCCAGCTTCTCCTGGTCTTCGGGATCGCGGAGATCACGCTCGGCCGCCGGCGGATGCTCGCCCTCGCCTACGCGGCGACGCTGGCCGGAACGCTGTACGCGCGGCTGGGGATCCGGCTCGGCGAGGACCGGCCGCTGGGGCTGCCCGCCTCGTACGCGCAGGTGGTCGACACGGGCCCCTCGGCCGCGGTGGTGGGGCTTGCCGTCTGTGTGTGCTGGCGCCACCGGGCCTGGTTCACGATGGCCGTGGTGATCGGCGCGATGGCCGTCGAGCTGGTGGTCGAGGACAATCTCGCGGGCCGGGAGCATCTGGCGGCGATCCTCGTGGTGCTGGTGCTGTGCGGCGTATCTGAATGGCGTCAGCCGCGGTCTTCGGGGGCGGGCCCCTTCGGCTCCGGCTCGAAGCGGCCGCCAAGGAGTTCGTGAAACCTGCGCCGCGGCTTCGCCCAGCGGCGGTCGTGACGGTAGGCGCGCAGGCCGCCCTTGGAGCGGGCGCGCGGACGGTGGCGGTAGAAGAGCTTCCACCAGGGCGAACCGGGCCGGGCCAGCCGGACGGCGCCGATCAGCGCCACGAGCGGCACCACGATCCCGATCATCGCGAGGCGTGGTTTGCCCTTGCCCAGGGCGATCAGGGCGAAGAAGAAGTTCAACGCGGTGTTCATCACGACGAGGACCCGGCTGTGCCGTTCCTCGGGGGTGAGTTCGTCGACGCCGAACGGCAGGAATCCGCCGAGCACCAGCGCCACCAGGGCCGCGGTGAGCACCACGATCTCGACGCTCTTGCGGCCCGCCTCGCTCCAGTACACGTCGTCGAGGTGCAGGATCAGCGCGAATTCGTCGAGCACAAGACCGGCGCCGAGCCCGAAGAGGACCGCGGAGAGCAGGGAGGCGAAGTTGTGCCGCCCGGCGGCGACGGCGCCGAAGCCGCCGATGATCGTCAGGATGATGCCGGGCACGACATGGTGGATGTGCAGCTCGCCGGCCTTCACGTTCCCGAAGGGGCCCTTGCCCGCCCGGATCATCCGGGTGATGACCCGCGTCACCAGGAACGCCAGGACGAACGACACCAGCGCGAGCAGCAGCGGCAGCTTTCCCGGTTCGACGATGTTCCGGTACCACCAGTGACCCACGCCACGCCCTCCCGAAATACCTGATCCGCTCTGCCCGGGATTCATGCCATACGCGCCATTTAACGCCCGTCGTCGACGGTTAGCCTGCCGCGGTGACGCAACAGGACCCCGCCGACCCCGCCCCCTTCTCCGCCGGACTGCGCTTCGCCTTCGGCACGCTGACCGTCCTCCCGGTGCGGGTGGAGCGCTGGGACCGGGCGGCCGCGCGTGTCGGCATGCTGTGCGCGCCGCTCGCGGGCCTGGTCGTCGGGCTCTGCTCGGCCACGGCCGGCGGGGCGCTGCTCCTCCTGGGTGCGGGCCCACTGCTCGCCGCGGTCGCGACGGCGGCCGTGCCCGCGCTCCTCACCCGGGCGCTGCACCTCGACGGGCTCGCGGACACGGCGGACGGCCTGGGCAGCGGAAAACCGGCCGATGCGGCGCTGGCGGTCATGAAGCGCTCCGACATCGGCCCGTTCGGCGTCATCACGCTGCTGTTCGTGCTGCTCGCCCAGGTCGCGGTGCTTGTCCAGGTGTACGGGGAGCAGGGCTGGGCGGCCGGTGCCGTCGCGGTGACGGTGGCTCATGTCGCCGGGCGCACCGCCCTCGTACTCGCCTCGCGTCCTTCGGTGCCCGCCGCGCGGCCGGAGGGGCTGGGCGCGGCGGTCGCCGGAACGGTGCCGCCGCGGTCCGCGGCAGTGGTCGCCGCGCTGGTCATGTGCCTCGCGGGCGCGGCGGGTTACGGCACGGTGGGGCCGGTGCACGCGATGCTCGCCGTCGTGGGTGCGCTGGCCGTGGCCGAGCTGCTGCTGCGGCGGTGCGTGCGGCGGTTCGGTGGAATCACCGGCGATGTCTTCGGGGCGGCGGCGGAGGTCGCGGTCACGGCGGCGCTCGTGGCCCTCGCGCTGGGCTGAGAGCCTGCCCCACGAGGCCGCCCGCCATGTCGTACGAGGGGTGGCTGCCATGTCCTACGAGGGGTGGCGGCCAGGTCCTACGAGGGTGCCGGCCCACGTCGTACGACGGTGTCGGCGGCGTCTCCTCCAGCGATGACGCACACCGCAGGCACCTCACGACCACCGCAAGCGTAGGCTCACGGAGGGACACCACCCCACAAACCAACGGAAGAGAGAACTCACCACCGTGACTGCTCTGAGCCTCAGCACCGCCGCCGCTGTCGGCCTGAAGGCCGACGCACTCGTCGTCGGAGTCGCCAAGGGCGACAAGGGCCCGGTCGTCGCCCCCGGCGCCGAAGCCGTCGAGAAGGCCTTCGGCGGCAAGCTCGCCGCCGTCCTCGAGACCCTCGGCGCCTCGGGCGGCGAGGGCGAGGTGACCAAGGTTCCCTCGCCCGACGGCGTGAAGGCCCCGCTCGTCCTCGCGGTCGGGCTCGGTGCGGCGCCGAAGAAGGACTCCTCGTACGACACCGAGGCACTGCGCCGCGCCGCGGGCGCCGCCGCCCGTGCCCTGGCCGGCTCGAAGAAGGCCGCCTTCGCGCTGCCCGTGGACGGGGCCGCCGAGGTGCAGGCGATCGGCGAGGGTGCGCTGCTCGGCGCGTACTCCTTCGTCGCGTACAAGGGGACCCCCGACAAGACCGGCGCCCAGGCGAACGGCAAGGCCGCCAAGGGCAAGGGCAAGGGTGCCAAGGGCCCGCTCGGCGAGGCCGTGATCCTCGGCTCGCGCGACAAGGCCGCGAAGGCCGCCCTTGAGCGTTCCGCCACCGTCGCCGAGGAGCTCAACCGCGCCCGCGACCTGGTCAACACCCCGCCGAACGACCTCAACCCGGAGGCCTTCGCCGCGATCGCGCAGGCCGCCGCGAAGGAACACGGCGTCAAGGTGCAGGTGCTCGACGAGAAGGCGCTCGTCAAGGGCGGCTTCGGCGGCATCCTCGGCGTCGGCGCGGGCTCGGCCTCCACGCCGCGTCTGGTGAAGCTCTCGTACACGCATGCCAAGGCGAAGAAGCACCTCGCGTTCGTCGGCAAGGGCATCACGTACGACTCGGGCGGCATCTCGCTGAAGCCGGCCGGGCACAACGAGACGATGAAGTGCGACATGGCCGGTGCCGCGACCGTGTTCGCCTCCGTCATGGCCGCCGCGCGGCTCGGCCTCGAGGTCAACGTCACCGGCTGGCTCGCGCTCGCCGAGAACATGCCCTCCGGCTCCGCGACGCGCCCCGGTGACGTCCTGCGGATGTACTCCGGCAAGACCGTCGAGGTGCTCAACACCGACGCCGAGGGCCGGCTCGTGCTGGCCGACGCGCTCGCCAAGGCCTCCGAGGACAAGCCCGACGCGATCGTGGACGTGGCGACGCTGACCGGCGCGATGATGGTGGCGCTCGGCTCCCGCACGTTCGGTGTCATGGCGAACGACGACGCGTTCCGTACCTCGCTGTACGAGATCGCCGAGGCCTCCGGGGAGCCGGCCTGGCCGATGCCGCTTCCCGAGCACCTCGTGAAGGGCATGGACTCGGCGACCGCCGACATCGCCAACATGGGCGAGCGGATGGGCGGCGGGCTCGTGGCCGGGCTGTTCCTGCGCGAGTTCGTGGGCGAGGGCATCACCTGGGCACACCTGGACATCGCCGGTCCGGCCTTCAACGACGGCTCGCCGTTCGGCTACACGCCGAAGGGCGGCACCGGCGCGGCGATGCGCACGCTGGTCGCCCTCGCGGAGCGCACGGCTTCCGGCGACCTCGGCTGAGGCTGCCTCCGCGCCGCAGCGCATACCGACGGCCCCGGGCGTGTGCCCGGGGCCGTTCGCGTCGGCGGCCGAAGCTCCCGCACCCCCACTACGCTGCACGAAGACAGCCGGTGTGATCGATCAGACGTCTCGCACCGCGGCCCGACGTCCCGCGCGCCGCCGACAAGTGCGAAGATGGCCTGTGGCAGGACAGGGCCCCACCAGAGGGCCGAAGGTACAAGCGGCCGAACACCAGCCGCCGCGCGGTCAGTGAGGACCGGCGTACGGCGCACATGCATGGAGGACGTGACGTGGCGAACGACGCCAGCACCGTTTTCGACCTAGTGATCCTCGGCGGCGGTAGCGGCGGTTACGCCGCGGCCCTGCGCGCCTCTCAGCTTGGTCTGGACGTCGCCCTGATCGAGAAGAACAAGCTCGGCGGCACCTGCCTGCACAACGGCTGCATCCCCACCAAGGCGCTGCTGCACGCCGGTGAGGTCGCGGACCAGACGCGCGAGAGCGCCCAGTTCGGTGTCAAGTCCTCCTTCGAGGGCATCGACATCGCGGCCGTCCACAAGTACAAGGACGACGTGATCTCCGGCCTGTACAAGGGCCTGCAGGGTCTCGTCGCCTCCCGCAAGGTGACGTACATCGAGGGCGAGGGCCGTCTTTCGTCGCCCACCTCGGTGGACGTGAACGGCCAGCGCATCCAGGGCCGCCACATCCTTCTGGCGACCGGCTCCGTGCCGAAGTCGCTGCCGGGTCTGGAGATCGACGGCAACCGGATCATCTCCTCTGACCACGCGCTCGTCCTGGACCGCGTCCCCGAGTCCGCGATCATCCTGGGCGGCGGCGTCATCGGCGTCGAGTTCGCCTCGGCGTGGAAGTCCTTCGGCACCGAGGTCACGGTGGTCGAGGGCCTCAAGCACCTCGTCCCGGTCGAGGACGAGAACAGCTCCAAGCTCCTGGAGCGCGCCTTCCGCAAGCGCGGGATCAAGTTCAACCTCGGCACCTTCTTCGAGAAGGCCGAGTACACGCAGGACGGCGTCCGCGTGACCCTCGCCGACGGCAAGACCTTCGAGGCCGAGGTGCTTCTGGTCGCCATCGGCCGCGGCCCGGTCTCGGCCGGTCTCGGTTACGAGGAGCAGGGCGTCGCGATGGACCGCGGCTACGTCCTGGTCGACGAGTACATGCAGACCAATGTGCCGACGATCTCGGCCGTGGGTGACCTCGTCCCGACCCTCCAGCTCGCGCACGTCGGCTTCGCCGAGGGCATCCTTGTGGCGGAGCGTCTTGCCGGCATGAAGGTCGTCCCGATCGACTACGACGGTGTGCCGAAGGTGACGTACTGCCACCCCGAGGTCGCCTCCGTCGGCATCACCGAGGCCAAGGCCAAGGAGATCTACGGTGCGGACAAGGTCGTCGCACTGAAGTACAACCTGGCGGGCAACGGCAAGTCGAAGATCCTCAAGACCGCCGGTGAGATCAAGCTGGTCCAGGTCAAGGACGGCGCCGTCGTCGGCGTCCACATGGTCGGTGACCGGATGGGCGAGCAGGTCGGCGAAGCCCAGCTGATCTACAACTGGGAGGCGCTGCCCGCCGAGGTCGCGCAGCTCATCCACGCGCACCCGACGCAGAACGAGGCGCTCGGCGAGGCTCACCTGGCGCTGGCCGGCAAGCCGCTGCACTCGCACGACTAGCAGCCCTCGGGCGGAACGCCGAGGTGCCGCCCCACAAACTTCCCGCACTTCCATAAGGAGCAACAGAAACCATGGCGGTTTCCGTAACCCTTCCGGCGCTCGGCGAGAGCGTCACCGAGGGCACTGTCACCCGTTGGCTGAAGGCCGAGGGCGAGCGCGTAGAGGCCGATGAGCCGCTGCTCGAGGTGTCCACCGACAAGGTCGACACCGAGATCCCCTCCCCCGCCGCCGGTGTGCTCGCGTCCATCAAGGTCGCCGAGGACGAGACGGTCGAGGTCGGCGCCGAGCTGGCCCTGATCGACGACGGCAGCGGTGCCCCCACGGCCGCCCCCGCCCCGGCCGCCGCCGAGGCTCCGGCTCCGGCTGCCGAGGCCCCGCAGGCCGAGGCACCCGCGGCTCCGGCCGCCGAGGCCGCCCCGGCCGCCGCTCCCGCGGGTGGTGCCACGGGCACCGACGTGACGCTGCCCGCCCTGGGCGAGTCCGTCACCGAGGGCACCGTGACGCGCTGGCTCAAGGAGGTCGGCGAGTCCGTCGAGGCCGACGAGCCGCTGCTCGAGGTCTCCACGGACAAGGTCGACACCGAGATCCCGGCGCCGACCGCCGGTGTGCTGCTGGAGATCGTGGTCGGTGAGGACGAGACCGCCGAGGTCGGCGCGAAGCTCGCCGTCATCGGTGCACCGGGTGCCGCTCCGGCTGCCCCGGCCGCCCCCGCCGCCCCGGCCCCGGCCGCTGCTCCGGCCGCCCCCACCGCCCCGGCTCCGGCCCCGGAGGCTCCGGCTCCCGCCGCCCCGGCCCCGCAGGCCACCGCCCCGGCTCCGGCCGCTCCGGCGCCCGCTCCGGCGGCCCCGGCGGCTCCGGCTCCGGCCGCGCCTGCCGCGCCTGCCGCTCCGGCCGCTGCTCAGCCGGCCGACGACGGCGCGTACGTGACCCCGCTGGTGCGCAAGCTCGCCGCCGAGAACGGCGTCGACCTGGCCGCGGTCAAGGGCACCGGCGTCGGCGGCCGTATCCGCAAGCAGGACGTCATCGCCGCCGCCGAGGCCGCGAAGGCTGCCGCTCCGGCCGCTGCGGCTCCCTCCGCCGCCCCGGCCGCCGCTGCGAAGGCTCCGGCCATCGAGGCCTCCGAGCTGCGCGGTCAGACCGTCAAGATGACCCGCATGCGCAAGGTCATCGGCGACAACATGATGAAGGCGCTGCACGGCCAGGCCCAGCTGTCCTCCATGGTCGAGGTGGACGTCACCAAGATCATGAAGCTGCGTGCCAAGGCCAAGGACTCCTTCGCCGCCCGTGAGGGCGTCAAGCTGTCCCCGATGCCGTTCTTCGTCAAGGCCGCGGCCCAGGCGCTGAAGGCCCACGCGGTCGTCAACGCCCGGATCAACGAGGAAGACGGCACCATCACGTACCACGACTCGGAGAACATCGGCATCGCCGTGGACTCCGAGAAGGGCCTGATGACCCCGGTCATCAAGGGTGCGGGCGACCTCAACCTGGCCGGTATCGCCAAGGCGACCGCCGACCTGGCCGGCAAGGTCCGCGCCTCGAAGATCACCCCGGACGAGCTGTCCGGCGCGACCTTCACCATCTCCAACACCGGTTCGCGCGGCGCGCTGTTCGACACGATCATCGTGCCCCCGAACCAGGTCGGCATCCTCGGCATCGGCGCCACCGTCAAGCGCCCGGTGGTCATCAGCCACCCGGAGCTCGGCGAGACGATCGCCGTGCGCGACATGGTCTACCTGACCCTGTCGTACGACCACCGCCTGGTGGACGGCGCGGACGCCGCCCGCTACCTGAGCACGGTCAAGCAGATCCTCGAGGCCGGCGAGTTCGAGGTCGAGCTGGGTCTCTGATCCGCCCAAATGGGGTGACGGCCGTGTAAGCCTTGTCACTCAGTGCCATGTGTGCCCCCGTCCGGACGCGTCCGGACGGGGGCACCGCCGTATTGTTTGAGGGTCGAACCCGCGCTCACGCAGGGATCGCGCCCTCCCCTAAGGAGCACCGCATGACCGCCCCCGTCATCCAGTCGCTGCGCGAGCAGATCCGCGAGCACATCGTGGAGGGGATCGTCAGCGGCCGCTGGAAGCCCGGTGAGCGCATCGTGGAGCGCCGGATCGCCGTCGAGCTGGAGGTCAGCCAGACGCCGGTGCGCGAGGCGCTGCGTGAGCTGGAGTCGCTCCGCCTGATCGAATCGGCGCCGAACAAGGGCGTACGGGTGCGGAATCTGTCCGCGGCCGATCTGGAGGAGTCCTATCCCGTGCGGGCGGGGCTCGAGCAGATCGCGGCGGAGCTGGCGGCGGAGAAGCTGGCCGTCGACTGCTCGGCCCTGGAGCCGCACGTCGCCGCCCTGTACGTGGCCGACCGGGCCACGGACGGCACGGCCCAGGTGCGGCACACGGTGGCGTTCCACCGGGAGCTTGTGCGGGCGGCCGGGAACTCGGTCCTGCTCCACACGTGGGAGGGCCTCGGCATCGAGGTCTTCACGGCCCTGTCGATCCGCTGGCTGGGCACGGTCCAGCAGTCCTACGCGGAGGAGCACCAGGCGCTGGTGGAGGCGTTCCAGCGGCGTGATCCGGGGATCGGCCAACTGGTCAAGGACCACGTCCTCGGCTGTGCACCCGCTCCGGCGAGAGACTGATTTCCCCCACCCGCCCTTTCACCGTTTCCCCGGGGCTCCGCCCCGGCCCCCGCATCCGAGCTCCGCTCGGATCGCCTCACACGCCGGCGGGGCTGGAGGGTGGGGTCAGCGTGCGCTCAAGTGCGCCGAGGCGCAAACAAACTAGCGCCCGTTTACGGGCGATATGCCCGGCACCCTGTGCACGTCAAGCTGACACCCCGTGCCGACTTCACCGGATCGAAGAATTTTTGCCCCCGACACTTTGATCGATCATCGATCAGCGGCTTACTCTCGACGCCGGACTGCACCCAGTCCACCGCCCTGTCCTGCCAGTCAGGGCCCATCAACACCCCGTCTCTCCTGACGCACGGCCGAGCACCGGCCGCCCGCGGACAGGAGGAGATCCTGTCCGGAAGGCGGCGAACATGACCGACCCCGTAGGCAAGCTCCCGAGCCAGCTCGACCAGCTGCCGGACCGCGACCCGGAGGAGACCGCCGAGTGGGCGGCCTCCCTGGACGCGGTCAGCGAGCACGCCGGTGCGCACCGCGCCGAGTACCTGATGCGCCGCACCCTCCAGCACGCCGAGGACGCGGGCCTGGCCCTGCCCCGCCTGTTGGAGACGGACTACGTCAACACCATCCCCACCTCCGCGGAGCCCGCCGTCGACGGCGACGAGGAGATGGAGCGGAAGATCACCGCCTGGAACCGCTGGAACGCGGCCGCGATGGTGACCCGGGGATCGAAGCACGGCGTCGGCGGCCACATCGCCACCTTCGCCTCCGCCGCCTGGCTCTACGAGACCGGCTTCAACCACTTCTTCCGCGGCAAGGAGCAGGACGGCTCCGGCGACCAGATCTACGTCCAGGGCCACGCCTCGCCCGGCATCTACGCCCGCGCGTTCCTCGACGGCCGTCTGGACGAGTCGCACCTCGACAACTTCCGCCAGGAGGCCGGCGGCAAGGGCCTCCCCAGCTACCCGCACCCCCGCCGCCTTCCCTGGCTGTGGGAGTTCCCCACCGTCTCCATGGGTCTCGGCCCGCTGTCCGCGATCTACCAGGCGCGCTTCAACCGCTACCTGACCAACCGCGGCATCAAGGACGTCTCGCAGTCCCACGTGTGGGCCTTCCTCGGTGACGGCGAGATGGACGAGCCCGAGTCGACCGCGGCCCTCGCTCTCGCGAGCCGTGAGGGTCTGGACAACCTGACCTTCGTCATCAACTGCAACCTGCAGCGCCTCGACGGCCCGGTCCGCGCCAACTTCAAGATCGTGCAGGAGCTGGAGGCCCAGTTCCGCGGCGCAGGCTGGAACGTCGTGAAGACGCTGTGGGGCAACGCCTGGGACGAGCTCTTCCAGCTCGACACCACGGGCGCCCTGGTCCGCCGGATCCGCGAGGTCCCCGACGCGCAGGTGCAGACGTACCAGACCCGCGATGCCGCGTACATCCGCGAGGATTTCTTCGGCAAGGACCCGGCGCTCGTCGAGATGGCGAAGCTGCTCAGCGACGACAAGATCATCGAGTGCTTCCAGCTCTCCCGCGGCGGCCACGAGCCCCGCAAGGTCTTCGCCGCGTACAAGGCGGCTCTTGAGCACAAGGGCGCGCCGACCGTGATCCTGGCGCAGACCGTCAAGGGCTTCACCCTCGGTGAGGGCTTCGCGTCGAAGAACGCGAACCACCAGATGAAGAAGCTCACCACCGACGAGTTCAAGAACATGCGTGACCTGCTCGATCTCCCGATCAGCGACGCGCAGTTCGAGGACGGCCAGGTGCCCTACGGCCACCCGGGCGCCGACTCCCCCGAGGTCCGCTACCTCCAGGAGCGCCGCGCGGCCCTCGGCGGTCCGGCCCCGACGCGCCGTATGCACGCGGTCGAGGCGCTCCCGGCCCAGTCCGAGAAGGCCTTCACCTCCTTCGACAAGGGCTCCGGCTCGCAGTCGGTGGCCACGACCATGGCGTTCGTCCGCCTGGTCAAGGACCTGATGCGGGACAAGAACACCGGCAGGCGCTGGGTGCCGATCGTCCCGGACGAGGCCCGTACCTTCGGTATGGAGTCGCTCTTCCCCTCGCTCGGCATCTACTCGCCGAAGGGCCAGACCTACGAGCCGGTCGACCGCGACCAGCTGATGTACTACCGCGAGGCCAAGGACGGCCAGATCCTCAACGAGGGCATCACCGAGGCCGGCTCGATGGCCGACTTCATCGCCGCCGCCACCGCGTACTCCACGCACGGCGAGACGATGATCCCCTTCTACATCTTCTACTCGATGTTCGGCTGGCAGCGCACCGCCGACCAGATGTGGCAGCTCGCCGACCAGCTCGGCAAGGGCTTCCTGATCGGCGCCACCGCGGGCCGTACGACCCTGACGGGCGAGGGCCTGCAGCACGCCGACGGCCACTCGCCGGTGATCGCGGCCACCAACCCGGCGGCGCTCACCTACGACCCGGCCTTCGCCTACGAGGTCTCGGCGATCGTCAAGAGCGGTCTGGAGCGAATGTACGGCGAGCAGCCGGAGGACGTCTTCTACTACCTGACCGTCTACAACGAGCCCATGCCGCAGCCCGCCAAGCCGGCCGGCGTCGACGAGGGCATCGTGCGCGGTCTGTACCGCTTCAACACCGCCGAGTCGGCCGGTGTGACGGTCCCCGCGAACGCGCCGGCGATCCAGCTGCTCGGCTCCGGTACGGCCATCCACTGGACCCTCATGGCCCAGCGGATGCTCGCCGAGGAGTGGGGGGTCGGCGCCGACGTGTGGTCCGCCACCTCGTGGACCGAGCTGCGCCGTGACGCCCTTGAGGCCGACGAGGCGCTGCTGCGCGGCGAGGAGCGCGTCCCGTACGTGCGTCAGGCGCTCGACGGCGCCCAGGGCCCGGTGCTCGCGGTCAGCGACTACATGCGGCAGGTGCCGGACCAGATCGCGCAGTGGGTCGAGCAGGACTACACCTCGCTGGGCGCGGACGGCTTCGGCCTGTCCGACACGCGTGACGCCGCGCGCCGCCACTTCGGCATCGACGCGGAGTCCATCGTGGTCGCCGCGCTGGCCCAGCTGGCCCGCCGCGGCGAGGTCCCGGCCTCCGCCGTGAAGGAGGCCCGGGAGCGCTACGGGCTCTGAGCCCCCGACGGGCTGAGAGTTGCCCACCGGGGCAACTCTCAGCCCGTCCGGGCGGTGGGTGGGTCACCCGGCAGAATGCCCTCATGCGCGCCGCCCGCCTCATCAAGATGGTCCTCCTGCTGCAGGCCCGCCCCGGCATGACCGCCGCCGAGCTCGCCCAGGAGATGGAGGTCTCGGAGCGGACCGTCACCCGGGATGCCCAGGCCCTCGCCGAGGCCGGTGTCCCCGTGTACGCGGACCGGGGACGCCTCGGCGGGTACCGCCTGATCGGCGGTTACCGGACCCGGCTCACCGGGCTCGGCCGTTCCGAGGCGGAGGCGCTGTTCCTGTCCGGCGTGCCGGGCGCGCTGCGGGAGATGGGCCTGGAGGACACTGCGTCGGCCGCCCGCCTCAAGGTCTCCGCCGCCCTGCTGCCTTCGCTCCGCGATGCGCAGCAGAGCGCGGCCCAGCGCTTCCACCTGGACGCCCCCGGCTGGTACCAGGAGCCGCAGACCCCGGACCTGCTGCCCGCGATCGCCGAGGCGGTCTGGGACGACCGCCGGCTCACGGCGCGCTACGGCCGCCGCGGCACCGAGGCGGCGGAGGCGGCCGAGGTGGCGGAGGCTGCCGAGGTGGAGCGGGAACTGGAGCCGTACGGGCTCGTGCTCAAGGCGGGCGTCTGGTACCTGTGCGCACGGGTCCCCGGTTCGGGCTTCCGGGTCTACCGCATCGACCGTTTCACCCGGATCACCACCGAGGACGACCGTTTCGAGCGCGACGAAGCCTTCGATCTGCCGGGCTTCTGGGAGGAGCGGGCGGCCCAGTTCGCCCGTTCGATCCTGCGGGCCGAGGTGGTGCTCAGGCTCTCCGAGCGGGGCGTACGGAGGCTGCCGTACGTCACCGACCGGCAAGCGGCCGCACAGGCGCTGCAGGGCGCCGATGAGCCCGATGCGGAGGGCTGGGTGACGGTGACGCTCGCCGTCGAGTCCCCGGAGGTCGCGTACAGCCAGCTCGTCGTTCTCGGCCCGGAGGCGGAGATCCTCGCCCCGGCCGGGCTGCGGGAGCGGTTCGTGACGGAGGCCCGGGAGCTGCTGCGGCTGTACGGGCGCGGGGAGCGCGGCCCGGAGACCGACCGGGGGGAAACCCGGGGGAGCGACCGGGAGAGTGGCGGCGGCTGAGCGACCGGGAGAGTGGCGGCGGCTGAGCAACCGCCCCTTTGTTGCCCCGCCACCCCGCCACCCCTCCGCCCTCTGGCCTGCCGCCCCGCCACCCTCAGCGATAGTCCTCCGCCCGCGGCTTCTCGCCCCGCTTCTGGGCCGCCATGAACGCCCAGACGTGCGGCCGGCTGCCGTCCGTGTCCGTGACGCCGTACTCGCGCGCCAGATCGCCGCTGGACAGCGACTTCCCGTTCCATCGCGCCCGCTCCGGATCCGCCGCGAGCTCGGCGAGACCACGACCGAGATACGCGGGCGTCTCGGACAGGTCCCACAGCTCCTGCTCGGCGATGCCCTCGCGCCAGGTCTCCTCGGTGAGCCCGAAGATGTCGAGCATCTCCTCGGAGCGCAGGAAGCCGGGGGTGAGGGCGACCGCGCTGCAGTCGACCCCCTTCAGTTCCTCGCCGAGGATGTACGCCATGCGGATCGGGCCGTTCTTGGCGAGGTCGTAGTAGAAGTTCTCACGGAAGCCGCGGTTCGATTCGGCGGTTCCGTCGGTGACCTCGACAACCAGGCCGCCCGGATTCCTGACCAGGAGCGGAAGCGCGAGGCTTGCCGTGATGATGTGGGTGCGCACCCCGAGTTCGATCATCCGCAGGCCGCGCTCCAGGTCGACGTCCCACATCCGCGTGTCGAAGTCGAGCAGGTGGTTGCCGCCCCAGATGTCGTTGACGAGGATGTCGAGCCGTCCCTGCTCGCGGTCGATTCGTTCGACGAGGGCGCGCACCTGGTCGGGGTCCGTGTGGTCGGTGGGCACGGCGATGCCCTTGCCGCCCGCCCGGGTGACGAGTTCCGCGGTCTCCTCGATCGTCTCGCCGGGGCGGCCGACCTCGCTGACCTGCGTCCGGGTGGTGCGGCCGGTGGCGTAGACGGTGGCTCCGGCCCGTCCGAGTTCGACGGCGATCGCCCGGCCCGCGCCCCGGGTCGCCCCGGCCACGAGGACGGTCTTCGCGCTGAGGTCTTCCTTGTTCGTCTGCATGCCTACGACCGTCTCAGCCAATCCCGACATCTTCTGTCCGGCTTTCCGGGCGTCTTTCGAGCGGGGTTCCTCTCTCCGGTCTCCCCGGTCGCTCCGGACGCATTTCGAGCGGGGCAGTTCCGCTTGCGATCCGGACACCTCCGGACCAGTTCACGCACTCCGCGTGCGCCCGCTGTCCGCAGGGCCGATGCTTGACCCGTGATGGACGAGACGGAGTTCTGGGAGCTGATCGACTCCACCCGCGAGGACGCCGAGGGCGACCCCGAGGAACAGGCCGACCTGCTCGTCGAACGGCTGCTCCGCCTCGACCCGGATCTCGTACTCGACTTCGCCCGCCACTTCGAGGCCCGCTACAACCGCGCGTACCGCTGGGATCTGTGGGGCGCAGCCACCGTGCTCCTGGACGGTGCCAGTGACGATGCCTTCGACTACTTCCGCTGCTGGCTGATCGGCCAGGGACGTGAGGTCTTCGAGGGCGCGCTGCACGATCCGGACTCGCTCGCGGATCTCCTCGGCGAGTTCGACGAGGAGATCGACGGCGACGGCGAGGAACTCGGCTACGCGGCGGACGAGGCCTACGAACAGCTCACCGGCACCGTGGCACCGGACCTCGGGATCTCGCCCGCCCGGGCCGAGCCGGAGGGCACGCCGATCGACTTCGAGGACGACGCGGCGCTCGCCCGCTACTTCCCGCGGCTTTGGGAGCGGTTCGCGGAGGAATAGGGCCCGCGGGGGCCCGTCCTGCGGATCATGCCCCGGAACAGGCCGCGGCTCTGTCCTCCGGGCGGGCCTTGGCTCGGCCCTTGGCGGACCGGGCCCCGGCTCAGTCCTTCGGGCGGGCCCGCGACAGCAGCAGCAGCGCCACGTCGTCGCGAATCGCGTCCGCGAAATCGCACACGTCACGCCAGACAGCTTCCGCCAGCACCTCCTGGTCCTCGTCGCCCGTCTCCGCCAGCTCGGCGAGCCGGGCCGCGAGCGGGTAGAACGCCCCGGCCGTGTTGCGTGCCTCGGTCACCCCGTCCGTGTGGGCGAGCAGCCGGTCGCCCGGCAGCAGGGTGAGGCTGAGCACGGGCGGGGGCGTGTAGGCGGCCAGGGCGAGCCCGAGCGGCGCCCCGGGCCGTACGGGGACCTCCCGGACCGAGCCGCCGCGGAGCAGCAGCGGGGGCGGATGCCCGCAGGACAGGATCCGTGCCGACGACCCACCGGGCGGGAACTCCAGGAGCGTCGCGGTCGCGAACAGTTCACGGCGGTACTCGTCCGCGGAATCCTCGGAGTCCACGACGAGCCGCCGGTCGAGCCGGGCCGCGACCCCTTCGAGCCGGGGCTCGTCGAGCACCGCCTCGCGGAACGCCCCGAGCAGCGACGCGACCGTCCCGACCGCCGCAAGCCCGTGCCCCTGCACATCGGCGACCAGCGCCCGTACGCCGTGGGGCCCTTCCCGTACGTCGTACAGATCGCCGCCGAGCAGGGTGCCGCGCTGTGCGGCCCGGTAGAGCGCCGTGCACCGCACGTGCCCCACCTGGGGCGCGAGCGGCGGCAGCACGGCGAGCTGGGCGGCCTCGGCGACCGAGCGCACGGTCATCAGCTGGGCGTCGCGGCGGGTGCGTACGGAGGACATGGCCACGCTGAGCGCCGCGACGAAGGCGACGGTGAGGGCGTCCCCGTTGCCGGGGTGCTCCCAGCTCAGGCCGGGCAGCATGAGCAGCACCACGACAAGTCCGCCGAAGAGCGAAGTCGTGAGGGGTCCGTAGGCGAGAGCGGCGAGCGGTGGGGTGGCGGCGAGCAGGAAGCCGAGCTCGATGCCGGGCGGCGTGACCTCCTGGAGGATCACCAGGAGCACGATGAGCAGGACGGGCAGCGCCCTGAACCACGGCGACGGCCTGGGCGGCCTCGCCCCGGGCAGCTCGGGGTCGTGGGCGCGGCGGATCACACCAGTAACCCTGCGGCAAAAGGCCCGTACCGGCGAATCCTGGCGGTCTGCTCGGTGCCTGGATGCGCCGGTACGGGCCTTTCCCTGACTCCGGTTCTCGGCTCCGGAGCGGCTGTGGGCGAGGGGAGGTCAGCCGCGCGGCGGCATCTTGAAGCCCTTGCCGTTGCCGGGGACGGGCCCCTTGGGGATGGGGAGCCGGCTCATCATGTCGCCCATGGCGCGCAGCCGGTCGTTGGTGGTGGTGACCTGCGGTCCGCTCAGGACCCGGGGAAGCTTCAGCATCGAGGTGCGCAGCTTCTTGAGGGGGACCTGGCCTTCGCCGTTGCCCACGATGAAGTCGTGCACCGGCACGTCGGCGACGATGCGCGCCATCTTCTTCTTCTCGGCGGCGAGCAGGGATTTGACCCGGTTCGGGTTGCCCTCGGCGATCAGCACGATGCCGGCCTTGCCGACGGCCCGGTGGACCACGTCCTGGCTGCGGTTCATCGCGACCGCGGGGGTGGTGGTCCAGCCGCGTCCCACGTTGTCGAGCACCGCCGCCGCGGCGCCGGGCTGGCCCTCCATCTGTCCGAACGCGGCCTTCTCGGCCCGGCGCCCGAAGATGATCGCCATCGCAAGGAAGGCGAGCACGAAGCCCAGGATGCCGAGATAGACCGGGTGTCCGATCAGGAAGCCGATCGCGAGGAAGACACCAAGGGTGACGATTCCCACCGCGGCAATGATCAGACCGATCTTCGGATCGGCCCGTCGGGTCATTTTGTAAGTGAGGGCGATCTGCTTGAGTCGCCCTGCGTTCGCAGCGCTCGCTGCGTCGTCCTTCCTCGCCATACCGGGAAGTTTACGTGCCCGCCGGGGAGACTACGACGGGCGGGCCGTGCGGCGGGGACCCGCGGCTTCCATGACCCGCTGCGCCTCCACGCGGTCCTTGGCGCGGCGCCGGTCCTCGAGCACGGACGTCCAGGCGTTGCGGCGTGCGGTGCGCTGGCCGCTGCCGAGCAGCAGGGCCTCCATGGCGCGCAGGGCGCCGGTCAGGGACGGGATGGCGGTGGCGCGGACGGGCGCGGCCTGCATGGTGGTGGCTCCCCCTCGGGTCGGTCACGTGCCGTGATCACAAGCTGTGAATCACCTGACGCGATGACGTGCTGTGAGTTCAGGCTCACTGACTGGTGTTACCAGCGCGTGACCGGTCGGTCAAACACGTATGAAGCCTTGTCGGGCCGGGCCGGGAACCGGGCGCGGCCCGTACGGCGCCCCTGCCTGCGGGGATCGTACGGGCCGCGTCCACACGGTCCTACGTATGAGTAACTTCTTGTGCGCGAACTCACAACCCTCCGGGGCCCGCGCGTGCGCCCTGGTCCGTCAGACCGCCTGCGCGGTGACGATGGAGCCGCCCCGCTGCGGAGCAGCTGAATGACGCCGTTCGATGGCCATCTGGTGCAGACGCCCGGCGCGGTACGAGGAACGCACCAGCGGACCCGACATGACACCGGCGAAGCCGATCTGCTCGGCCTCCTCCTTGAGCTCCACGAACTCGTGCGGCTTCACCCAGCGCTCGACGGGGTGGTGGCGCACCGAGGGACGCAGGTACTGGGTGATCGTGATGAGATCGCAGCCGGCGTCGTGCAGCTGCTGCAGCGCCTCGCTGACCTCCTCGCGGGTCTCGCCCATGCCGAGGATCAGGTTCGACTTGGTGACCAGGCCGAACTCGCGGGCCGCGGTGATGACACCGAGGGAACGCTCGTAGCGGAAACCGGGACGGATCCGCTTGAAGATCCGCGGCACGGTCTCGACGTTGTGCGCGAAGACCTCGGGGCGGGACTCGAAGACCTCCTTCAGGAGCTCCGGGACCGCGTTGAAGTCGGGGGCGAGCAGTTCGACCTTGGTGCGGCCGTCGGCGCGCTCGGCGGTCTGCTGGTGGATCTGGCGGACCGTCTCGGCGTACAGCCAGGCGCCGCCGTCCTCCAGGTCGTCGCGGGCGACGCCGGTGATGGTGGCGTAATTCAGGTCCATGGTGACCACGGACTCTCCGACGCGGCGGGGCTCGTCGCGGTCGAGGGCCTCGGGCTTGCCGGTGTCGATCTGGCAGAAGTCACAGCGCCGCGTGCACTGGTCACCGCCGATGAGGAAGGTTGCCTCGCGGTCCTCCCAGCACTCGTAGATGTTGGGACAGCCCGCCTCCTGGCACACGGTGTGCAGACCCTCGCCCTTCACGAGGTTCTGCATCTTCGTGTACTCGGGGCCCATTTTCGCCCGGGTCTTGATCCACTCGGGCTTGCGCTCGATGGGGGTCTGGGAGTTCCGGACCTCCAGGCGCAGCATCTTGCGTCCGTCGGGTGCAACTGCGGACACGTCGGGCTCCCTACAGCTTCGATTCTTCGGCGTACACCAGGGTACGCCCGTGCTTCCGAGCCTGTTTCCGCACCCCCGCCTGCGCCCCGACGCCCGGCACGCACTCCGACCGCCGCTGCGCCCGCGCTTCGCGCGAACGACGGGGGTACGGAAACAGGCTCTGTGCGGCCGTACGTCGAGGGCAACCTCAGGCTGCCATCCCGCATTCCCCCGTACGGAGGATCGCATCCCGCGCCCGGGATGCCGCCCGAGCGGCTGCGCGGCCTGTAAGGCCTCACACGGCGGGCTCGACCTCGCGCGGCCTGAGCTCCGCCTCCCCGAGAACGGCCTGCAGATGCTTCTCGGCGAACGGCAGCACCTCCTCGATCGTGACCTCGCGGCCGAGTTCGTACGAGAGCGAAGTCACGCCCGCGTCCCGGATGCCGCACGGGATGATCTTGTCGAACTCGGAGGTGTCCGGGTTCACGTTGAGGGCGAAGCCGTGCATGGTGACGCCCTTGGCGACGCGGATGCCCATCGCGCAGATCTTGCGGTCCTCGGCGCGCTGACCCGCGTTGGACGGCGCGTACTCAGGGCCGTTCAGGCGCGGATCGAACTCGGGGTCCGTGGAGCGCGGGTCGAAGTCCAGCGTGAGGCCGCCGAACCTCGGGCGGTCCTCGACGGGGTCGCCGAGCACCCAGACGCCCGCGCGGCCCTCGACGCGCGAGGTGGCGATGCCGAACTCGGCGCAGACCGCGATCATGGCGTCCTCCAGACGCCGCAGGTGTGCGATCACGTCGACCGGGCGGGGCAGCTTCTGGATCGGGTAGCCGACCAGCTGGCCCGGACCGTGCCAGGTGATCTTGCCGCCGCGGTCGACGTCGATCACCGGCGTGCCGTCGAGGGGGCGCTCCTCGGGGGCGGTGCGGCGGCCCGCGGTGTAGACGGGCAGGTGCTCCAGGAGCAGACAGGTGTCGGGGATCTCGTCCGCGAAGCGGGCGGCGTGCACGCGGCGCTGTTCGTCCCAGGCGACCTGGTAGTCGACCCTGTCCTCGCCGAATCCCATCCGGACGAACTGGAACTCGCTCACGTCGGTGCCTCCACGATCTTGCCTGCCCCTCTGAGGGCACGCCTTGCCTGCACGATGCACGCTTCGCCTACCGTGCAACTGTACGACGCCTCCGGTGTGCGTCGGTTCGGGCACCCAACGGGGTGGGGGCCCAGGGTGGGCGGGCCCGATTGCGCGGGAACCCACGGATGAGCGGGCCACCCGGGGCTTCGCCCCTGGACCCCCTTCCGGGGCTTCGCCCCTTGCCCCCGATCGCGCTGAACGCGCTCGTCCTCAAACTCCCCCCCCACTGCCTCAAGGGCGTGGGAGGTGCCCCCTGGACGGGCTGGCAGTTGCCCCACGGGCCGCGTGCACCCGCGGCCTGCCGGAAGGCGAGGGCGCCCCGCCCCGGGAGGGACCCGTGCTCACACGATCGGATGAATGCGCCCGGATCAGCCCAACACACCCCACTCACCCCGTTACATTCGCGCCGTCCAGCGGCTGGCCCACCGACCTAGCCCACCAGCCCACCCAGCCCCTTGCCGCCGGACCCGAACGGCAGGAGACCGCAGAGCTGATGACGGAACGACCTCAGCAGCGCACGCCCAACCGCCAGCTCGCCGCGCTCATCGCCGAGGCCGGGTTCTCCAATGCCGGGCTGGCCCGCAGGGTCGACCAGCTCGGCTTGGAGCACGGCCTCGATCTGCGCTACGACAAAACCTCCGTGACCCGCTGGCTGCGCGGCCAGCAGCCGCGCGGCACGACGCCCGCGCTGATCGCCGAGGTGTTCACGCGCCGCCTCGGCCGCCGCCTCACCGCCCAGGACCTGGGGCTCGACGCCTGCGCGCCCGTCTACGCGGGCCTGGAGTTCGCCGCCACCCCGCAGGAGGCCGTCGACATCGTCAGCGGTCTGTGGCGCAAGGACTCCGGCAGCCACGCCGAGTTACGGAAGATCGCCTTCACCCCGGCGGGACTCGTCGTGCCCAGCCGTGACTGGCTGATCGGCCGGGCCGACGAACGCGTCGGCCGGCTCGACACGGAGACGCCGCGTGTCCCCGAGCAGGGCCGCCAGAACGTGCCGCAGCAGCGCCGCCAGTCCGAGCGCAGCCCCGGCCTGAAGGTCAGCGGCGGCGACATCGCGGCGCTGCGCTCGGTCGGCGAGCTCTTCCGTGCCCTCGACCACGCCTACGGCGGCGGGCACGCCCGCCAGGCCCTGGTGCGTTATCTGGAGCACGAGGCGGAGCCCATGCTGCGCGGCGTCTACGGCGAGGCCGCGGGCCGCCGCCTGTTCGCCGCCGCGGCCGATCTGACCCGGCTGGCCGGCTGGACCTCGTACGACATCGCGGCGCATGGCCTCGCCCAGCGGTACTTCGTGCAGGCCCTACGGCTCTCGCAGGCGGCCGGGGACCGCGCGTACGGCTCGTATGTGCTCGTGACCATGAGCCGCCAGGCCGTCTATCTCGGGCACGGCCGGGAGGCGGTGCAGCTGGCGCGGGTCGCGCAGCAGGGCATCGGCCCCTCCGCGCCGCCGGCCGTCCAGGCGCTGCTGCACGCGGTGGAGGCGCGCGGGCACGGGGTGCTCGGCGATGTGCGGGCCTGCACAGCCACCCTCGTACGGGCCGAGCGCGCGCTCGACGCGGCACGGCCCGGCGACGACGTCCCGTACTGGGCCCGCTCCTTCGACGAGGCGCAGCTCGCCGACGATCTGGGGCACTGCCACCGGGATCTGCAGCAGTTCCGTGCCGCCGCCCAGAACGCGGAGCGCTCGCTGCAGCTGCGCGCGCCCGGTTTCGCGCGCTCGCGCCTGTTCTGCCGGGTCGTGCTTGCCACCGCGCGCCTGGGCCTCGGCGAGCTCGACCAGGCCTGCGCGCTCGGCGCGGAGGCGGCCCAGCAGGCCTCGGAGATGCGTTCGGTGCGGGCTCTCGAATACGTACGGGACTTCGAGCGCCGTCTTGAGCCGTACCGCGATGCCACTCCCGTACGGGGGTACCGGGACCGCGTGGCGGCGCTCGGGTAGCCGGCCTGGGACGGACGGGACGCCAGGGGGACGGGACGGCGGGGCGGGCGGCGGTGGTCGCGGGGTCAGGCGGCGGCCGGGGCGGTCTCCGCGGTGGGCTCGATGCCGAAGTCGCGGAGCAGGGCGTGGGCCGCCCTGCGGCCGGAGTGGAGGGCGCCCTGGACCGTGCCGGTGTCGCGGTGGTCGCCGCAGACGTACAGGCCGGCCAGAAGCCGCACCGGGCGGCGGACATCGTGCGGGGCGGGCATCGCGGGCACGGCCTCGGGGTCGTGGTGGACGGCGAGCAGTTCCCAGCCGGCGGTGGACGTTCCGTAGAGGCGGGCGAGGTGGGTGCGGACCTCGCGCTCCGGGGGCGGCGGGCCGAGGACGACCGAGGTGATCAGGGGGCGGCCCGCGGGGGCGCGCGAGGGGTCGACCTCGCTGAGCACCGCGGTGTGCGCGACCGGTCCCGAGCGCTCGGCGTCCAGGACCAGCGCGGGTTCGGCGAGCGGGGACTGCTCGGCGGTGTGGTGCAGGACGGTGACGGGGTGGAAGTCCGGCATCCGCAGGCCGGGCAGCAGTTCGGCGGCCTGGCGGGCGCCGGTGGCGAGGACGACGGCGCGGCAGGTGAGTTCGCCGTGGCCCGCGGTGCGCACGGAGGTCGTCGCTATGTCGACTGCCTTCACCCCCGTACGGACCGTGCCGGGCGGCAGTGCGGCGGCGAGCAGCCGCGGCAGGCTGCGGGCGCCGCCCGCGGGGACGCAGAGGCGGCCGCGGGCGTAGCCGCGCAGGGCGAGATCACCGCAGTGGCTCGATGTGGCGGTGAGCGCGGGGTCGCAGAGGAGGGCGGAGAGCAGGGGGCGCAGGAACGTTTCGACGGTGCGTGCGGGCAGGCCGCGGGCCAACAGGGCCTCCAGGGCCGGGAGTTCCGGGCGGGCCAGGACGCGCTCCGTCGACGTGCCGGCGAGACGGGCCAGGGCAGCGCCCAGCCGCGCTTGGTCGAGCGCTCCGCCGAGCGGGGGCCGTGCCGCGCGGGAGCGGACCCGGGGGGCGCTCGCGAGGGCGCGCGCAGCCGTCAGTGCGCCCCTCGCGCTCCGGCGGGGCCGTGCGCCCGTCCGCAGTGCGGACGGCGGCTCCCAACCCCGCTGAAGACGGCCCTCGTTGTATACGAGTGCGCCCGACGAGAAGGGGCGCAGTTCGAGTGCGCCGAGGCCCGGCGTACGGCGCAGCTCCGGATACGACGTGGACAGGAGCCGGCCGATCCGGTCGAGCCGGAAGCCGTCGACCTGCTCGGTCGCCATCCGCCCGCCCACGTCCGGCGCCGCCTCCACCACGAGGGTGCGCACCCCCGCGCCGGTCAGCCGCAGGGCGGCCGAGAGGCCGGCGGCTCCGGCCCCCACGATGATGACGTCGGCGTGGTGCGCGCGGTCCAGCACGTGTGCCTCCCGGAAGCGTCGTGACCGGAGTACTCCTGCCCACCAGGGTTCTTCCGCAACTCCGGCGGGGAATACCCGAGTTCGGCTTCGAAGGGTAGGCGCGCCCGGCTTCGGGGAGTAGTCCCGCGGGTGCGGGGAGTGGTCGCATGGGGGCGCGCGATCAGCCCGTACGGAACGAGCCGCCCCCGTCGGATGCCGGGGCGCCACCCCTCCCCCGCCACCGCCGCCCGTCCGCCCGTCCGCCCGTCCGCCCGTCCGCCCGTCCGCCCGTCCGCCCGCTGAGTATCGACCGCTAACCCTTCTCCGCGACCGCCGCCCGCACCGCTTCCTCGATCGTCGGAAACGCGAACCTGAACCCGGACTCGCTCAGCCGTCCCGGCAGCACCCGATGACTGCCCAGCACGTCCCCGGCCATCTCCCCGAGGACCACGCGCAACGCCACCCGCGGCACCGCGAACACCGTCGGCCGCCGCAGCACCCGCCCCATCGCAGCCGTCGCCTCCCGGTTGGTGACCGGCTCGGGGGCGGTCAGATTCACCGGCCCCGACAGCTCCTCCGTGTCGATGACGTGCCGCAGCGCGGCGACCTCGTCGTGCAGCGCGATGAAGCTCCAGTACTGCCGCCCGCTGCCGAGCCGCCCCCCGAGCCCCGCCTTGAACAGGGGGAACATCCGCCCCCACGCCCCACCGCGCCGCGCCACGACAAGCCCCGAGCGGGTGAACACCGTACGGACCCCGGCCTCGACCGCGGCGCCCGCCGCCTCCTCCCAGGCCACGCAGAGCGAGGGCAGGAACCCCTCCCCCGCAGGCGCGTTCTCGTCCACGGCACGGTCCCCCGTATCGCCGTAGTAGCCGATCGCGCTGCCGTTCACGAAGACCCGCGGCGGCTCGTCGAGGGAGGCGACGGCCTCGGCCAGCGCGGCCGTGCCCAGGACGCGGCTGTCGCGCAGCTCCTTCTTGTACGCGGCGGTCCACCGGTGGTCGCCGACACCGGCCGCGGCCAGATTGACCACCACATCGCAGCCGACGAGGCCGGAGGCCTGCACGTACTGCCGTTTCGGATCCCACTCGGCCTCGTCCGCGGTACGGGCGGGGCGGCGCACCAGGCGTACGACCTCATGGCCGTCGGCCCGCAGCGAGCGGGTCAGGGCCGAGCCGATGAGTCCGGAGGCCCCGGCGACGGCGACACGGAGTTGCGAGGGCTGCGAGGGCTGTGATGACCGCGAGGGCTGTGACTGCTGCGAGGGCTGCGTCATGCCGCCATCCTGCCCGCCCGGCACCCTCCGGGTCACGCCTCGAAAAGGCGCGGCGCCCGGCCGTGGGCGAGTCGTACAGTGATCCGATGTCCTCGCCTCTCATACGCTCCGCCCGCCGCACCGACGAGTCCGCGCTCGCCCGTATCGACCACGCCACCTGGTCGACGCTGCACGCGGTGGCGCCGCGGCCCTCGCCGGACCAGCCGTTCTTCGACGAGCGGCACGGGACCGACGAGTACCTGGTCGCGGAGGTCGACGGCGAGGTCGCCGGCTACATCAGGGTGGTGCCGCCCACCCCGCTGCCCAGCAACGCCCACGTCCGCCAGATCCAGGGCATCGCCGTCGCCGATTCCGCCCGCGGCAAGGGTGTGGCCCGCGCGCTCATCCGCGCGGCATGCGACTGGGCGCTGGACCGCGGCGCCCGGCGGATGACCCTGCGGGTCCTCGGCCACAACACTCCGGCGCGCAGGCTGTACGAGTCGGAGGGGTTCCGGGTGGAGGGGGTGCTGCCGCAGGAGTTCCTGCTCGGCGGGACGTACGTGGACGACGTACTGATGGGGCGGACGCTGGACGCCTGAGACCTTCGGCGCACGCCTGAGACCTTCGGCGCACGCCTGAGACCTTCGGCCCCTGAACCGTCCGCGCCCCACCTCGGGCGAACCGGACCGGACCCTCCTCAGATCCGGACCTGAACCGCCCGGGCCAGCCGGTCATGCAGCCCGCGGCCGTCGCGGTCCCAGACGAGCGGCGGGATCGCCAGGCACAGCAGCACACTGCGGACGATCACACGGAGGAAGCCGAGCCGGTCGCCGTCCTCGGCGAGGACCCGCAGACCCATGATCCGCTTGCCCGGGGTGGAGCCGATGGTGCCGACGGTCAGGACGCTCATCACCAGGAGGACGAGGACCGCCCAGTTCCCGGCGGTCTGGGCCTCACCGCGCGCGAGCAGTCCGTATGCGATCAGCATGCACAGGGCCCAGTCGATGAACAGCGCCGCGATCCTGCGGCCGGGCCGCGCGATCGACCCGGGTCCGTTTTCGGGCAGGCCGAGCTGCTGGCCGCGGTAGCCGAAGTCGACACCCATGTCCTCGGCGGTCTGCCGGGGGCCGGAGAGCCACGATCCGATTGCTTGCCTGTTGTCCACGCGACAACGGTACTGCGCCCCGATTCGTCGCGACCCGGTCGGGTGCCGATCGGGACCGCGACGGCACCCCTGTCACCACCCTGTCACCGCCCTGCCAACGCCCCTGTCACCCCGTGTGAGCCCCCCGTCACCCCTGCGCCGGTTAACTTGGGCGAAACAAATGGGTCATGCTTGAGAAATCCGCCGTCCTTATGGTCGGGTCCAACGTGGGCCACCGCACCGGCCGCACCACGAGGAAGACAGCCCCGGCTCCACCCCGGACCGGGAGTAGGAGGAGCTGGATGTTCCAGAACGCCGACGACGCCAAGAAGTTCATCGCAGACGAGGACGTGAAGTTCGTCGACGTCCGGTTCTGCGACCTGCCGGGTGTGATGCAGCACTTCACGGTGCCCGCGGCGGCGTTCGACCCGGACGAGGAGCTGGCCTTCGACGGTTCGTCGATCCGCGGCTTCCAGGCGATCCACGAGTCCGACATGGCGCTGCGCGCCGACCTGTCGACGGCCCGTGTCGACCCGTTCCGCCGGGACAAGACGCTGAACGTCAACTTCTTCATCCACGACCCGATCACGGGCGAGCAGTACTCCCGCGACCCGCGCAACGTGGCGAAGAAGGCCGAGGCCTACCTCGCCTCCACCGGCATCGCCGACACCGCCTACTTCGGCCCCGAGGCCGAGTTCTACGTCTTCGACTCGGTGCGCTTCGAGACCTCCGCCAACAAGTCGATCTACGAGATCGACTCCGAGGCGGGCGCCTGGAACACCGGCGCGGTCGAGAACAACCGCGGCTACAAGGTCCGCTACAAGGGCGGCTACTTCCCGGCCCCGCCGGTCGACCACTTCGCCGACCTGCGCGCCGAGATCTCCCTGGAGCTGGACCGCCAGGGCCTGCAGGTGGAGCGCCAGCACCACGAGGTGGGCACCGCCGGTCAGGCCGAGATCAACTACAAGTTCAACACGCTGCTCGCCGCGGCCGACGACCTGATGCTCTTCAAGTACATCGTGAAGAACGTCGCCTGGCAGAACGGCAAGACCGCGACCTTCATGCCGAAGCCGATCTTCGGTGACAACGGCTCGGGCATGCACGTCCACCAGTCGCTGTGGCAGGGCGGCTCCCCGCTCTTCTACGACGAGGCCGGTTACGCGGGCCTGTCGGACACCGCCCGCTACTACATCGGCGGCATCCTCAAGCACGCCCCGTCGCTGCTCGCCTTCACGAACCCGACGGTGAACTCGTACCACCGCCTGGTCCCCGGCTTCGAGGCCCCGGTCAACCTGGTCTACTCGCAGCGCAACCGCTCCGCGGCCATGCGTATCCCGATCACGGGCTCGAACCCGAAGGCCAAGCGCGTCGAGTTCCGCGCCCCGGACCCGTCCTCGAACCCGTACCTCGCCTTCTCGGCGCTGCTGCTCGCGGGCCTCGACGGCGTCAAGAACAAGATCGAGCCGGCCGAGCCGATCGACAAGGACCTCTACGAGCTGGCCCCCGAGGAGCACGCGGGCGTCCCGCAGGTCCCGACCTCGCTCCCCGCGGTCCTCGACGCCCTCGAGGCGGACAACGAGTACCTGCAGGCCGGCGGTGTGTTCACCTCCGACCTGATCGAGACCTGGATCGACTACAAGCGCACGAACGAAATCGCCCCGATCCAGCTGCGCCCGCACCCGCACGAGTTCGAGCTGTACTTCGACATCTAAAAAACGCACAGGCCGGCGCCGGATTCCAACGCTCTGCGCCGCATGCGGGCCGTGAGCCGTGGGCCGTGTCCTTCCCCGTCGAGGAGGAGGCCACGGCCCACGGCCGTTCGATGCACGGTTGCCGATCAGCTACGCGACCCATGCGGCATCAGGCCGGCGGGATCGCGCCCTTCGCTCACGCCGACCGCTCCGTACTCCCGTAGTTGATCGAGCACGGTCACTGCCGTATGAACCCAGTGGCCGTCCTGCAGCCGCCCCGCGGCGGGGGCCGGGAAGGCGCTCGCTCGCCGCGTGGTTTGCTGGGGGCATGTCTACGTCTGCACTCGACGACGCCCCCGAGGAGCTGCTCGCCCTCGCTCTCGCCGCCATCCATCACGCCGTCGAATCCCTGCGGGAGACCAAGGGGCAGAGTCTGACGACATTCGTGCTGATCGAGTACGCGGACGGCCGCAAGCTCGTGCGCTGCCGGGCGGACACGTTCGAACGGGAGGCGGAGATCGCCCGGGAGCAGCTGCGGAAGGCCGGTACGGACTGTCTGCGCTATGCGCTGGCACACGACGGGTACTTCACCGTCGACCAGGAACGCTCCGACGCGGTGGTCGTGCAGGCATGGGAGAACAACGGCGAACCGGGCATCCAACTCGCCCAGCGCTACGCGACCGTCCGCCGCAAACTGCGCCTGTCGTGCGAGGTCGTGGGGCATCCGGCGTTCGCGGGGGTTGTGGAGGCGCTGGGCTCCGAGGGGGAGTGAGGCCGTCGCGAGGGACCGGGGCGATCCCGGCAGGCGAGGCACTCCGACAGAGACCGCGACCCCCCTACGACCAGCCCGCCCTCCACCCGCCGCATCGGCACGGCTCCATCGGCACCGCCCCATCGGCACGGCTCCATCGACTCCGTCCGATCTGCACCGCCCGTTCGTACGAATGCGGCAGGCCGGACGGTCACCGCCACGGCTACGTTCGAAGCCTCGTCGATGACCACGGAGGCCCGCATGCCCGATCTCGGCCCTGACGAGCTGGACCGCCGGGTCACGGAGGTGGCGGGGCAGGTGATCGCCTGGCGTCAACACCTGCACCGCCATCCGGAGCTGCCGAACCGCGAGAGTGCGACGGCGAAGCTCATCGAGGACCACCTGCGCTCGCTCGGCCTGGACGAGGTGCGCACCGGTCTCGCCGGTCACGGCGTGGTCGGTGTCCTGCGCGGCGGTGCACCGGGCGACCGTGTCGTCGCGCTGCGGGCCGACATCGATGCGCTGCCGGTCGAGGATTTGTGCGGGGTGCCGTTCGCCTCCCGGACGGTCGACCAGGACTACCCCGGTGGTCCCTTCCCGGTCTCGCACGCCTGCGGTCACGACGCGCACACCGCGATGCTGCTGGGCGCGGCCACCGTGCTGGCCGGGGTGCGCGACCGGCTCCCGGGAACCGTTCTGTTCGTGTTCCAGCCCGCCGAGGAAGGACCGCCCGTCGACGAACAGGGTGGCGCCCTCCAGATGCTGAAGGAGGGCGCGTGCGACGACCCCGTACCGACCATGGCCTTCGGCATGCACGTGGCCCCGTTCCCCAAGGGGGCCGTCGGCTACCGGGTCGGCAACCAGTTCGGCGCCTCCTGCCTGATCAAGATCGTGATCACCGGTCGGCAGGTGCACGGTTCCACGCCGTGGCAGGGCATCGACCCGATGCCCGCGGTCGGCGCCGTCCTCACCGGCATCGGGCAGCTCTACCGGCAGATCACCGCGTTCGACCCGATCACGGTCACCATCGGCCACATCGAGGACGTCGGCCGTTTCAACATCATCGGGCAGACGGTCACACTGTGGGGCACCGTCCGCTGCAGCGTCGAGGCGGACATGACGCAGGTGCAGAAGCGGCTTTCCACGCTGGTCGAGCACACCGCGCAGGCATATCGCTGCACCGGCACCACGGAATACCTCCAGGACGTGCCCGCCGTGCACAACCACCGGGAGTGGGTGGCCGCCGCGCTTCCCACCTTCCGTCGCGTCGTCGGCGAACACAACGTGGCGCGGACCCCGCCGACACTCGGCTACGACGATGTCTCCGAGTTCGTCAACGAGTACGGCGGCCTGTACGTCCTGCTCGGCGTCCAGGACCTGGAGTTCGACAGCGAGGGCGTACCGACGCCGACCGAGGGCGGGCGCGGCATGGCGTTCAACCACAACCCGCACTTCTACGTCGACGACGACACCCTGGCCACCGGCGTGCGCCTCCACGCCCACGTCGTTCTCGACCACCTCAACGGCAGCCTTCTCCCCGGCACCTGAGCCCTCGGTGAACCTGCGCGATGAGGGCCTCTGCCCGTCCCGCGGGGGAAGGCCCTCATCGCGTCGCCGGCTCAGCTCTCCCGCTCCGGGCAGTCGTCGTGCCGCCAAGCGCCGCCCTCTACGTCCAGTGCTCGGGCAGATCGAACCTCGGGTCGTCGCCGACTGCGTACGTCGCCACCGGTCATGGCGTACCCCGCGGCCACATCCGGCTCGTAGTACGCGACCAAAACCGGAGCGCCCCGGCCGCATTCGCCCGCATAGCATCGGCACCTCGGAAGCGAGGTGCGGACATGCACGACACGGTGATCGCCGTCGTACGCGGACAGCTGGACCTGGAGCAGGCAGTGCGGTCCTGGTCGGCCGGGGAGTGGCTCGGCTGGGATCGCACCGTGCGGGACATCGGGCGGTGGCACACGCAGCTCCTCCCGTCGCGGCGGAAGCTGTTCGGAACACAGTCGGGGACAGGGCCAGGGACGGTGGCAGGCCTCGGTGAGGTCGAACGGACCGCGATCGCCCTGTGCCATCCGAATGGTCGGATACGCGAGCGCGCGCTGCAGCGGCCGACCGCGCGCACGGCTCTGCTGCCGCTGGTCGCCGTGCGCTGCGCCGACTGGGCAGACCCTGTGCGGACGTGCGCCCGGCACGTGCTTCTGGAAGCGATGCCCGCGTGCGATGCCGATGCGCTCACGCGTCTCGCCGCTCCCGTGCTGCGACTCGGGAAGCGGGCGCGGGGGGAGTTCGGGGCCGAGCTCCTGCGCAAGGCTGTGGGCCACGGCTCCATAGGGATCCTGCTCGGCTCCCCGGATGTACGCGTGCGGCGTGAGGCCTGTCGCTGGGCCCTGGAGGAACGGTGGCTCGACGCCCGGGAGTCGGCCCGGACGGCGGTCGACGACCCGGACACCGTGGTGCAGCGGCTCTGCGCCGACGCCGCACTGCGTGACGTAACGGAGGCAACTGCCGACGACGTGCTTGGAGCCCTGCTGGCGGCACGGAATCCGCGGGCGCGCTCCGCGGGAGTCACGGCGCTGCGACGGCTCGGGCGGGCCGGGCTGGCGCCTGACTTCCTGACCGACCGCTCGGCGCTCGTACGCGCGTGTGCACGCTATGTCGTACGGCAGGACGGACACGATCCCCACCTGTACTACCAGGAGTTGTGCACGGGTGAGGACGTCACGCCCGGTGCCGTCATCGGGCTGGCCGAGTGCGAGCGGGCCTCGGACGCCGGGACACTGTGGAGGTACGCGGGGCATGAACGGGCGGCCGTACGCGCGCGAGCCGTCGCCGGACTGCGCCTGCTGGACCTGGCGTTCGCCGAACGGCTGCTCCCGCTGATCGACGACGAGTCGCCCGGTGTCGTACGGGAAGCGGTGACCGCTCTGCTGCCGAGCGCGGCGCAGCTGCCCGAGGAGTGGCTCATGCACCGGGTGGCCCCCGGTCGGGCCGCGCGCACGCGCCGTGCCGCGTTCCGGCTGCTCACGCAGAAGGGCGGGCTGCCTCAGCTTCGGGTCGCCGTAAGCCTGCTGGGCGATGAGGACGTGCGGCTGAGGCACTGGGCCGAAATGTCCGTACAGCGGTGGCAGGCCGATGGTGGTGTGCCGCGCGGCGACGCCGAGGTCGCCGCGCTGCTCGATCGCAGCGCCCACCTGTTCGACGACTACGTGCTGCGGCGGCGCAAGTGGGCGGCTGGGATTCGGGCGTAGTGCCGGGGGCGTGGGGTCCGGTAGCAGTCCCCCTCGTCCACGCCTCTCGTCCACGCCTCTCGTCCACGCCCCTCACCCCCGTAGCGCGAACTCTTCCGAGATGCGGTCCCGGTCCGCTCCGGTGGAGAGCAGGAGGCGGAGGAGGATGCGGGACTTGTAGGGGTCCAGGAGGCCGGCGTTGGTCAGGCCTCGGTTCAGGAGGTCGGATTCCGAGCCCGGGGAGGCGTAGGTGGAGGCGAGGGTTGAGCCGGCGCCGGTGCGGGAGGTGAGGATCACCGGGATGTGGGTGGTCAGTTCGCCCAGGACCGGCGCGAGGGCGGCCGGTACGTGGCCGACTCCGTAGGCCGCGAGCACCAGGCCCTGGTGGGTTTCCGGGAGGTGCCGGAGGTGGGGGAGGTGTGCCGCGTCGTCGTCCAGGGTGACCGTGTGGAGGGCGACGCGGGCCATGGCTGACGCCTCGGCTGCCGACGGTAGTGCCGGGAGGCGGGGTGGGCGGGTGAGGAGGCGTGGGGTGCCTTCGATGATGTGGCCGAGCGGGCCCGTGTTCGGGGAGGCGAAGGTCGCCGTGCTGGTGGAGTGGGTCTTGCGGGCCCAACGGGGTGCGTGGATCTCGTCGTTGAAGACCAGGAGCGCGCCCAGGTCGCGGGCCTCGGGGGACGCGGCGACACGTACGGCGGCGAGGAGGTTGGCCGGGCCGTCCGCGCCCGCGAGGGTGGGGTTGCGCATCGCGCCCGTGAGGACCAGGGGCTCGGGGTGCGGCCAGATCAGGTCGAGGAGGTACGAGGTCTCCTCCAGGGTGTCCGTGCCCTGGGTGATGACCACGCCCGCCGCGCCCGCCTGCACCGCCTGCGAGGCCTCTTCGGCGACGGCGAAGAGCTGGGCGAAGGTGAGGTTGGCGCTGGGGACGGCATGGGCGTCGCGGACGTCGAGCGGATGGTCCGCCAGCGCGGGGACGGCGGCCGTGAGTTCGGCGCCGGTCAGGCGCGGGACCACACCGGCGACGGGGTTGCCGGACATGGCGATGGTGCCGCCGAGGGTGAGGAGGGTGATGGTCCCCCGGGCCGTGCTCATTTCAGGCGGTCCTCCAGTTCGGCGAGGTCGGTGACGAACCACGTCTGCGTGCCCCGGTTGCATTCCCGTACGAAGTCGCGCAGCGCGGTGCTCGCGGCCACGTGTGCGGTGATGTCGCCGACCACGGCGAGTTTCACCCCGTACTGGACGAACTTCTGGATGACGTCGCCCGCGAGCCGGGTGCGCAGCACCAAGAAGTCGGGGGCGAAGCGTTCGGCCGGTACGGCGGCCCAGTGCGCACCGCGGTAGCCGGCTTCGCCGATGAGGTCGAGGGCGTCCTGCTCTCGGGCGACGGGGTCGCCTTCGGGCGGCAGGATCAGCACCGGAACGGAGTGGATCAGGCGTACGTCGGGCGAGGCAGGCGGGACAGGCGAGTCGGGTGAGTCGGGTGAGTCCGTCGGGTCGGTCATGGCGTCGAGGTTACGGGGTGGCGCGTGGCCGGGGGCGCCCTGCCGGTGCGGGCAACTGCCGGGCAGGCCGGAGGAGTTCGGCCCGCCCGGCGGTTTCGCGCGGTCGATCAGCGGGTGTAGCGCATCAGCGCGCGCACCATGTGGCAGGTGGTCTCGGACGGCGGGTGGATACCGACGAGGTCCGCGGTGCTGCGGATGCGGTGGTTGTCGGCCTGCTCGGGCCGGTACACGCCCGAGTCGAGCAGGGCTATCGCGAGGCGCATGGCCTTGAGGCGGCGGTTGTGCGAGATGTACCACTCGCGGGGCCGGCCCGCGGGCAGCGCCTTCTTGGCGAACGGCACGTAGGGGACGTCGATCGGCAACGCCGTCTGGGACCGCAGCGGCGACTGGGCTCGGAGTGCGGCAGGGACCATGGGCAACCTCCAGGGGTGGTCGGGAGCCGTGGGGACACCGGCCGCGGCACGGCCGGCACCTTCACGCCCCAAGCTCGAACACTGCTTCTATTCTACTGCCCACCACTGACAAAAGCCCCTGGCCACACGGCCCTTGAGGGTGATCGTGACACTCTCGCGCAGTACGCTTCCCGGCATGGAGATCTGGATCAATCCCGCCTGTTCCAAGTGCCGCAGCGCCCTCTCGCTGCTCGACGCGGAGGGGGCCGAGTACACCGTGCGGCGGTATCTGGAGGACGTGCCGACGCAGGCCGAGATCCGTGACGTGCTGAAGCGGCTCGGCCTCGAACCCTGGGACATCGCCCGCACCCAGGAACCGGTCGCCAAGGAGCTGAACCTGAAGGACCGCGAGGCCTGGCCGCGGGATGAGAGCGGGCGGGCGCGCTGGATCAAAGCGCTCGCCGAGCACCCGAAGCTGATCCAGCGGCCGATCATCACGGCCCAGGACGGCACCGCGGTGGTGGCGCGCTCGGAGGAGGCGGTACGGGACGCGCTCGGGCGCTTTTGAAAGTCCTGGGCCCGGTGGAAGCACGGAGCGCCGACCGGGCCGCTCACCGCGTGAGCGCCGCCTCGGCCTGCGCGAGGATCTCCGTGACCCGCAGGCCGAGGCGTACGTCGCAGGGGTGCGCCACCCCGTTGCGCACGGAGTCGACGAGCGCGTCGATCGCCGTCCCGTAGGAGGCGAGCGGGCCGTCGCCCCACACCTCGGGCAGCCTCGCCACCCCGCGCGCGCCCCGGAACTCGGCGCCCACGCCGGCCGCCGCCTCGGGCGCGGTGAGGCTGAGCGCCATGCTGCCGGCGGCGCCGGAGGTGTGCCGGAGCAGGACCTGGACGGTGTCGGCGGGGCCGCGCAGCGCGGTCACCTCGGTGACGTCACCGAGTACGGGCAGCAGCACGGACAGGGCGTGCGGACCGACGTCCCACAGGGCGCCGCGCTCCCGGCGCCAGGGCGATGCGGCATACGGGCTCTTCACACCGGGCGCGTAGAGGGAGCCGATCCAGTCGACGCGCCCGCTGAACCACCCCTCGCCGCCCGCCTGTTCCTCGATCCAGGGCCCGGCCTGCGCCGAGAAGCGCAGCGTGAAGAAGACCACCGAGGCCACGCCGGCGGCCGCTTCGGCGAGTTCGCGGGCGGCTTCGAAGCCGGTGGCGACGGGCTTGTCGAGCAGCAGGTGGCATCCGGCCCGGGCCGCCCTGGCGGCGAGCGGCGCCTGGACGTCGGGCGGCAGCGCGATGGCGACCGCGTCCACCTCGTCGAACAGCGCCTCCACATCGTCGTAGGCCTGAGTGCCGAGCTCCTTCGCCAGCAGCGCGGCCGCCTCGGGCCGCCGCCCCCAGACGCCGACGAGCCGCACACCGGCGTGTGCGGCGAGCGCGGGGCCGTGGACGCGACTCGCCCAGGGGCCGGTGCCGAGGAGTCCTACGCGCAGGGGCGCGGCTGTCGGGGAGTTCGTCGTGGGGTTCGCCGTAGGGTTCGCCGTAGGTTTCGTCGCCGTGGTGGTCATGGAAAACCATGATGGGGCAGGGCTGGTGCGGTGTTAGGTTCGAGGGGCCGGCCGCGGGACTCCGGTGCGACTTCCGACTCTTGCCTGTACAGCAATGCATTCGCCGCTCGCCCCCTCATTCCCCGGCCGGCTTCGCTTGTTGCACGGGGATCTGGCGGCCGCCTTTCGCTCACGGGGGGCTCGCGGGGGGGACTCATGGAAACGTACGCGGACCTCGTCGCCGCCGAGGACGTGCTCCTCTTCGTCAACGCGGCGATCGCCTCCACCGGCCAGCGCGAGTTCCGCTCCGGCGCGGAGGAGCAGCAGATGTCGCTGGACTTCCTGCACGAGTACGTACGGGTCAACTACCGCGATCTGTACGCCGCCACGCTCGCCCTCGACATCAACGACCACAACGCCGCCCGGATCGTGCAGCAGCTCCTGGTCACGGCGGGCGAGGCGAGCACCGGGCAGAAGCGCACCGAGGGCCGGCTGATCGCGGCGCGACTCGCCGTGCTGCCGCCGCAGCGCGTGTACCGGATCTTCGCCGGGCTGCGCCGCGCGAAGGTCAACAACCGGCGCACCCGGGCCATCATGCGGGACTGGCTGGCCGCGCGCCGGGACGCCGGCTTCGACGCGGTGAAGTACCGCGGCGGTTTCAAGACGGCCGTACGGCATGCGCATCTGCCGCTCGACGAGGAGCTGGGCGACTTCCTGTTCGCGCCGCGTGCCCGCACGCGCTACGAGCGCCCGCTGCTCGACGCCCACCGCCGGGCGCGCCACGAGCAGGGCGCGGTGTACGAGCTGCCGTACACGGTCGCCGAGGGCTTCGCGGCCCGGCACGGCATCCCGCGCGAGGTCTTCCTGGAGCGGATCGCGCCGCGGATGACACGGCACGAGCAGCTGCGGCTGCGGGAGTCCGCGCGCGAGCGCAGGACGGCGCTCGACGTCGATCTGGCGCGGATGCCGCTGACCCGGCTCGCCTCGTACGTGCTGTCCCTCGACCTGTCCGTACGCGCCGAGCGGCGGGCGGAGCTGACCGGTGCGCTGCGGGCGGCCGCGCGCCGGACGGCCGGTCCGTACGCGGGGACGTGGGGGAAGGTCGGGGCGGTGCTCGACGACAGCTTCTCGGCGTACGGCTCGGGGCAGAAGCGGCGCCGCCCGCTCGCAGTGGCGCTCGCCTGCCACTTCCTGCTCGCGGAACTGGCCGGTGAATACGTGCCGTTGTGGACGTCGGGCCGCCGGGACGCGCTGCTCACGTACCCCTACGGACACACCCCGCTCGGCCTGCGCGTCCTGGACGCGCTCGACCACTCCCCCGCCCGCCTGGTGATCGTCTCGGACGGCTGGGACAACGCGCCGCCGGGGCTGGCCGGCGAGGTGCTGCGAGTGTGGCGCAGCCGGCTCGACCCGGAGCGCCGCACCCGTGCGGTGCACCTCAACCCGGTATACGACGCGGCCTCCTTCGACGTGCGGCGGCTCGCGCCGAGCGTGCCGACGGCAGGTGTGCGCGATGCGGAGGATCTGCCCGCGCTGGTGGAGCTGGCGCAGTTCGCGGAGGGGCGGACGGGGCTGTCGGAGCTGCGGGCGTATCTGGACGACAGGATCGAGATGTTCACGAAGAAGCGGCCGGGCGCGGCGGACACCGGGGGCACGGCATGAGCGAGCCGAACCTGACCGGGCCGGGCCCGACCAAGCTGGACCTGACCGGTCTGAGCACGAAGCCCTCGCAGGTGTGGGGCGGGATCCGCCTCGTCCCGCTGGTGCGCGAGAAGCCGATCACGGATCTGCGACTGCGCCGCGAACTGTTCGAGGACGCGCTGCTCGCCGTGGAGCCGGGTGACGGCACGGTCTACACCTCGTACATCCCGCACGGCATGATCGCCGACTGGTCGCGGGACGGCGTCTGGCGGGCCGCGTACGGCACCCAGCTGCACGAGAGCCATGCGGACCTCCTCGACCGGGAGCGCCCGCTTCCCTCCGTGCCGATGCGCCGTCTCGTCCAGCGAGCCGGACCGCAGCGGGTGCGGTTCCTGCCGCTGCACCTGGCGCTCGAGGGCTACCTCTCGCTGCACTTCGGCGGTCCGTCGGTGCAGTGGGAGGAATGGTCGGCGCGGGCGCTGCGGCGCGGCCTGTCGCCGCGCTCCGAGATGACGTTCGAGGGCCATGAGGTCGTGGGACTCGAAGAGGCGCTGCGGATCTTCGAGATCCTGCCCGGGCAGTGCGGAATGATGGTGTACGCGGCCGACGCGCCGGCGGCGGCCTTCGTCGTACCGCATCCCGACGACTACCGGGCGCTGCACGCCACTCTGCTGCAGGACCTGTACGGGGAGCTGGTGTACCAGCACGCGTATTTCGGCCGCCCGGTACCGGAGTTCACCGCGCGCATCGACGGGACCGGGATCAATTCACTCGCGGCGCTGCGTGCGGCAGCCGTCGGGCAGGAGCGGGCCTGGGCGCGCGATCATGACGAGGTGATGGCGGGCGGGCTGCTCGACACCTCGTACGACGTCCGGCCGCTGCGCCGGATGGGCCGCTACCGGCTCGTCCGGTTCCTGCCGCCGTTCGAGCGGCAGCGCGAGCAGCACATCGGGGAGGCGATCACCGATCCGTCGGGGCGGGTCGCGTATCTGAAGACGATGCGGCTGACCGAGAACCAGATCCGGCGCGGGCATCTGCTCTCCCGGCTCGCCCGCAACGAGTGGGAGCTGGAGTCCACGGCGGCGGATCTCGGGGCGACGCCCGCCGAGCTGATCCGGCGGATCGAGGCCGCCGGGTTCGACGGGCTGCTCAAGCGGCGGATCGTCGAGCAGGTGATGCTCGGCGACGACGTGAACCGGTTCACGGACGGCCGTCGGAGGGGCTGACGGGGAAGCTGCGGAGGGGATGCGGAGGGGCTACGGAGCAGCCGAGGACGGGCCGGGCCGGAAGTGCGCCAGGGCTCCGGGTCACGCGCGTAACACGGGGTTCACAGTCGGGCAATGGCCGGGAAATCGCGGATTGCCAAGCTGCGGCCACGGCGTGGGGACCCACCGAGACCCCACGCCACAGGACTGACGCCGCACCGCCGCGACGCCTGCCCATCACCCGCATGCAACGCCCGCAAAGGATGGCGCCCGTGACCTTCAAGGCTGAGTACATCTGGATCGACGGCACCGCGCCGACGGCGAAGCTGCGCTCCAAGACGAAGATCCTGAACACCCCCGTCTCCGGTCTCGCGGACCTGCCGATCTGGGGCTTCGACGGATCGAGCACCAACCAGGCCGAGGGCCACGCCTCCGACTGTGTGCTCAAGCCCGCCTACACCTGCCCGGACCCGATCCGCGGCGGCGAGCACATCCTGGTGCTGTGCGAGGTCCTGAACACGGACATGACGCCGCACGTCTCCAACACCCGTGCGCAGCTGTCCGAGGTGGCGGAGAAGTTCGCCGCGCAGGAGCCGATCTTCGGCATCGAGCAGGAGTACACGTTCTTCGAGGGCGACCGCCCGCTCGGCTTCCCGGCCGGCGGCTTCCCGGCGCCGCAGGGCGGCTACTACTGCGGTGTCGGCGCGGACGAGATCCACGGCCGCGACATCGTCGAGGCGCACCTGGAGCACTGCCTGACGGCCGGTCTCGGGATCTCCGGCATCAACGCCGAGGTCATGCCGGGCCAGTGGGAGTTCCAGGTCGGTCCGCTCGCGCCGCTCCAGGTCGCCGACGAGCTGTGGATCGCGCGCTGGCTGCTGTACCGCACCGCCGAGGACTTCAACGTCTCCGCGACCCTCGACCCGAAGCCGGTCAAGGGCGACTGGAACGGTGCGGGCGCACACACCAACTTCTCCACGAAGGCCATGCGCGAGGGCTACGACGCGATCATCACGGCCTGTGAGGCGCTCGGCGAGGGCTCCAAGCCGCTCGACCACGTCAAGCACTACGGCGCCGGCATCGACGACCGGCTGACCGGCCTGCACGAGACCGCCCCGTGGAACGAGTACAGCTACGGCGTCTCGGACCGCGGCGCCTCGGTGCGTATCCCCTGGCAGGTCGAGCAGGACGGCAAGGGCTACATCGAGGACCGCCGTCCCAACGCCAACGTCGACCCGTATGTCGTGACCCGGCTGATCGTGGACACGTGCTGCACGGGCCTGGAGAAGGCCGGGCAGGTCTGATCCACCGGACAAGACTTCGGCTTCGAGGGCGCCCGTCGTGGAAGTTCACGGCGGGCGCCTTTCGGTGTGCGACACGGGCGCCGTTCGGTGTTCGGCAGGCGGACCTCCCACGGTGTGCGGCGGGCGGGCCTCCTTCGGTGTTCGCTGTCTGCCGTGAGCAGAGGTCCGTTCCGCTCCCCCGTCCGCTCGGGCACGATCGCCGTATGAGACTTCTGATCCTCGGTGGCACCGAGTTCGCAGGACGGGCGGTTACGGAGCGGGCGCTTGCGCGGGGGTGGGAGGTCACCGTCTTCCACCGCGGCAGCCATCCGGCCCCGGACGGGGTGACCGCGGTGCACGGGGACCGCACCGAGACAGGCGGTCTTGACGCACTCGCCGGGGGCGAGTGGGATGCCGTGGTCGACACCTGGTCGAAGGAGCCGGGCGCCGTGCGGGACAGTGCGCGACTGCTCAGGGGGCGCGTGGCGACGTACGCGTATGTGTCGAGTCTGTCGGTGTACACCTGGGCGCCGCCCGCCGGGTTCGACGAGAGCGCTCCGGTGGTGGCGGGTGATCCGGACTCCGGCTCCTGCGAGGACTACGCACAGGCCAAGCGGGGGGCCGAGCTCGCGGTGGAGCGGGAGTTCGGGGCGGAGGGTGCGCTGCATGTGCGGGCCGGGCTGCTGCTCGGGCCGTACGAGAACATCGGGCGGCTGCCCTGGTGGCTGGGGCGGATCGCGCGCGGCGGTCCGGTCCTTGCGCCGGGGCCGCGGGAACTGCCGTTGAGCTACGTGGATGTGCGGGACACGGCCGAGTGGATCCTCGATGCCGTCGAGGCCGGTCTGAGCGGCCCGTACAACATGGTGAGTCCGTCCGGGCACACCACCATGGGCGGGTTCCTCGACTCCGTGGTGGACGTGGTCGGTTCGGATGCCGAGCTGCGCTGGACCGAGCCGCAGGTGATCCTCGATGCCGGGATCGAGCCGTGGACGCAGCTGCCGGTGTGGGTGCCGCCGGGCAGTGACATGCACGACGCCCTGCACACCAGCGATGTCTCCCGTGCGCTCGCCACCGGGCTGCGCTGCCGTCCGGTGCGCGAGACCGTCGCCGACACCTGGGCGTGGCTCCAGGCGATCGGTGGTACGGCTCCGCAACGGCCGGACCGGCCGGGCAAGGGCGTCGATCCCGAGGTGGAGGCCAAGGTGCTCGGCGAGACTCTCTAGTGCCGCATCAGGGACGACGGGTTGACTCGCCAGGGACGGTTGAGACCGCTGGGGCGGTTGAACAGATCCGTGATCCTTCGCGTACCCAGCCCCATGGGACGCATATCTCGTCAAGGATCACACAAACGCTCCAGGCTGGCCGGTCGCGCCCTGGCCGCTTCAACGGCCCTGATTCTGGGGGCCGGTGGCCTGGTGACGGCCAACTTCTACGCCTCGGCGACCGAAGAGCCCGGCGGGCGGGCCGAACAGAGCACGCAGGCCGGGCAGGACAGGGAGGACCGTCGGGGCAGGGAGGACGCGCAGGCCGGTGACGGACAAGCCGGGGACGAACAAGGCGGAAACGGGCAGGCCGGGAACGGTCCCTCGCCCGGGGACTTCGTGCCGATCGAGGACGTCGCGCCGAACGCGGAGGGCATCCGCCCCGGGCGCGGCGCCTCGCAAGGCAGCTTCACCAGCCGCTGCGGGACGAACGAGAACGGCAAGTTCAACCCGGACAACGTCATCGTCGCCCCGGGCGTCCCCAACGGCGCCCAGCACATGCACGACTACATCGGCAACCAGGCCACGGACGCCTTCTCCGACGACGAGGATCTCGCGAACGGCCGGACGACCTGCGACAACCAGCGGGACAGGTCCACCTACTACTGGCCGGTCCTGCGGATCCAGAACGGTCGGGACGAGGACGACGCACAGGCCGACGGCGGCGGCAACGACAAGAACGTGGGCGAGATCCAGACGCCCGAGGACGTCACCCTGGAGTTCGTGGGCAACCCGCGCGGCAGGGTCGTCGCGATGCCGCGCTTCCTGCGGATCATCACCGGCGATGCGAAGGCCTTCACCAACGGCGACGCGAACGCCAACGCCTCCTGGAGCTGCACCGGTTTCGAGGACCGGCAGGTCGCGGACCGGTACCCGCTCTGCCCCGAAGGCTCCAAAGTGGTGCGCACCTTCAGGTTCCAGAGCTGCTGGGACGGGCGGAACACCGACAGCGCCGACCACCGCAGCCATGTGGCCTTCGCCGACGAGGACGGCCGCTGCCCGGACGGGTTCAGGGCCGTACCGCAGCTCGTGCAGCGGATCGTGTACGACGTACCGGCGGAGCCGAACTTCGCGGTGGACTCGTTCCCCGAGCAGCTGCACAAGCCGATCACCGACCACGGCGACTTCATCAACGTCTTCGACGAGGACGAGATGCGGCGCATGGTGGAGTGCATCAACGACGGCCTGCGCTGCCGTTGAGCCCTCGGGACCTGTTCGAGTGACCATCCCAAGACTCACTCGTTCTGCTGAACGTGAGCTCTCCGGATGTCGCCACCCGCCCCGCCCAGGATCCCGCCGCCCCGGTCTGTCCCGCCGTCGCCTTCGAACAGGCCGAGGCGGCCATCGTGGAGCACTATCCGCGGCTCGTGCGGATCGGCTATCTCGTGCTGCCGCCGAGTCTCGGCCGCAACCGCCGGGTCCTGACCGCGCACGCGCTGGTCCAGCGCGCCCTGCCCAGGGGCCGCACCCCGGGCGAGGCGCCGGCCTTCCCGGAGCAGCGGGCGGGCGGGGCCGAGGGCCGGCGCGGCGATCCGGGCTATGCGTATGTACGGCTGCGGGTGCTGCGGGCCGCGCTCGAGGCGGGGCTGCCGCTGCGGCGCCTGGCCTGGCCGAAGCGGGCCCAGGTGCCACCGCTGCTGCCGCAGGTGTGGGGGCTGAGGCTGTTCCCGCGTTCGGGCGGAGCCGATGAACTCGCCCTGGACCAGCGGCTCTCCGCCCTGTCCGGTCCGGCCCGCGCCGTCTTCGTGCTGCGCGGTCTCGAAGCGCTGCCCGACTCCGAGGTACACGCGATCCTCTTCGCGGCCGGAGTCGACGATCCGTTCGCGGCGCTGGCGGAGGCGGACGCCCTGGAGGAGGGTGTCCGCGGCACGGACGATGCGGACGGCCCGGAAGGCGCGGAAGGCCCGGTCGACCCGGGTGGCCCAGGTGGCCCCGGTGGCCCCGCTGGCCCCGGTGGCCCCGCTGGCCCGGACCCGTACGAGCTCCTGGACTCCCCCGAGTTCGACCCCTGCTCCCTGCAGGCCCGCCCCACCGACCTGGTGCGCCGCCGCCAGCACATCAAGGCGGCCCTCGTCGCCACCGCCGCGCTCGTCGTCTGCGCCGCGCTGCTCGGGCTGCCCGGCGAGGGCTGGGGTCCACGGGGCGCCGCGGCACCCTCGTATGCGAGGAACCCGGCCTCCGAAGCGGCCCTCGACCCGGACCGGCTGACCACCGTGGCCGCCGGGGTGTGGAAGCGTTCGGCCCGTACCGATTTCTCGGTCTGGCCCGCGCGCGGCTCCCTGACCGGCGACAAGGCGCTGCTGCGGCGGGCGCTCGCGGTGTGGGCGCGGCCCGGCGGGAGCGTGCAGGTCTCCGCCACGCCCGGCACCCCCTCGGGCGGACCGCCGGGGCCTCCGCAGCTCCTTTACGCGGGTGAGGTGGACCAGGCGCGGGTCGTGATCCTGTACGACGGGCTGCGGATCGCGCGGTATGCGGAGCCGGCGAAGGGCACGAGCGGCGCGGCCCTGGACCTCGCGCGGGTGGACGGCGCCGGTGCGGCCACGGCGAGCGCGCTGGTCGTGAACCGGGTCGACGGCAATGTCCGTTATCTCACGGCTCCCTGGGTGCGGGAGGCGGCGGTCCGCGACCTCGCCGATGCCTCCGCGAAGCCGCGTGAGTTGCGGCGCGGCGAGGACGGGGTGACCGATCCGGTGGCCGGCCGGGTGGCGGCCGGATCGGGGCGGGCAGCGGGCGGCTGCACGTCCTGGAACGTCCTCGAACTCGGCGACCACGACACCACCCGCACCGTCACCGACCTCGGCGAGCTCACCCCGGCGCATCTCACCGCGGGCCGCCCGGGCGCGCCGCGCGAGGTCTCGGGCGGCAAGGCCCGCGAGAGCTGGGCCAGGACCGCCTGTCTGCTGCCGACGGTGGCCTCGCAGGGGGTGCGGTCCGTCAACTCCTGGGCATACGCGTCCCAGGAGCTGCCCGAGGACAACGGCACCGCGAGCTGGGTGTGCACCCGCGCCGACACCTGGCGGGGCGCGGGCAGCCGTACGCTCGCCCAGTTCCAGGCGCAGGGCAAGCCGACCGGGGCGATCGCCGCGCGCGCCGAGGATTCGCCGGCCTGCGGGCCGCGCGATCCGAAGGTGCTCTCGGGGGTGCTGTGGAAGTCACGGGACGGCGCCTGGTACCTCCTTGCGGCGGGCAGCCGCCAGGTCGCCTCGATCACCGCCTCGGGCGGCGTCGAGGCCTCCGCCGAGGGCAGCACCCTCGCGGCGCCCGCCGAGGAGGGCGCCCGCGCGGAGCTGGACGGGCGCCTGGCGAACGGGGACCGGGTGGACGCCCTGCGCTGAGCTTCGCGCTGTGACAACTCCTGGCCGCAGAGGGGTGTTGCACAGCGCTTACCCGCCAGTACATTGACGCCATGTCTAATACGCAGGTCCGGCTCCCGCAGCCCGTCACCTCGGAGCACGTCGCGCTGAAGGCACGCAAGGTCTCCTTCGCCTGGGAGGAGACGCCGCTGCACTGGATACCCGGCGACCCGTTCACCACGCACACCATCAACGTGCTGCATCTGCTGCTGCCCGCGGGTGAGCGCTGGTTCGTGCACGTCTACAAGCAGGTCCTCCCGCACATCAGGGACGAGAAGCTGCGCGAGGACGTGATCGGGTTCATCGGGCAGGAGGCGATGCACGCCCAGGCCCATGACGAGGTCCTTCCGCACCTCAAGGAACAGGGCCTCGACCCGGCGCCGTACCTCGCCCAGGTCGACTGGATGTTCGAGAAGCTGCTGGGCGACCGGACGCTGCCGCCGGGCAAGGCGCGCAAGTGGTGGCTGATGGAGCGGGTCGCGCTGATCGCGGCGATCGAGCACTACACGGCGTTCCTCGGCGACTGGGTGCTCAACGCCGAAAGCCTGGACCGCAAGGGCGCCGATCCGACGATGCTGGACCTGCTGCGCTGGCACGGCGCCGAGGAGGTCGAGCACCGCTCGGTGGCCTTCGACCTGTTCATGCACGTGGACGGCGGCTACGCGCGCCGGGTGCGCACCTGGGCCACGGCCTTCAGCGCCCTGGTCTTCCTCTGGCAGCGCGGCGCCCGCTTCTTCATGGAGAACGATCCGAGTCTCACCGACGGGCGGGCCACCTGGCGCCAGTTCCACGCCAAGGGGCGGCAGGGCGTGCTGCCCACAGCCGGGGCGATGGCGCGTTCCATCCCGCGCTATCTGGACCGCGCCTACCACCCTTCGCAGGAGGGCTCCACGGCCCAGGCCGTCGCCTACCTCGCCTCGTCACCGGCCGCGCTCGCCGCGGACGCCCGCGAGAAGGGCGCCGCCTGACATGCCCCGACTGCGTACCGTCGCCGCCGTGGCCGGTGCGGCGCTGCTGACCCGCCGCGCCCTGCGCCGCCGGATCCGGCGCTCGCCGCTGTGGCCGCTGCCCGCCCTGCCGGTGCCCACCTCGGGCCGCCCGCGCGGGCGGGCGCTCACGCTGCGGCTCGGACGCCGCGAGGAGATCGCCGAAGGCGTCGTACAACTGCAGCTGCACGGTCAGGACCTGCCGCCCTGGGAGCCGGGAGCGCATCTGGAACTGAGCCTGCCCTCGGGCCTGGTGCGCCAGTACTCGCTGTGCGGCGATCCGGCCGACTCCACCACGTACACCATCGCCACCCGCCTGGTCGAGGACGGCCGGGGCGGCTCGCGCGAGGTGCACGAGGAGCTGCGGGAGGGGATGCGGCTGCAGGCGCGCGGGCCGCGGAACCGGTTCGCGCTGAAGTCCTCGCACGCGTACGTGTTCATCGCGGGCGGGATCGGCATCACGCCGATCCTGCCGATGCTGTACGTCGCCGAGGCCTCGGGCGCGGACTGGCAGGTGCTGTACTGCGGGCGCAGCCGGTCCTCGATGCCGTTCCTCGCGGAGGTCGAGAAGCTCGCCGGGCCGGAGCGGCTCACGGTCGTGGCCGAGGACGAGGCGGGGCGGCCGGATCTCGGTGCGCTGTTCGCGGACGTGCGGCAGGCGGCAGACGTGTACTGCTGCGGACCCGAGCCGCTGATGGACGCGGTGGCCGCACGGCTGCCCGCCGGGTGCACGCTGCATCTGGAGCGGTTCACGGCGGCCGGCCCCGTCGAGGGCGACGAGCCCTTCGAGATCGAACTGCGGCGCAGCGGCCGTACGGTGACCGTGGCCGCCGACGAGAGCGCGCTCACGGCCGTACGGCGGGAGTTGCCGGACACCGCGTACTCCTGTCAGCAGGGCTTCTGCGGAACCTGCCAACAGCGGGTGCTCGCCGGGGAGGTGGACCACCGAGACGAGCTGCTCGACGACGGCGAGCGGGACGGCTCGATGCTGATCTGCGTCTCGCGGGCGCGTGGCGGAAAGGTCGCCCTTGACCTGTAGGGGCCGGTCGGCGAGTGGCCGTTAAGGTGTTCATATGACCACCGGGGTGCGGCGCAGGATGACGGTCGAGGAGCGGCGGCAGCAGCTCATCGGCGTGGCGCTGGAGCTGTTCAGCCACCGCTCCCCCGACGAGGTCTCCATCGACGAGATAGCGGCGGCCGCGGGAATCTCCCGGCCGCTCGTCTACCACTACTTCACCGGCAAGCTCAGCCTGTACGAGGCGGCGCTGAAGCGGGCCGCCGAGGATCTGGCCGGGCGGTTCGTCGAACCCTGCGAAGGGCCGCTCGGGGCGCGGCTGCTGCGGGTCATGGGCCGGTTCTTCGAGTTCGTCGACGAGCACGGGCCGGGGTTCTCGGCGCTCATGCGGGGCGGGCCCGCGGTGAACGCGGGCCTCGGGGGCGCGCCGGACACGGCCGCCGACACCTACGCGCTCATCGACTCGGTGCGGCAGGCCGCGTACGAGGAGATCCTGCGGCACCTCGGGATCGGGCAGCCGCCCGCGCGGCTCGAACTCGTCATCCGCTCCTGGGTGTCGCTCGCAGAGTCGACGGCGCTGCTTTGGCTGGACGGGCGACGGATTCCGCGCCGGGAGCTGGAACTGCAGCTCGTACACGACTTCGCGGCGCTCATTGCGGTGAGTGCCGCGTACGACGAGGAGATGGCGCGGATCCTGGCACGCGTCCTCGAAGACGAGCCGGCGGACGGCCCGTTCGGGGAACTGGTGCAACGGCTGGTGACGCTGGCACCGCGGCCTCAGCCTCAGGCACGGCCCTGAGACCTGAGGCCTCAGACCTCCGACGTCAGGCCTCCGACCTCAGACCTTCGACCTCAGACCTTCGAGTACGACCCGTCCAGGTCCCGTACCTCCACCGAGACGTGCCCCTCGACGGCCGTGCCCGCCACGTACGAACCGGCCAGTTCGACCACCGCCGAAGCCAGCCGCTTCTTGACCTCCTCACTCCGCCCCGCGAGCAGCGCGATCTCGATGTGCAGCACACCCGGGCCCCCCACGTCCGCACCGATCACGTTCTCCTCCGTGACACGGAACCGCGTCTTGCAGGCCGCGAGACGGGCGTCGGCGAGCTCCACCACGAGCGGGTGCAGCGCGAGAGCGAAACCGCGCCGGTCGAGGGACTCGGCAAGGTGGGCGGGGTGGTCGACGGTGATCTGGGGCATGGCGTACTCCGGGTTGCTGGCCTGTGCTCAGAGCTGTTGTCAAACCCCGCTCCGGGGCCCGAGGGTCTGATCGAAGCGGAGTTCGACAACAGCTTCCTACCGCCGAGCGTACGGCGGACCGGCCCGCCGATCGCGGCCGGACCCCGCCCTCGCATACTGAGCGGCATGATCACCACACAACTCGCCTACCGGCAGGCCACCGACTCCCCCGCCGACCTCACCGCCCTCGTGGCGCTCTACGACGGGGCCGCGCGGTGGATGCAGGAGAGCGGGATCGATCAGTGGAAGCCGGGCGAGAAGGGCGAGGAGCACTTCCGGCGGCGGATCGCGGAGGGCGAGGTCTGGATGGCGTACGCCGCCGGGGAGCTCGCCGGGGCGTACGAGCTGTGGTGGGAGGACGTGCCCGCGTGGGGCGAGCAGCCGCCGGTGGCCGGGTACGTGCACCGGCTGATGACCCGCCGCGGCGCCCCGTCCGGCACCGGGCGCGCCCTGCTCGCGGACGCCGAGCGCCGCACCGCGGCGGCGGGACGCACCCTGTGCCGCCTCGACTGTGTCACGTCGAACCCGCGGCTGCGCGCGTACTACGAGGGGGCCGGGTACGCGGTGGTCGGCGAGCAGCCCTTCAAGGAGGGGGCGGGCGGCAGCAAGTACGGGGTGACGCTCCTGGAGAAAGCGCTCGCCTGAGGCCCTGCCCACGTCCCTGGGCGCTCCGCCGGGTCCCGGAGCCCCCTGCCGTCACTGCGGCGCCCAAAGGCACCGCGGTGACTGCAGGGGACGGGCCGGTCAGCCGCGGGTGAAGACCGCGACGGTACGGCCCGGTACGGCGAAGGTCCCTGTCTCCGCCTCGTACGAGGCGGACTTGACGACCGTATCGCCGCCCGCGGCCTGCACCGGATGCAGCCGGTAGCCGCTGTCCGCGAGCGCGTCGAGGCGCTGTGCCTGCCGCTTCGGGGTCGCGTTGAAGACCACCACGAGGTCACCGAGACGCATGGTGATCACCCCGGGGGTCTCCTGCGCGCCGGAGAGCGGGAAGGACAGTTCGCGCTGCACGGCGGCGAGATCGTCGAGCCGGAAGGCGGGCTCCGTCGTGCGGATCCGCAGCAGGTCGCGGTAGGCGGCCGAGGCCCCGTCGATCTGCGCGCAGCCCACGGTCGGCACGCCGGTCAGGAGCGGCTTGGCGAAGGGCCACTTGTCGCGGTTGTCGGCCGCGGGCGGCAGTCCGCGGCCGAAGCCGTTGCCGTCGCGGCAGTCCCAGTGGATGGCGTTGAACCAGTCCCCGCTGTCGTAGGAGTTGCGGTCGAGGGACTTGGAGCGCAGCAGGTCGCTGCCCGCCTGGGAGAGCGAGGGCCCTTGGGACAGGGCCGCGGTGGCCATGGAAAGGACCTGCATACGGGCCCGGTCGTCGGCGCTCACACCCGGCGGGAGCTTGTAGGCGAGCGCGTCGTACAGGGTCTCGTTGTCGTGGGCGTCGGCGTAGGCGAGTGCCTCGCCCGGAGCGGCCGCGTATCCGGCGGGTGCCCCGTTGTAGTCGACCTCGGAGCCCTTGACCTCGCGGCCTGAACTGTCGGTGAAGGTGTAGTCGGCGAGGTTTCCGGTGAGGCCGACCTTGATGAGGTCCTGGTAGTGCAGGAGCCGCTGCTTCTGCTCGGCCGGGGTGCCGTTCGCGGGCGAGCCGTTGGGCTCGGTGTGCAGCCCGGAGCCGAAGCCCTGTACGCGCGGGTCGGCGTCGAAGGGACCGCCGCCGCGTACCGCGTCGCGTGCCCGGTCGGAGAAGGTCGCGATGCCGGTGCCGACCATGTTCTCCTGCGTGGCCTGTTCGAAGCGGGCGTCGTCGGCGATCTCGCCGAAGTTCCAGCCCTCGCCGTAGAGGATGATCTTCTTGCCGTCGACCCCGTCCTTCTCCGGGGTCAGTGCGTCGAGCGCCTTGCGCACGGCGAGGATGTTGGCCTTCGGGTGGTGGCCCATGAGGTCGAAGCGGAAGCCGTCGACCTTGTACTCGCGCGCCCAGGTGACGATCGAGTCGACGACGAGCCTGCCCATCATGGCGTTCTCGGGCGCGGTGTTCGCGCAGCAGGTGGAGGTGGCGACGCTGCCGTCGGCGAGCAGCCGCTGGTAGTAGCCGGGCACGATCTTGTCGAGCACGGAGGTCTTCGCCTGGCCGCTCGCGGTGGTGTGGTTGTAGACCACGTCCATGACCACCCGCAGGTCCGCCTCGTTGAGCGACTGCACCATCTCGCGGAACTCGACGGTGCGCCGGGGGCCTTCGGGATCGGTGGCGTAGGAGCCCTCGGGGACCGTGTAGTGGTACGGGTCGTAGCCCCAGTTGTACGCGTCCTTCGCGGCGGTCTGTGCGATGCACTCCTGCTGCCGCTCCGAGTCGGCCGCGTACTGCGCCGGATCGCAGCCGACGCCCTTCGCGTCCCGCTCGGGGATGGTGGCGATGTCGAAGGCGGGCAGGAGATGGACGTACGAGGTGCCTGCCGCCGCCAGCTCGCGCAGGTGCTCCATGCCCCGGCCGGAGGTGTCGCCGAAGGCCGCGTACGTGCCGCGGTGCGCGGCCGGGACCGTCGGATCGGCGACGGAGAAGTCCCGGATGTGCAGCTCCTGGATCTGCGCCTGGCTCAGCGGGACGGCCTTCGGCTTCTTGAGCTTCGACCAGCCCTCGGGGGCCAGGGACTTGGCGGACAGGTCCACGATCAGGGAGCGCTCGGAGTCGGTGGTGAGGGCGACGGAGTACGGGTCGGTGACCTTGTTGGTGACGACCTTGCCGACGCTGGGCGCCCAGACCTTCACCACATACCGGTAGGGCTTCCCCTTCCAGGACCTGCGTCCCCTGACCGACCAGACCCCGGTGTCCTCGTCACGCTTCATCCCGAGCCTGCGGCCGTCGAGTTCGAGCGCCACGGACTGTGCGGTGGGCGCCCACAGCTTCAGCGTGGGCACGCCCTTCGCGTCGAAGACCGGGCCGAGCGAGGTGCCGGTGGCGTACAGGTCGTCGAGGACGCCGGCGAGCTGGACGCCGGTCCCGGCGAGCACGGCGCCGTTCGCGGCGCGCTGGGTGGCGACCACCCGGCCGCGCAGGGCCTCGCGTACCCGGTCGCGGTCGCGCGGGTCGACCTTCCAGGCCGTGTAGGCGGCGAGGTGCGGGAACTTCTGCTTCTGCGCGTCCGTGAGCGAGGTCTTCGACAGGCGCAGCCAGCGCGCCCGGTCGAGGTCACCGTTCCGCGCGTACAGGAGCTGGGTGGAGACGGCCGACTTCACGCCGTTCCAGGCCACGGTGTCCTGGTCGAGCCAGATGGCCTCGGCCTTGGTGTAGTCGGGCTTGGTGGCCTTGGGCTGCGGCAGCAGATACCGCTCCTGGCCGCTCATCAGCCAGACCTCGTGTCCGGTGGTGGCGAGGTCGAGTGACTGGTCGGCGGGGAGGTCCTTCTCGTCGCCCTTGTGCAGGATGTAGCTGAGCGAGGTGGCCCCGTCCGCGAGCGGCACCTCGTAAACCGCGCCATAGGCATCGGTGCGGGACGGCAGGAGCGGCTTCGCCCAGTCGGTGGGGTTCGCGGCGCCGGTCCAGGTGTGCAGGCCCCAGCCCTCGTAGTCGCCGTCGGGGCGGTGGTAGTGCAGGACGGCCTTGTTCTTGTCCTGCGGCGGGTAGGCGCCGTCCGGTGCGCTCGTGGCCTGCCCGTCCTTGCCCTGCTCGACCCAGACCTCGCCGGTGTCGGCAAGCGGGAGGGTGCGCTGCGGGCCGTCCGGAGTGCCGGACTTCTCGATGGTGTAAGGGAGTTGAGTGGCGCCTTCCGGCAGCTTCACCCAGGCGAAGGCGCCGTAGGCGTCCCGCCCGCTGAAGTCCGCGGTCCGGTCACCGGACTTGAGCTGCCAGCCGTCGTAGTCGCCGTCGGTCCGCTGATAGTGCACGACCGCGTACTCGCGCTGCACCGCACTCGGCGGGGGCTCCACGGGCGGCGCTCCCGCCCTGGTCTCCGCGAGATCGCTCGCGGTGCGGCCGTCGGAGGAGACGGCGACGGCCTTGTAGCGGACGGAGGTTCCGGCCGGTGCGGTGATGTGGTGCGTCACCTTGTACGGCGCGTGGTCGGCGGAGCCGAGGACCCGCCACTTGCCGCGGCCCTGCTGTGCGGCGAAGACGACCCGGTCGAGCTGTCCGCCGTCCACGTCGGCGGTGAGCTCGACGCGGCCGGTGGCGCCCGCGGCGGGGGCCTTCAGACTCAGCGAGGGCGCGGCGGCGGGCTCGGCGAGCGGTGCCGCGGCCTTGAGGACCAGGCTGCCGTACGCGGGGACGGTGACCTCGACCTTCCGGTCACTGCCGCTGGTGAAGCTGCCCGAACCGCCGTGGACGGCCCGGAAGTCCATGCCCGCCGATCCGGTGGGGACCTGCACCTTCCGTGGTTCGCCCGCGTTGTTGACGGCCACGACGTACTCGACGCGCGAGCCGGCGTCCGTGCGGGAGAAGGCGTACACCGAGTCGTCGGCGTACCGCTCCTGCTGCACCCCGTCCGCGAGCGCCGGATGCGCCCTGCGGAGTTCCGCCAGCTCGGCGAGCTGCCGGTACAGGGGGTGCCGCGGGTCGTAGGCGGAGGTGGCGTGGGTGCGGTCGGTGCCGAGCTGGTCGTCGTCCAGGTAGTCGGCGGTCTTCGAGGCGAAGAGGGTCTGGCGGGCGTCCTTGTCGCCGCCCGCGCCGGTGAAGCCCTGTTCGTCGCCGTAGTAGACGACCGGGTTGCCGCGGGAGAGGAACATCAGCTCGTTGGCGAGCCGGTAGCGGGCCAGGAGTTCGCTCTCGTCGGCCTCGGGGTTGTCCTGCTTCAGGAAGGTGCCGAAGCGGCCCATGTCGTGGTTGCCGAGGAAGGTGACCTGCTCGTACGCGTTGGACTTGCCGCTCGTGTACTTGTAGTCGTCGGCGAAGACCTTCGCCAGGCGCTTCGCGGAGCCGCCCTGGGAGGCGTAGGCGCGGGCCGCGTCCTGGAAGGGGAAGTCGAGCGTCGAGTCGAGGCGGCCCTCGGTGACGTACGGCGAGGTGATGTCGGTGTCGGCGGAGTACACCTCGCCGAACATGAAGAAGTCCTCGCGGCCCTTCTTCTTCGCGTAGGAGTCGAGGGCGGTGGCCCACTCGGTCCAGAACTTCAGGTCGACGTGCTTGACGGTGTCGATCCGGAAGCCGTCGATGTCGAAGTCGCGCACCCAGCGCTTGTATATCTTCGCCATGCCCTCGACGACCTCGGGACGCTCGGTCCACAGGTCGTCCAGGCCCGCGAAGTCGCCCTGGGTCGAGGACTCGCCGGCGAAGGTGGAGTCACCCCGGTTGTGGTACAGCGTGGGGTCGTTGAGCCAGGTGGGCACCTTGCGCTCGCCGCCGTCGCGTACGACCGGGGTGTACGGGAAGGTCTCCGTGCCCGGCTTCCTGCGCGGTGGGGCGTCGTCGGCGTACGGGCGGCCCTTGGCGTCGAGGTACGGGTAGGCGCCGGCGGGCTTGTAGCCGTACTCCTGCTCGGCGTGGTCGATCAGGTCGGCGGTGTGGTTGGTGATGACGTCGAAGAAGACCTTCATGCCCTTGTCATGGGCCTTGTCGATCAGCCGCTCCAGGTCCTTGTTGCTGCCGAAGTGCGGGTCGACCTGGGTGAAGTCGGTGATCCAGTAGCCGTGGTAGCCGGCGCTCGCGTCCTTGCCCGCGCCCTGGACGGGCTTGTTCTTGAAGATCGGCGCCATCCAGATGGCGGTGGTGCCGAGGCCCTTGATGTAGTCGAGCTTTTCGGTGAGGCCCTTGAGGTCGCCGCCCTGGTAGAAGCCCTTGTCGGCGGGGTCGAAGCCGGTCGTCAGGCGCGAACCGGTCAGTCCGCCACGGTCGTTGGCCTTCTCGCCGTTCGCGAACCGGTCGGGCAGCACGAAGTAGAACTGCTCGCGGGTCAGGTCGTGGCGGGAGGGTTCGGCGGCGAGCTTGGCGTCCGAGGGCGGTGGGGGCGGGGCTTTCGCCGCGGCCGGTACGGCCGGAGTCAGTGCCGCGAGCAGCGCGACTGCGGTCGCGGCGGCGGCTCTTCGGGCATGCGGGCGTGCACCGGTCACGGTCCGGATCTCCTTGTGAGGTGGAAAGTGTGCGGGCCGCTTCACAGCAGCGGGGTATGGATAGGCGTGAAGCGGCCCGCGGCTCAGGGGGCGCGTCCTGGCGGGAAGGTGCTCAGGCGCGCCAGGTGTCGTTCAGGGTCACGGTGCCGCTCGCGGGCACCGTGAACGAGCGGTTGGCACCGCTCTCCCAGGTCACCGCGCCGTTCGACTCCTTGCGGATGTACTTGTACTCGCAGCCGGTGCCGACGGGCAGCGCCACGTCCAGCTTCCAGACGGGGTAGGCGGCCGGGTCGAGCTTGAGGGCGCTGCCGGTGTTCCAGGCACCGAGCTCGGCGCAGTCGCCGACCACGTAGATGTTCTGGCCCCAGACCGTGGTGGCGTTCACGTTGAAGGACGCGCCCGAGGTGACCGGGCCGGGCTCGGGGCCGGGCTCGGTCGTGCCGGTGCAGTCCCTGGCGCCCGTGTGCAGGGCGAGGGCCGTACCGGCCTCGACGGTGGCCGTGAACTGGCCGGAGCCGTTGACGCTCACGCCCTTGCCGCTCTGTACATCGCAGTAGTCGCCCGCCGCGAGCGAGGTCTGGAAGGTGCGGGTGAGCGCGGATCCCTCGTGGTTGATCGCCACGTACGCCTTGTCGCCGCGGCCGAAGGCGATCCGGTCGCCGCCGTTGTCCCACCAGTCCGTGACGCCCTGACCGCGCGCCTCGTTGCGGAAGGCCACCATGGACGAGATCTCGTTCCAGGCGTGCTGGCACTTCCAGCCGTCGCGGTAACAGGCGTTCACCGTGCCGGAGTCGGGCGGCCCGGCGTCCTTGTCGGACCACTCGTATCCGGAGTGGATGTCCGGGGAGCCGTACGGCCAGGCCAGCATGAAGACGTTGGCGAGGGTGTAGGCGGAGCCGTTCTTGTAGTTCAGGGTGTCGCCGACGCGCTCGGTGTCGTGGTTGTCCACGAAGACCGCGGACTTCCCGGACTCCATGAAGCCCCAGCCCTCGCCGTAGTTCTTCAGGTGGGCGAGGTTCTCGTTCAGGAAGGTCTGCTTGAGGCCGCGGGCGTAGCGGAACTCCTGCACATCGCCGTTGCCGAGGTACTCGCTGGGCGAGACGGCCTCCCCGTCGCCGTGGATCGCCTCCTGCTTCCAGTAGGCCCCGGGGTCGGTCAGCCGGGACTTGATGTCCGCGAGGTCGCCGGCGGGCATGTGCTTGGCCGCGTCGATCCGGAAGCCGTCCACGCCGAGCGACAGCAGGTCGTTGAGGTAGCCGGCGATGGCCTGCCGGACGTACTCCTCGCCGGTGTCCAGGTCGGCGAGGCCGACCAGCTCGCAGTTCTGTACGTCGGCGCGGTCCCGGTAGTCGCCGATCTCGGAGCGGCAGTCGTCCATGTCCGCGCCGGAGTAGAGCCCGGGGTAGTCGTACTTGGTGTACGGGGAGCCACCCGTGCCGGTGCCGTCGCCGGCCGCCATATGGTTGATCACCGAGTCGGCGACGACCTTGACGCCCGCCGCGTGACAGGTGTCGATCATGTTCTTGAAGGCGGTGCGATCACCGAGGCGTCCGGCGATCTTGTAGCTGACGGGCTGGTACGAGGTCCACCACTGGCCGCCCTGGATGTGCTCCTGCGGCGGGGAGACCTGTACGTAGCCGTATCCGGCCGGGCCCAGCGTGTCGGTGCACTCGCGGGCGACGGAGTCGAAACGCCACTCGAAGAGGACGGCGGTGACGTCCTTCTCACCGGGCGGTGCGGCCTGTGCGGTGGGGGCGCTCAACACGGCGCCCGCCAGGCCGGCCGTCGCGAGGGCGACGACGGCTCTTCGGGCTCTGCTGCGGGTCATGGGTCCTCCGGCTCTGAGGAAAGTGGATCCAGTGACGTGCTGACGTGCTGACGTGCTGAAATGCGGGCGTGCTGACGTGCGGCCTTGCTCCGCGCCGTACGGGGGCGGCTCACAGCGGATCGCCCTCGTACGGCGCGTGGTGGAACGGACTTGCTCAACGCCGCACTTGGGCCGTGGACCCTCGCACGACGAGCTCCGGCTGGAACACGAACTCCGTGGGCTGTACGGGGTTGCCGTGCAGTTCCTCGAGGAGAGCCCCCACCGCCGCCGTGGCCATCGCCTTGACGGGCTGGCGCACGGTGGTCAGCGGCGGGTCGGTGAACGCGATCAGCGGCGAGTCGTCGTAGCCGACGACGGACACCTCGCCCGGTACCTCGAAGCCGCGGCGGCGCGCCTCGCGGACCGCGCCGAGCGCCATCAGGTCGCTGGCGCAGACCACGCCGGTGCAGCCCTGGTCGAGCAGGAGCCCGGCGGCCGCCTGGCCGCCCTCGACGCTGAACAGGGTGCGCTGGACGAGCAGTTCGGCATCCCCCCGCGGAAGGCCGAGCAGCTCGTGCAGCGCGTCGGTGAAACCCTCCGCCTTGCGCCGGGCGGGTACATAGCGGGTGGGGCCCACCGCGAGCCCGATGCGCTCGTGGCCGAGCTCGACGAGGTGCCGTACGGCCATGCCCGCGGCCGCCTTGTCGTCGGGTGAGACGAACGAGGCCTCGATCTCGGGGTGGTAGCCGTTGACGAGCACGAACGGGATACCGCGTGCGCGGAGGCGTTCATAGCGCGCCGGGTCGGCGGTGGAGTCGGCGTGCAGGCCGGACAGGAAGACGATCCCGTTGACGCCGCGCTGTTCGAGCTGCTCGACGAGTTCGTCCTCGGTGGCGCCGCCGGGCATCTGGGTGCAGAGCACCGGCGTATAGCCGTGTCCGGCCAGGACCTGCTCGATGACCTGGGCGAAGGCCGGGAAGATCGGGTTGGTCAGCTCGGGGATCACCAGGCCGATGAGCCCGGCGCTGCGCTGCCGCAGCCGGGTGGGCCGCTCGTAGCCGAGCACGTCGAGCGCCGCGAGCACCCGCTGCCGGGTGGCGGTGGCGACGCCCGCCTTGCCGTTGAGCACCCGGCTGGCGGTGGCCTCGCTGACGCGGGCCTGGGCGGCTATGTCGGCCAGGCGCGGGGCGGGGGTGTCCCCGCCCCGCGCGGTGGGGATGCTCACGTCTGCCACCAGAGCGTGCAGTTGGCGGGCAGCTCGACGTGCTGCCCGTCGTCCGCGGGTGCTTCGGCGCCGCTGGACAGGATCACCTTGCCGCCGGGCGCCGGCATGCGTACGGGCTCGTCCGTCGTGTTCGCCGTGCAGACGAAGCCGCCTTCACGGGCGAAGGCCAGCACGCCTTCGGGCGCGGGCAGCCAGCGCACGGACTCCCCCGCGCCGAGGCCGGCATGCGACTGCCGCAGGGCGAGCGCCTCACGGTACAGCTCCAGGGTCGAGCCCGGGGCGCCGCTCTGCGCCTCGACGCTCAGCCCGGCCCACTCCTCGGGCTGCGGCAGCCAGCTGCCGCCCGCCCCGAAGCCGTACGAGCTGCCTTCCCTGGTCCAGGGGATGGGCACCCGGCAGCCGTCGCGGAAGCCGTCCTGGCCGGCGACCCGGAAGAACGAGGGGTCCTGGCGGGCCTCGTCGGGCAGGTCGGTGACGTCGGGCAGGCCCAGTTCCTCGCCCTGGTAGATGTAGGCGGAGCCGGGCAGCGCCAGCATCAGGAGGGTGGCCGCCTGCGCGCGGCGCAGCCCGAGTGCGCGGTCGCCGGGGGTGCGCAGCTGGGTGCCGAGGCCGGGCGGGTTGGCGAAGCGGGTGACGTGCCGGGTGACGTCGTGGTTGGACAGGACCCAGGTGGCGGGCGCGCCGACGGACTTCATGGCGGCGAGCGAGCTGTCGATGACCTCGCGCAGCTCGGCCGCGTCCCAGGAGGTGGCCAGGTAGTGGAAGTTGAAGGCCTGGTGGAGTTCGTCCTCGCGTACGTAGCGGGCGGTGCGCTCGACGGTCGGCGTCCAGGCCTCGGCGACGCCGATCCGCTGCCCCGGGTACTCCTCGATCACCTTGCGCCAGGAGCGGTAGACGGCGTGTACGCCGTCCTGGTCGAAGAACGGCATCGAGGCGTTGCCGAGCAGCTTGAGCTGGTCGTGGCTGCCGATGTCGGGCAGGCCTGGGGCCTTGACCAGGCCGTGGGCGACGTCCACGCGGAAACCGTCGACGCCCAGGTCGAGCCAGAAGCGCAGGATGGAGCGGAACTCGTCGGCGACCGCGGGGTGTTCCCAGTTGAAGTCGGGCTGCTCGGGGGCGAACAGGTGCAGATACCAGTCGCCGGGCGTGCCGTCCGGGTCGGTGGTGCGGGTCCAGGCGGGTCCGCCGAAGACGGATTCCCAGTCGTTGGGCGGCAGTTCGCCGTCGGCGCCGCGGCCGGGCTTGAAGTGGTAGCGCGCACGCAGCGGGGACGACGGGCCTTCCTTGAGGGCGCGCTTGAACCAGTCGTGCTGGTCCGAGGAGTGGTTCGGCACGACGTCGAAGATCACGCGCAGGCCCAGTGCGTGGGCCTCGCGGATGAGCGCCTCGGCGTGCTCGACCGAGCCGAACATCGGGTCGACGGCGCGGTAGTCGGCCACGTCGTAGCCGGCGTCGGCCTGCGGCGAGGCATAGAACGGGGAGAGCCACACCGCGTCGACGCCGAGCTCGCGCAGATACGGCAGCCTGCTGCGTACGCCTTCCAGATCGCCCATGCCGTCTCCGTCGGCATCGGCGAAGCTGCGCGGATAGACCTGGTAGATCACGGCATCGCGCCACCAGTCGGCGGAGAGCTCAGAAGTCATGTCGTCCCTGTGAGTCGGGTGGTTCGTCAATACGGGCTGATCGGTCACGACTTCTCCGTCACGGCTGCTCGGTCGGGATGGTCAGGACGTCTCGGTCACGGCTGTTCATCACTGCGGTTCGTCACTGCGGTTCGTCACGACTTGGTGGCACCGGCGGTCAGTCCGGCCACCAGGTGGCGCTGGGCGAATCCGAAGATCACCGCGGCCGGTACGGCGACGATGACGGCGGAGGCGGTCAGCGAACCCCAGTCGCTGGTGTACTGGTTGACAAAGGTCTGCAGTCCGCCCGCGAGGGTGAGGTTCTCCTCGCCGGTCATGAAGGCGGAGGCGTAGGCGACCTCGGCCCAGCCGGTGATGAAGCTGTAGAAGCCGGTGACCGCGAGGCCGGGCTTGGCGAGCGGCAGGATGAGCCGCCAGAACACCCCGAAGGGGTTGAGCCCGTCGACCCGTCCGGCCTCGTCGATCTCCACCGGGATGGTGTCGAAGTAGCCCTTCATCATCCAGGCGCAGAACGGGATCGCGATCGTCAGATAGGTGATCACGAGGCCGGCCGGCTGGTTCAGGAGCCCCAGGTTCGCGAGCAGCGTGTACAGCGGCACGATCAGGACGGCCACCGGGAACATCTGCGTGATCAGGAGCAGCCACATCAGCGGCCGCATCCCGGGGAACTTGAAGCGGCTGACCGCGTATCCGGTGGTCGAGGAGATGAACACGCCGATCACGGTGGTCAGGCCGACCACGATGAGCGAGTTGCCGAGCCAGGTGAGGAACTCGGTCTCGTTCAGGACGTGGTCGTAGTTGCCGAGCGTGAAGTCCTTGACCAGGTCGGTGGTGAAGGCCTCGCTCTTCGGCTTGAACGAGGTGACGAGCAGCCACAGCGGCGGGAAGACCGCGATGACGCTCGCCACGAGGAGCGTGAGGTGCAGGCCGGCGGAGGCGAGCGGGCCGCGCTCGCCGCGCAGCCGCGGCTTCTTCTTTGTCATGGTCTTGGTCACCAGACGTCTCCCTGCTTGCGGAGCGCACGGCGGTAGATCACCGCGAAGAGCGAGAGCAGCGCGAGGATGAGCACACCCCAGGCCGCGGAGCCCGCGTAGTCGCGGGGGCTGACGACGAAGGACAGCCGGTAGGCGTACGTCACCAGGATCTCGGTGGAGTCACCGGGACCGCCCCGGGTGAGCAGGAAGATCACCGGGAACATGTTGAAGGTCCAGATGCCGCTGATCAGGACGACGGTGGAGGCGACCGGCTTGAGCCCCGGCAGGGTGATGTGCCTGAAGCGCTGCCAGGCGCTCGCGCCGTCCATCTCGGCGGCCTCGTACAGGTCGCCGGGGATGGACTGCAGTCCGCCGAGCATGGCGATCAGCATGAACGGCACACCGAGCCAGACGTTGACCATGATCACCGAGATCTTCGCCCAGGTCGGGTCGTTGAGCCACGGAATCGCGTCGATGCCGCCGCCCGTGAGCAGCGAGTTCAGCAGACCGCTGCGCTCGTTGAACAGCAAGCGCCAGGTGAACACCGAGACGAAGGCCGGCACCGCCCACGGCAGGATGAGCGCCATCCGGTAGAAGCCGCGGCCCCGCACCTTGCGGTTGAGCATCATGGCGAGGCCGAGCCCGAGCGCGAACGACAGCGTCACACAGGACACCGTCCACACCAGCGTCCAGCCCAGCCGGTCCCAGAAGACGCTGTCCGTCAGGATCGCCGTGTAGTTGTCCAGGCCGACGGACTCGTAGGTCGCGGGGATGTGGTTGACGCCGATGGTGCGCTCGACGTTCGCCTCGTCGGCGTTCGTCGTCGACAGGTACATGCCTCGCGCCAGGGGCCAGCCGATGATCACGCCGATCACGGTGACGACCGGGGCGACCATCGCCCACGCGTACCAGTGCGTGGACAGGGCCCGGCGCAGGCGCCCCGGGGGCCGGCCGGCCGCCTTCCTGGTGGGGGCGGCCGGCGTTCCCTGCTTCTCGGTGAGCTGAGTCACGGCTACTTGTAGTCCTTGAGGAGCTTCTCGTACGCCTTGCCGATGCCGTTCGCCCCGTCCTTGGGCGATGCGTCACCGCTGAGCACCTTCTGCATCTGCAGCCGGATCGGCTCGAACAGCGCGTTGGCCTCGGGGATCCAGGGCCGCTGCACGGACTTGTCGACGGCCGGCTTGAAGAACTGGACCATCTGGTTGTTCTTGACCGAGTCCACGTCGTAGACCGACTTGCGGGTCGGAAGCAGGCTCAGCTTCTCGGTGGTCTGCTGCTGCACCTTCGCGGAGCTCATGTACTTCACGAACTCGTAGGAGGCGTCGAGGTTGCCGGAGCCCGCGTAGACGGAGAGGTTCCAGCCGCCCTGCGGCGATGCGGCGCGCTCGGATCCGGCCGGGACCGGGGCGACGCCCAGGTTGGCCTTGTCCTCGAACTCCTTGCCGGCCAGAACGCCTTCGATCGACCAGGGGCCGTCGATGGCCATGGCGACATCGCCGTTCTTCAGCGCGTTCAGCTGGTTGTTGTAGCCGTCGGAGGCGTCGGTGGTCGCGGCCCCCGAGTCGACGAGGTCCTTCATCACGGCGAAGGCCTGCGCACCGGCCTCGCCGTCGACGGTGATCTCCTTCTTCTCGGTGTCCAGGAGGTCACCGCCCTCGCCGTAGAGGTACGGGAGGTAGAAGTACGGGTCGTCGCCGCGCAGGTAGAAGCCGGTCTTGCCGCTCTTCTCCTTGATCTTCGCGGAGGCGGACCCGACCTCCTCGAAGGAGGTGGGCACCTCGACGCCCGCGTCCTTGAGCATCTTCTTGTTGTAGAAGAGCGCGAGGGTGTCGATGGTCTGCGGGACCGCGTAGGTCTTGTCGCCGAACTTCGTGGAGGCGGCGGCCTGTTCGAGGTAGTCGTCCGCCTTGTCGATGGCCGCGGTGCCGTCGAGCGGAGCCAGGTAGCCGAGGTTGGCGAAGTCCGCGACCCAGGCGACCTCGGTGCGCATGACGTCCGGGGCGCCGGAGCCCTCCACCGCCGCGTTCTTGAACTTGGCGTTCGCCTCGCCGAACGGCACCGTGACGACCTTGACGTCGACCTTCGGGTGCAGCTTCTCGAAGCCCTCGGCGAGCTCCTTGTACGTGGCCTTCTCGGCGTCGTTGGAGGTGTCCCAGAAGACCACCTCGCCGGTCAGCTCACCTGAGGCGCTCTTGCCGCCCTTGTCACCACCGTCGTCCCCGCCGCAGGCCGTCGCCGCCAGAGCGATCGCCGCGACCAGCGCGGTGGCCGATATGCCACGCCGCATGAGTTCTCCTTCGGATGCCCCATCCCGGCCGCCCCTGCGCGGCCCCGGGTTCGGCCAGGAACGTAACAAGGCCGAAAGCTGATGGAAAGACTTTGCGGGAACTTTCTGCAAGAGATGCGGATCGTTACCTTCCCTTCTCCCTGATCGGCTGTATACCGGCGTGCGGTCACGGATGCACCGAACTGCAAGCACCGCAACGCCGACTTGCAAGAGCTTGCAGGATGCGCGCAATCGCGCCGCGGAGCGACTCATACACACTCGGTGGGCATTCCGCGCGCCGACCGGTACAGTCCAGTGCCGTGACCGCACGGCTCGCCGACATCGCAGCCCAGGCGGGGGTCAGCGAAGCCACAGTCAGCCGCGTGCTCAACGGCAAGCCCGGCGTGGCCGCGACCACCCGCGAATCAGTGCTTGCCGCACTCGACGTCCTCGGTTACGAACGGCCCGTGCGCCTCAGGCAGCGCAGCGCGGGCCTGGTCGGGCTGATCACGCCCGAGCTCGACAACCCGATCTTCCCGGCCTTCGCCCAGGTCATCGGCCAGGCGCTCACCCGCCAGGGCTACACCCCGGTACTCGCCACCCAGACGCCCGGCGGCTCCACCGAGGACGAGCTGACGGAGATGCTCGTCGCCCGCGGCGTCAGCGGCATCATCTTCGTCTCCGGTCTGCACGCGGACACCACCGCCGATACGCGGCGTTACGACCGGCTGCGCGCACAGGGCGTCCCGCATGTACTGATCAACGGTTTCTCGCCACAGGTGCGGGCGCCGTTCGTCTCGCCCGACGAACGGGCCGCGATGGACCTGGCCGTCAGCCACCTGTCCGCGCTCGGCCACCGCCGGATCGGGCTCGCGCTCGGCCCCGAGCGGTACGTGCCGGTGCAGCGCAAGACCGAGGGCTTCGTGGGCGCGATGCGGGAACGGCTGGGGCTCGACGCGGCCCAGGCGCTCGGCCTGGTGCAGCACTCGCTGTACTCGCTCGAAGGCGGCCAGGCCGCGGCCTCGGCGCTGCTCGACCGCGGCTGCACGGCGGTGGTGTGCGCGAGCGACCTGATGGCGCTCGGCGCGATCCGCGAGGCGCGCAGGCGCGGCCTCACGGTGCCCGGTGACGTCTCGGTGGTCGGCTTCGACGACTCCCCGCTCATAGCGTTCACCGACCCTCCGCTGACCACGATCCGCCAGCCGGTCACGGCGATGGGGCAGGCGGCCGTGCGGGCGCTCCTGGAGGAGGTCGACGGGACGCCGGCCCCGCACACCGAGTTCGTCTTCATGCCCGAGCTGGTGGTCCGCGGTTCAACCGCTTCGGCACCGCAGTGAGTGACGCCCTGTGCCCGCCGGGACACTCCGTGACCCGCACCCCGTGCACCCCTGGGCGGCCCGTAGTCCAAAGGTCGGACTGGATGCGTACAAGACCCGACCAAGGGATGATCAGGAGGGTGTGGGCATCTGGCAGACTCTCCTTCCATGGGTGACACGACTGTGAAGACACTGGACGGCCGGACGGCCGCAGCGCCACCCAAGGGGGACGAAACGGACGCCGAGGCGCGTGAGTCGGGCGCCGAAGGGCGCGGGACGACCGGGAGCACCGCTGCCGAGGGCACGCTGTGGCAGCGGCTGCGCCGGCCGCGGCGCCCGCGGATCTGGATCGAGCTCGCGCTCATCGGCGTCAGCTACTGGCTGTACTCGCTGGTGCGCAATGCCGTGCCCGAGCAGGAAGCCGTGGCGATGCGCAATGCCGACTGGATCTGGCGCGCCGAGCACGCGATAGGGCTCGGCTTCGAAGAGGCCTTCAACCGGGCCGTCAACTCGGTGACATGGCTCATCGTCGGCATGAACTACTACTACGCGACCCTGCACTTCATCGTGACGATCGGCGTCCTGGTGTGGCTGTACCGCAGGCACCCCGGCCGCTATGCGGCCCACCGCACGGTCCTCTTCCTCACCACGGGTGTCGCGCTCATCGGCTTCTACCTCTTCCCGCTCTGCCCGCCGCGGCTCATGGAGGGCCAGAACTTCGTCGACACCGTCCTGGTGCACCACACCTGGGGTTCGATGGCCTCCGGCAACCTCAAACACATGACCAACCAGTACGCGGCGATGCCCTCCATGCACATCGGCTGGTCACTGTGGTGCGGGCTGATCATCTTCGCCCTGGCCAAGGCGCCCTGGGCGAGGATCCTGGGCCTGCTCTACCCGGCGGCCACCCTCGTCGTGATCATCGCGACGGCCAACCACTTCTGGCTGGACGCGGTGGGCGGCGCGCTGTGCCTTGCCTTCGGCTTCGCGGTCGTCTCCGCCTGGTACGGAACCCTTCCGTTCCGCCTCCCCCGCCGGGTGCCCTCGCACGAACCCGCGGAACCGGTACTCACCCGGGTCTGACCCCGCACCGGCTCGCCCGGGTGCGGGGTCGGTCGCGCTCCGCGCGGGGTGCCGCTGTGCCCACCCGTGCCGTCCCGCGGCACGACTGCCCACAGCTGGGTGGGCGCGCTCTCACGCCCCGTAGAACAGCTCCTCCACGACGGCCCGAGCCCGCCGCGTAACCCTCCGGTAGTCATCGAGCAGGTCACCGACCAACCCGGGGCCGTACCCCAGGTAACGCCCGACAGCGGCAAGCTCCCGCCCCTCCGAGGGAAACGTGTCCCCCGCCCGCCCCCGCACCAGCATCACCGCGTTCCGCACCCGGGTGGCCAGCACCCAGGCCTCATCCAGCACCGCCGCGTCCTCCGTGGAGATCAGCCCGGCGGCCTGTGCCGCCCGCAGCGCCTCCCGCGTACGCGTCGTACGCAGCCCCGGCTCCACCCACCCGTGCTGCAGCTGCATCAACTGCACCGTCCACTCCACGTCCGAAAGACCGCCCCGCCCCAGCTTGGCGTGCAGGTTCGGATCCGCCCCGCGCGGCAGCCGTTCCGTCTCCATCCGCGCCTTGAGCCGCCGGATCTCCCGCACCGCATCGTCCCCCAGCCCTTCCGCCGGGTAACGCAGACTCGCGATCATGTCCACGAACCGGCGCCCGAGGTCCTCGTCCCCTGCCACCGGCTCCGCCCGCAGCAGCGCCTGGCTCTCCCACACATGCGACCAGCGCCGGTAGTACGCCTCGTACGACTTGAGCGTCCGCACGAGCGGCCCGTTCTTCCCCTCGGGCCGCAGGTCCGTGTCGATCAGCAGCGGCGGATCCTGACTGGGGATCTCGAGCAGGCGCCGCATCTCGGCGACCACCGCCCGCGCCGCCTTCGTCGCCTCCTGCTCGTCCACGCCCTCGCGCGGTTCGTGGACGAAGAGCACATCCGCATCGGAGCCGTACCCGAGCTCGTGCCCGCCGAAGCGCCCCATCCCGATGATGGCGAACCGCGTCGGCAGCTCATCGCCCCAGCCCTGCCGGACCACCGCCCGCAGCGTACCGGCGAGCGTCGCGGCGGTCAGGTCGGAGACCGCGCCGCCGACCCGGTCCACCAAGGCGCCGGGGTCGACCTCCGCCGGGTGCTCCTCGGTGCCGTAGGACCGGATCAGGTCGGCCGCGGCCGTACGGAACAGCTCACGCCGCCGCACGCCGCGCGCCGCGGCCACCGCCTGCTCGGCATCGTCCGCACGGCCCACCGCCGCGAGGATCTCCTGCTCCAGGTGCGCGTGGTCGCGCGGCTCCAGGCCGCGCGGGTCGCCGAGCAGCGCCACCGCCTCGGGCGCGCGCATCAGCAGATCGGGGGCGAGCCGCCCGGCCGACAGGACCCGGGCGAGGTTCTCGGCGGCGGCGCCTTCGTCCCGTAGCAGCCGCAGGTACCAGGGCGTCTTGCCGAGCGCGTCCGAGACCTTGCGGAAGCCGAGCAGGCCCGCGTCCGGGTCGGCGGAGTCCGCGAACCAGCCGAGCAGCACCGGCAGCAGCGTGCGCTGGATGGCGGCCTTGCGACTCACCCCCGACGCAAGGGCCTCCAGGTGCCTGAGCGCGGCCGTCGGATCGTTGTAGCCGAGCGCCACGAGCCGCTCGCGCGCCGCGTCCGCGGAGAGCCGCGTCTCCCCGGGCGCGAGCTGGGCGACGGCGTCGAGCAGCGGCCGGTAGAACAGCTTCTCGTGCAGCCGCCGCACGGCCGCGCTGTGCCGCCGCCAGGCCCGGTTCAGTTCGGTGACGGGTTCGGCGCGCAGCCCGAGCGAACGCCCGAGCCGCCGCAGATCGGCCTCGTCCTCGGGTACGAGATGGGTGCGGCGCAGCCGGTACAGCTGGATGCGGTGCTCCATGGACCGCAGGAAGCGGTAGGCCTCGTCGAGCTGCGCCGCGTCCGCGCGCCCCACGTACCCGCCGGCGGCGAGCGCCCCCAGCGCCTCCAGCGTGGAGCCGCTCCGCAGCGAGCTGTCCCCCCGCCCGTGCACCAACTGCAGCAGCTGCACGGCGAACTCGACATCCCTGAGCCCTCCGGGCCCGAGCTTCAGCTCCCGCTCCAGCTCGGCCATCGGAATGGCGTCGACGACCCGGCGGCGCATCTTCTGCACGTCGGGCACGAAGTTCTCCCGCTCGGACGCCTGCCACACCAGCGGCGCCAGCGTCTCCACGTACTCCCGGCCCAGGTCGGGATCGCCCGCGACCGGCCGCGCCTTGAGCAGCGCCTGGAACTCCCAGGTCTTGGCCCAGCGCTGGTAGTACGCGAGATGGCTGGCCATGGTCCGCACCAGCGGCCCGTTCCTGCCCTCCGGCCGCAGATTCGCGTCCACGGGCCAGATGGTGCCCTCGACGGTGGTCTCCGAACAGATCCGCATCATGTGCGAGGCAAGCCGGGTGGCGGCCTGAAGCGCCTTGCCCTCCTCCGCCCCCTCAGCGGCGGCCGCCACAAAGATGACGTCGACGTCCGACACGTAATTCAGCTCATGCCCACCACACTTGCCCATCGCGATCACCGCGAGCCGGCACAGGGCGTCGTCGTCGGGCGCGTCGGCGCGGGCGATCGCGACGGCGGCGCGCAGCGTCGCGGTGGCCAGATCGGCCAGTTCGGCGGCGGCCTGCGCCACATCCGTCGTACCGCAGACATCCCGCGCGGCGATCGAAAGCAGGCACCTGCGGTACGCCACCCGCAGCTCCACCGGATCGGCGGCGCTCGCAAGCCCCCGCTCGAACTCCTCCACCCCCGGATGCAGATCACTCGCCTCGTACGTGACGAGCGCATGCCAGTCGCCGGGATGCCGCGCCAGATGATCGGCCAGCGCCTCCGACGCCCCCAGCACCCCGAGCAGCCGGTCCCTGAGCGGCTTGCTCGCAAGCAGCGTGTCGAGCAGCATCCGCCGCTGCTCCGCATCAGGCTGCGCCTCGGTCAGCCGTACGAGGCCAAGGAGCGCGAGATCGGGATCGGCGGTGGCACCGAGCGCGTCGAGCAGCACGGGGCTTGACTGCAACTCGGCCAGATGCGGACTGCCGAGCAGCCGCTCACTCCCGGACGGGTCGGTGAATCCGTACCGCAGCAGCCGAGTGAAGGTACTGCTCCTGCGCCCCGGCACGGTCATGTCCGACCCCTTCTCCGTCGATCATGCCCGAGCCTAGCCGCAGCGGCCACGCGCCTCCCAGGCACCGGTAGGGCCGAACCGGTGGCGGAGGCCCGGCGCGCGGACCAGAGTGAGTCCATGGAGTACACACTGGAAGTAGTCATCGTGCCGGTCTCGGACGTGGACCGTGCCAAGGAGTTCTACGCCGACAAGTGCGGGTTCAAGGTGGACCTCGACCAGCAGGTCGCCCCGGGGGTCCGCATCGTCCAGATCACCCCGCCCGGCTCGCGCTGCTCGATCGCCCTGGGGGAGGGCATGCCGACCCCGCCGGGGCAGCGGTCCATGGCGCCCGGCACGCTGCAGGGCCTGCAGCTCTGCGTCACGGACATCGAGGCCGCCCACGCGGAGCTGACCGCCCGCGGCCTGGAGATCGCGGAGGTCATGCACGTCGGCCCTTCGGGCTGGGAGCCCGGCAAGGGCGAGACCTGGAACTCCTTCGCCACCTTCGAGGACCCGGACGGCAACGGGTGGGTGCTGCAGGAGGCACCGGCTCCGCTGTCGGAGCGGTAGTCAACCGTTCCGGACGGGCTCGGGCAGACCCGGTATGAGCCGGGCGCGGTCATCGCGGCCCGGCTGGGACGAGCGAGACCGGGAAGGCGCTGAAGGCGGCGGATTCGCAGGCGGGGCAGATGCCCGGTTCCGGCGCGCGGAAGGCGTGGTCGCAGCGGTCGCAGTTCTGGAGGGGGTCGGGGCGGCGGGGCCCTGCGGGTGCCGCTGGGAGCGGTGACGGCAGAAGCGCGGTGAGGCGGTGCGCCAGGAAAGCGGCCGGGTGGCGGATCGGATCGTCCGGCAGATCCGCAGTGAGGGTGCGGCGTACGGCCTCGGGAGGGACCTCGCGTTCCAGCCAGGCGGCGACGGCCGGGGCGAGGCGGCGGATGTCCCGTTGGGCGAGGAGCAGGCGGGGGTCGTTTCGGCGGAGGTCCGCGAGGAGGGCGACGGCGGTGCGGTGGCGGTCGAGCTCGGGCGTGTCGGGCGCGGGGAGCGGGGAAGGCGGGGTGGCGGGCCGGGAAGCCGGCGCGCTCGGCCGGGAAGCCGGCGCGCTCGGCCGGGAAGCCGGTACGGTCGGCGGGCAGGCCGGACTGGCGTGCGCCGCCGAAGCGGCCCGCTCCCGCTCGCCCGACTGCGGCTCACCCGACTTCGACTCACCCGACTGCGGCTCGCTGGGCCGCCGCATCCGCCGCTCGACGGGGGCCGCACCCTGCTCCGGGCAGGTGTCACGCATCGCGGGCGGGTTGTTGTACGACACCGTGCGGGTGACGATCCGGCCGGACGGGAGCCTCTCGCGGGTGCGGGTGAGGTAGCCGTGAGCCTCCAGCTCGCGCAGGGCGGCGGCGATGCTGACCTCACCCTCGCGGAAGCGGCCCGCGAGGCACTTGATGCTCACCTTGGCACCCTCGGGAAGCGACTGGATGTGGGTGCCCAGGCCGATGGCCGTGAGGGAGAGTTCGGGGTGCTGCGCCAGGTGGTTGCCGACCACGGTGAAGCGGTCGGGGTGGCGTCGGTAGACGTGCCGGATGCCGCTGGCCGGAACCGGGGGTGACGCGCACGCGGGCGCGTTAAGCTGCTGCTCAGCCATCAGGAAGGGCCTACTTCCTCGGTGGTCAGGCCCTCGCACGGGATTGCAGTCCCTGCGGGGGCCGTCGCATGTCTGCGGTTGTGTTGTGCGTGTTGCTGCTACTGCTACTGCGGCCGAGCCTGCACCCTGAAATGGCATATGCGCCAGCCAAGTTGGGATCGATCACTCGTGTGAGTGATGCGGGGGCTGGGGGTGGGTTTGGTGGGGTTCTCTCCCGGGTTCTTTGACTCTTTGACGTCGGGCCGCACCGGGTCGCGGTCCACCGGGACGTGGAAACCTCGATGCGGTCAGACGGGAGAAGAGCGGTCGATTTCCGCCCAGACCGTCTTGCAGGGCACCGGCCCCGGCTCCACACCCCAGCGATCGGCGAGCACCTCCACCAAGAGGAGCCCACGGCCTGACTCGGCTTCGCGAGCCGGGAGTTCGGACGCGCTACGCGGCGGCAGGGGCAGACGGTCCGCACGGGCGTCTGTCACCTCGATGCGGAGGCAACACGTGTCCGTGAGAGCGAGAGTCAGACGGAAGTCACGGCCGGGGACGCGCCCGTGCAGCACGGCGTTGTTGGCGAGTTCGGCGACGATCTGCTCGCCACGGTCGCGGACGAGACCCCAGTCCATGAGTTGCTGCACGGCGAGATGGCGGGCGAGGCGGGCTCCTCTGGGCGTCGCCGAGAACAGCATCGTGAAGTGGCGTACGGGTGTTGGGGTTTGGGTGGTTTCTGAGTTCACGTCACTCAGCGTGGCCGGTCATGCGTACGCTGAACAGCGAGGACGCCGGTAGGTATCGGAACTGTCCGGTCGTTGTCCCGGCTTGTCCCGGCTGTCCTCGGTGACGGCGGGGTACGGGTGCGCGTTGGAGAAGCACGCTACGTCGGAGGTGGGCACGCATGAGCGTGGACAGCGGCAGCGGCGGTACGGAACCTGTGGACGCGTCAGACGAACCCGACTGGGGTGTCGCGCCTGAGGATGAGATCGCTTCGGTTGTTGAGGCGCTGGGGCACCAGCAGCGATGGTGGCGGGAGAAGGCCGGCCTGAGCGTGACCGAGTTCGCGGCAGCCATGGGATACGGCGAGGACCTGGTGCGCAAAGTGGAGCGGGGAGCTCGGATTCCTCGGCCCGAGTACCTGGACAAGGCAGACGAAGTGCTGGAGGCGAAGGGCTTCATCTCCGCGATGAAGGGGGAAATGGCCAGGGCCCGATACCCCAAGAAGGTACGGGAGTTAGCGAAGCTGGAGGAGCGGGCGGTCGAGCTGGACTCGTACGGCAACCACAACCTGCATGGCTTGCTGCAGACCCGAGAGTACGCAAGAGCACTGTTCGAGTGCCGACAGCCCGCGCTCGCGCAGGACAGGATGGAGCGTGAGGTTGCCGGGCGCATGGCGCGGCACGTGATCTACGAACGTGACCCGGCGCCCACGCTCAGCTTCATCCTGGAAGAGGTGACGCTGCGACGCCCGATCGGATGCAGAATGGTGATGCGTCGGCAGCTCGAACACCTCCTGGAGGTAGCGCAGTTGCGGAACGTGGCGATCCAGGTGATGCCGACCAGCCACGGGGGTCATGCCGGAATGGATGGGCGAATCCAGGTGCTGAAGTTCAAGGACGGAACAGCCGTGGGTCAGTCCGAGGGGGCCTTCGCGGGCCGCCTCGTCTCCGATCAGAAGGAGCTCCGGATCCTTGAACTGCGGTATGGCATGATCCGAGCGCAGGCTCTCACGCCACGAGAGTCACTGGCCTTCATCGAGCAAGTGCTGGGAGAAACATGATCCGCAAGGTCACTGCCGGGGACGATGCCGGGCTTCAGTGGTTCAAGAGCAGCTACAGCGACAGCAGCGAGCCCGGCGACTGCATCGAAGTCGCCACCACCCTCGGCACGATCCACGTCCGCGACTCCAAAAACACCCTCGGCCCCCGCCTGTCACTCACCCCGACCGCGTGGACCGAGTTCGTGACGTACGCCTCCGAGGGCTGACCCGCACTCGACGAGGTCGACGCGAAACGCAGTGGGCGTATCTTGACGGATCCGGCAGGGGACCCGTTCTGTCGCGTCCGCGAATGACTCTGCCCACCACTGGAGCTGCACCACCATGCGCGGACACCGCGTCGCCTTCCGGCCGTATGCCATCGCCCTCGCCCTGGCGGCCGTCCTCGTACCGTCGGTCACGGCGTGCTCGGGCGGCGGAGGCGAGAGGGCCGCCGAGTCCTCCGGCGAGGTGGCCCTGCCCCCGGCGCACGCCGGTCTCGACTACCAGCTCGGCGGACCCTACGCCCCGCCCGACGGAGTGGAGGTGGTCGTCCGCGACCATACGGCGGAGCCCGCGCCCGGCGTTTACAACGTCTGCTACGTCAACGCCTTCCAGGCCCAGCCGAACGCGGAAGACGACTGGGACGCCGACCTGCTCCTGCGGGACGAGGAGGGCCAGGTCGTCATGGACGACGACTGGGGCGAGGCGATGCTCGACATCAGCACGGGCGCCAAGCGGGAGCGGATCGCCGGCACGGTCGTCGGGTGGATCGATTCCTGTGCCGCCAAGGGCTACGACGCCGTCGAACCGGATAATTACGACACCTACACCCGGGCGCCCAAGGGTCTGCTGAGCGCCCGGGACGCCGAGGCGTTCCTCAAACTGCTGGCCGACCACGCCCACGACCAGGGCCTGGCCATCGCCCAGAAGAACACCCCCCAGCTCGCCGAGGACCGCGAGAAGGTGGGCTTGGACTTTGCCGTGGTCGAGGAATGCGGCCGGTACGACGAATGCCAGGAGTACGCCGACGCGTTCGGCGACGCGCTCCTGTTGATCGAGTACGAGGGCGAGGGCCTGAGGAAGGCCTGTGACGGCTGGGGCGACCAGGTCAGTATCGTCCGGCGCGACCTGGACGTCCTCCCCGAGGGACGCTCCGGCCACCTGCGGGAGACCTGCGACGACGCGTGAGGCGGCACACCCGGCGTCCACCGCGCGGTGTGCGGGATCGTGTCGAGGTCTACGCCTCCAGGGGGTGGCACAGCGGGACGCGCCTGGGGCGACGAAAGACGCCCGCTCGCCGGAGACGCCCTACCTCAGAGTCCTGGACGAGGAGTCGACCGCCCTCATCCGGCAGTCCGAGCACCTTCCGAACCTCCTCGCGACGAACAGATGCCGATAGACCGTCACCTGGCGCCCAGGGATGCCACAGAGCGTCGCCTGATTGTCCAGAGCATGCTCCAGGGCCGGGTTACCCGTCTCCCGGCATGCCGCGAAACTCATCGGAGCAAGCCGGAACGCCAATCCGAGGGACCGGAGGTAGTGACAAGGCCGCATCATGGCCACCACCTTCACAGGTGTCCCGATCAACGTGAAGCCAAGGAGACGGAATCGGGGCTACAGGTCGGCAGGCAACAGCTCGAGAGACGGGACGTGGCAGGGACGGACGACGGTGAAATGGCGGCGGTCCACTGTGGCCACCTGCTTGGCCTTCCAGCGCTCAGCGATGGCAACCACGCAGGCGTCGGTGCCGCCTAGGGGGAGGTTGCCGTACTGGCGGACGAGCTCAGCCATCCGTGCCAGGTCGTCAGGCTGCACCGCGGTGACGGTGCCGAGCTGGTCGCTCGCGAGAGCATCGAGCATGGCGGCTTCTACGCGCGATCCGCATCGCGTGCCGACGAGGTGGCAGGCCTCGCCCAGCACTGGCGCCGGAATCAGCAGGTTCTGCGGATTGATCCCCTCGTACCACCGGGCATACGCATCGTGGTACTCGTCGTCGGCATCTGCCAGGGCTACGAGCGGTCCCGTGTCGACAACGATCACTCGCCGAACCCCGTCTCACGCAGGATCTCGTCCACACGCTGCGATGTATCCGAGTGGCCGGAGCGCCCCATGCCGATGAACGCAGGTCGTGTGCGTCGCGGCGGCTCTGGCAGTATCAATGGCCTGATCCGCTCAGCCGCCAGCTCGATATCGTCATCCGACAGCTGCTCGATCATTTCGCGAAGCTGATCCCGGGTGGTCATGCATTCAGCGTAGCCACGCCCGGTGGCAGGGGCCATCGCCGAGTCGCGGGCGGCACACGATCGAGGTATCCGGTGACTCGGCCCCAGACCGCGCCCCCTCAATGCCCGCCCTGTGCAGCCCAGCGGCCGTCTGACCTGCGCCTACAGCACCGGCAGGTTCTTCCGCAGCTCGAAGGCCGTGACCTCGCTGCGGTATTCCTCCCACTCCTGCTTCTTGTTGCGCAGGAAGAAGTCGTAGACGTGCTCGCCGAGCGTCTCGGCGACCAGTTCGGAGCGTTCCATCAGGTCGATGGCCTCGCCGAGGTTCTGCGGCAGCGGCTCGATGCCCATCGCGCGGCGTTCCGCGTCGCGCAGGGCCCAGACGTCGTCGTCGGCGCCCGGGGGCAGTTCGTAGCCCTTCTCGATGCCCTTGAGGCCCGCGGCGAGGAGGACCGCGTACGCGAGGTAGGGGTTGCAGCCGGAGTCGAGGGAGCGGACCTCGACGCGGGCCGAGCCGATCTTGCCGGGCTTGTACATCGGGACGCGGATCAGGGCCGAGCGGTTGTTGTGGCCCCAGCAGATGTACGAGGGGGCCTCGCCGCCCGCGCCCGCGGTGCGCTCGGAGCCGCCCCAGATGCGCTTGTAGGAGTTGACCCACTGGTTGGTGACGGCGGAGATCTCGGCGGCGTGGCGGAGCAGGCCCGCGATGAAGGAGCGGCCGACCTTCGAGAGCTGGTACTCGGCGCCCGATTCGTAGAACGCGTTGCGGTCGCCTTCGAAGAGGGAGAGGTGCGTGTGCATGCCCGAGCCGGGGTGCTCGGAGAAGGGCTTGGGCATGAACGTCGCGTTCACGCCCTGTTCGAGGGCGACCTGCTTCATGACCAGGCGGAAGGTCATGATGTTGTCGGCCGTGGAGAGCGCGTCCGCGTAGCGGAGGTCGATCTCCTGCTGGCCCGGCGCGCCCTCGTGGTGGCTGAACTCGACCGAGATGCCCATGGATTCGAGCATGGTGATCGCCTGGCGGCGGAAGTCCATGCCGACGTTCTGCGGGGTGTGGTCGAAGTAGCCGGAGTTGTCGGCCGGGGTGGGGCGGGAGCCGTCGAGCGGCTTGTCCTTCAGGAGGAAGAACTCGATCTCCGGGTGGGTGTAGAAGGTGAAGCCCAGGTCGGAGGACTTGGCGAGGGCCCGCTTGAGGACATAGCGCGGGTCGGCGAAGGACGGGGAGCCGTCGGGCATCATGATGTCGCAGAACATCCGGGCCGTGCCGGGGGCCTCCGCGCGCCACGGCAGGATCTGGAAGGTCACCGGGTCCGGCTTGGCGATCATGTCGGACTCGTAGACCCGGGCGAAGCCCTCGATCGCGGAGCCGTCGAAGCCGATGCCCTCGTCGAAGGCCTGCTCCAGTTCCGCCGGGGCGACGGCCACCGACTTGAGGAAGCCCAGGACGTCCGTGAACCACAGGCGTACGAACCGGATGTCGCGCTCCTCGAGGGTACGGAGCACGAATTCCTGCTGCTTGTCCATAGCGACTTTCCACCCATCCTTGCCGGCCGGCCGACCACCGGATCGTGTCATCCACCCGGGGTCACCTGAGCATCCCACCACACGGTTTCCGGCACATTGCAAACCGGCCCGGCCTTCCGGGAGCCGAGTGGGTTGACGGGGCGGCTGACGCAGCGGCCACCCGTCGGTAACATCACCTGACCTTGCCTGCCACTGGAGAACGGACTACACCAGATGGGTTCCGCCCGTAACACCTCCTCCGCCGAACGCCGTGCCCGCGTGGAGGAGATGCGCCGCGCCGAACACGCCCGCGAGCGCCGCACCCGTCTGATCACCATCACCGTCAGTACCGCCATAGTGGCGGGCCTGGTCGGTTTCGGCTCGTATCTGTTCATCAACGAGAAGAACAAGCAGGACGAAGCGGACGCCAAGGCGAAGGCCGCGTCGGAGGCGCCCATCGGGGGCATCAAGGAGTTCGATGCCGAGAAGCTGGGGCGCAACCACGTCAAGACGCCGGTCTCGTACCCGCAGACCCCGCCGGTCGGCGGCGACCACGATCCGACCTGGCTGAACTGCGACGGCGACGTATACGACGAGCCGGTCCGCAACGAGAACGCGGTGCACTCCCTCGAGCACGGCGCCGTCTGGGTCACGTACAACAAGCAGGCGAAGGACGCCGACGTCGAGGCGCTGAAGGAGAAGGTCAAGGCCACCCCGTACTCCCTGATGAGCCCGGTGGAGGCGCAGGAGGGCGCGCTCATGCTGACCGCCTGGGGCAAGCAGGTGACCGTGGACAGTGCGAAGGATCCCCGGGTGGAGAGCTTCTTCGCCAAGTTCGTCCAGGGCCCGCAGACCCCTGAGCCGGGCGCCGCCTGCACGAGCGGAACGATGTGAGCGGGATGAGCCTCATGGGAAAGCGCAGCACCTGGCTGGGGATCGCGGCGGCGCTGCTGCTCGCGGGCGGCGGGGGCGCGGCACTGGCGCTCGCCGACGGCGACGGCGAGGCGTCTCCGGCCGCCACGGCCACGCCCACGACGGACTCCGCCGACGCGGGGTTCGCGCGGGACATGGCCGTGCACCATCAGCAGGCCGTCGAGATGTCCTTCGTCATCCGGGCGCGCACGGACGACGAGGAGATCCGCCGACTCGCGTACGACATCGCCAACACCCAGGCCAACCAGCGCGGCATGCTGCTCGGCTGGCTCAGCCTGTGGGGGCTTCCGGTCGCCTCCGGTGACGCCCCGATGGGCTGGATGGACATGGCGGCCTCACCGGCGCCCGGTCACGACGGGGCGCTGATGCCGGGGATGGCGACCAAGACGCAGATGAAGCGGCTCGGCGAGCTGAGCGGCAAGGAAGCCGAGATCCTGTTTCTGCAGCTGATGACCGAGCACCACAAGGGCGGTGTGCACATGGCCCAGGGCTGTGTGGACCGGTGCGAGGTGGGGGTCGAGCAGCGGCTGGCGCAGGGGATGGTGGACGCGCAGGAGTCGGAGATCGAGCTGATGGCGGACCTGCTGCGGGCTCGGGGCGCCGAGGCGCGGTAGACCGGCCCCGGACGCGGTGGACGCCTCCGGCCGCCCCGGACGCCGTGGGCCGCTTCAGGCCCCGGACGCGGTGGGCCGCTTCGGGGTCGGGGCCGTAGGGTTTGAGCCACTACGTCCCGTCCGGTGGTGGTGCATGCAGCGATGAGCCTTTCCCGCGGCCTGCGGCCCGTCGCCGTCCTGCTCGCGCTCGGCGCGGTGGTGTACTGCGCGTGGCTCAGCGAGTTCTTCCTCGCCACGGGTCTCGATCCGCTGCGGACGTACGTCAGTGAACTCGCCGCCGAGAGTGAACCGCTCGGCGGCGTCTTCCGTGCCACGGACCTGGTGGCGGGGCTGCTCCTGCTCGTCGGCGCGGCCTGGGGGCTGGCCGCGCACCTGCCACGGACGGGCTGGTCGCGGACCGGCTGGGCGGGCCTCGTGCTCTTCGGCGCGGCGACCGCAGTCGACTCGCGGCTGCCGCTGAGCTGCACCCCGACCGCCGATCCGCGCTGCGCGGCGCGCGAGGCGGCCGGGCTGCTCCCGGCCACCCACACGGTGCACGCGGTGAGCAGTTCACTCGCGGTGCTCGGGGCGCTGACCGGCATGGTGGCGCTGACCGTCGCGGCCCGCCGCCACGACCGCCGGCGGCTCCTGGCCCGGTACGGGCCGTGGCTGGTGGCGGCCGCACTCGCCGCCACCGTCTGGACCCTGGCCGCGGTGGCGGCCTTCCAGGCGGGCGGCGGGACCTGGCTGCTCGGCCTGGGGCAGCGCTGCCAGGTGCTGCTGATCTCGGTGTGGCTGGGGCTGCTCGCGTACGAGGTGGGGCGCGGCGAAGGCGCTGGGCACACCGGCACCGGCACCAGCACCGGGACCGGCACCAGCGCCGGGACCGGGACCGGATCCAGCGGCACGGGGTCGGGCCGATGAGCGGGCGGACGGGCCCGTTCGACGCGACGGGAGCGGGCCCGTGAGTGGGGCCGTGAACGGGCGGACCGAGGGGTTCGTGCGGATCGGCGGGGTGGTGCATCACGTCGTCGTCGAGGGCGCCGGGCCGGTCTGCGTGCTCACGCCGGGGCTCGGCATGGCGTGGTTCGACTGGGATGCCGTGGCCGCGCTGCTCGCCCCGCACCGTACGGTCGTCCGCTTCGACCGCCCCGGACTCGGGCTCAGCGCACCGGCCGCCGTGCTCCCTTCGCTGACCGGCGAGGCCGACCGGATCGCGCGGGTCCTCGACGCGTGCGGCCTGGACGGGCCCGCCACCGTGGCGGGCCACTCCCTGGGCGGCTTCCACGCCGAGGCCTTCGCCCGGCTGCACCCCGCGCGTACGGCGGGTCTCGTCCTGATCGATTCCAGCGTGGAGCCGGCCGCCCGCCCGCGCCCGGCGCCCGCGCTGCACACGGGCCTCACCCGCGTCGCCGCCCGGGTCCTGGCCGCGGCGGGAGTGCCGCGTGCTCTGGGCCCGGCGGCGCGGCGGGCCGTGTTCCGGCTCGCGCGCGGCGGCCGGGCAGGCGACCCGGCGCCGTACGCGCTGGTGCGCCGCGCCTATGCGACGAGCCGTTCACTGCGGGCGGTTCTCGCCGAGTACGCCACGTATCCGGATATGGCGGCCCAACTCGCCTGCGTACGAAGGCAGTTCACACTGCCCGCCGAGCTGCCCGTCACGGTTCTCGCGGCGGGCGAGGGCGAGAGCTGGCTGCGGCGGCAGCGGGAGCTCGCCGGGGCGCTCGGGGCCGGGCTGCGCCTCGCGGCGGGGGCCGGGCATCTGGTGATGCTCGACCGGCCCGGCGAGGTGGCGGACGCGGTGCTCTCCACGAGCGCCCCCGCATGCCATTTGCGCAGGTGAAGGGCACAGTAGGGCAAAGATGAGCCTCTGTTACGGTGACGCGAAAATTCACATCGCGCACCAAGGACCACCATGAGCACTCCGCCCCCGCCGGGCCACGAGTCCCCCTTCGCCCCACCGCACGCCTCGGGCGCCGAATCCCCCTCCGCCCCGCCGCAGACCTCCGGACCGGATTCGCCCTTCGCCCCGCCGCAGACCTCCGGACCGGATTCGCCCTTCGCCTCGCCGCCGGTCTCCGGCCCCGTACCGCCCCAGGGCCCGGCCATGGGCACCCCGTACCCGATGCCCCCGGCCCCGGGCCCGTACATGATGGCGCCGCGCAACGGCCTGGGCATCGCCGGTCTCGTGACCGGCATCATCGGCGCCGTGCTGTTCCTGACGGTCTGGCTCGGCATCATCCTCGGCATCCTCGGCCTGGTCTTCGGCCTCATAGGCCGCTCCCGCGCCAAGCGGGGCGAGGCGACCAACGGCGGGGTGGCCCTCGCGGGCGCCATCCTCGGCGGTATCGCGATCGTCGCCTCCACGGTGTGGCTGGTCTTCGCGGTGATCATCGTCTCGGACGCCGTCGACGAGGCCAAGGACGAGGTCACCCAGATCGAGAAGGACACCAGCGGTGCCGGAGGCACCGATGCCGAAGCCGACGGTGATGCCGAAGCCGAGGCGGCCGTCGCGTTCGGCGAGAGCTACGTGTACGAGGACGGTCTGAGCGTCACCGTCTCGAAGCCCGCCGCGTACAAGCCGGACGAGTTCGCCGTCGGCCACACGAAGGGCAACAAGGCCTTCCAGTTCACGATCACGATCGAGAACGGCGGCAAGAGGAAGCTCGACCTGGCCAGCGCCTACCCCATGCTGCGCGACGGCGAGGGCACCGAGGCCGAGATGGTCTTCGACGGCAGCAACAGCACCAAGCCCTTCGCCGGTTCCGTGCTCCCCGGCAAGAAGGCCACCGCCACGTACGCCTTCTCCGTCCCCGCCGGCGCCGAGACGGACCTCCAGCTGGAGCTGAGCCCCGAGTTCCTCGAATACGAGCCGGCGATCTGGTCGGGCTCGGCCGAGTAGGCCGCGCAGGCCGAGCGGCCCGGTCAGCCCGGGCGGGCCGGGGAGGCCGGGCGGGCCGGGGAGGCCGCGAAGGCCGCGGGGAGACTCAGAGTTCCACGGAAGCCGCGAGCGGCAGGTGGTCGCTGCCGGTGCGGGGCAGCGACCAGGAGCTCACCGGCTCGATGCCCCGCACCATGATCTGGTCGATCCGCGCCATCGGGAAGGCGGCCGGCCAGCTGAACCCGAACCCGTCCCCCGCAGCCCCCTGCGTGGAACGCAGCTGCGAGGTGACGGGTGCCAGGGCCCGGTCGTTGAAGGTGCCGTTGAGGTCGCCGAGCAGGATCAGCCTGCGCACCTCGTCCGCGCGGATCGCGAGCCCGAGCGCCCGGGCGCTGCTGTCGCGCTGGCCGGCGGTGAAACCCGCGTCCGCGTTGACGCGTACGGACGGCAGATGCGCCACGTACACCGCGATCTCCCCCTTCGGGGAGGCCACGGTGGTGCGCAGGGCCCGCGTCCAGCCCATCTTGATGTCCACGGGCCGCGAGTCCTTGAGCGGGTACTTGCTCCAGACGCCGACGGTGCCTTCGACGGCCGCGTACGGATAGGTCTCGCGCAGGATCTTCTTGTACGTGGGCAGCGCCTCGCGGTTGAGTTCCTCCAGGGCGATCACCTGGGCGCCGGATGCGGCGATCCTGCGGGCGGTGCCCTCGGGGTCGGGGTTGTCGGCGTTCACGTTGTGCGTGGCGACCGTCAGATCGCCGCCCGCGGCGGACTTGTCGAAGATCAGGCCGCCGAAGAGGCTCATCCAGACGAAGGCCGGCAGGAGCACGGCGATCAGCGCCGTGGCCGATTTGCGCAGGACCGCGAGGGCCAGGAGCACCGGCACGAACAGCCCGAGCCAGGGCAGGAAGGTCTCGGTGAGCGAGCCGAGGTTGCCGACCTGGTTGGGGATCTTCGAGTGCAGCGCCATGACCAGCGCGAGCAGGACGGCGAGGGCCGCGACGACGATGCCGCGGCGCCAGACGCCCGGCTTCCTGAGCGTGTTGCGCAGGCCGTCGAGCAGGCGCCGGGCGCGGGAGCGGTGCTCAGGCTCCGAGCCGCCGGTCCCCGTCTCCGTCATATACGCCTGCGCCATACCGTTGCCTCATTCGCCGTGCACACCGTCGCCGTCCCGGGTCGACCCTAGGCGATGACGGTGCTGTGCCTTGCCGCGAGGGCCGGGCCGGGGCCGGGCTGTTCTCGTGGCCGTACGGCTAGGAGGACGGGCGGTGCCGGCCGGCAGTTCCTGGCCGGGGCCCGTTCACAGGCGGCTGTGACGAAACGCGCACATCAGCCGCGTATCGCCGGTCCGCTCACCGGCCTGCGCGGGCTCCCCGCCCGGCCTGCTCGGGCGTCCCATACGCCCTGAGCGGGCGTCCTCACCGGCCCGCGTGGCCGGGGTCCGTCCGCAGCCCTTCGAGGACCGTGTCGACGACCGACTCGGCGAGCCCCTCGGGCAGCGGTGCGTCATGGCTGAGGATGGTGCGGGCGAGCATGGGGCCGGTGAACAGATCGCACATCAGCGAGACGTCGAGGTGGCCGCGGAGCTCGCCCGATTCGACGCCGTGCCGCAGCACTTCGGTGATCCGCTCGCGGCGGCGGGCAACGACCTCCTCGTGATAGCGCTCCCAGAGCTGCGGATAGCTCTTGGCCTGCGCGAGCAGGCTCTGCAGCAGCGCCGAGGAGCGCTTGGCCAGGCCCCGGCGGCGGATCCCTTCGAGGACGGCGACGAGATCATCCCGTACGGACGTGCCCGGCAGCTCCGCATCGGGTTCCTCGGTCGCCCGCATGACCTCGACGAACAGCTCCTCCTTGCCGCTCCAGCGCCGGTAGATGGTGGCCTTGCCGACGCCGGCGGTGCGCGCGATCCGTTCGATGGACATGTCGCCGAGCGAGACGCCCTCTTCGAGGAGGCTCATCACGCCCTCGATGATGGCCTGCTCGACGGCTTCGCTGCGCGGCCGCCCGCGCACGGCCCCGGACCGGCTCGATGGCATGTGCCGTTCATGCCGCTGCTCGTGCCGGTGCCTCGGGCCCATCCCTGGCGCTCCTCTTCGTCCCGCTCATCCCGTGTACGCAGCCGTCGCGCGTGCACGGCCGTCCCGCGTACGCAACTGCCGTGCGTACGCGGTGGCTCGTACCCGTACGTCACTCGCACCCGTACGTCATACGTACTCGATGCGTACGTCATTCTCGCCTAGTGCCGCGTCAGGGAACCTTTGCCCGTCAAGGAGCGGCGTCCGGTGCGTGCTCTCGGCGTGCGGGCCGGAAGTCCTCGTACTGGACGTACTCGGGCTTTCGGCACGTGCGGCGAGAGTGCGTGCCGGGCGTCGCGACGGGGCAAAGGTTCCCTGATGCGGCACTAGCGGCCCGCGCCCACCGGCTCGGAGGTCTCCTCCGCCGCCCGCTCGCCAGGCGCGGGCGGGCGGCCCGGCAGGAACAGGGCGACGACGAGCGCGCCCAGCAGGGCGACGCCCGCGCCGCACAGGGCGGTGATGTGCATCGCGTCCAGGAAGGCCTGGTGCGCCGGGGCGACGAGCGCCTCGCCGCGCTCGCCGAGCGAGCGGGACACGGCGAGCGTCGCCTCGATGGACTCCCCCGCCGCGTGCCGCGCCTGCTCCGGCAGGACGGCGAGCCGGTCCTCGATGCCGGAGCGGTACGCGGCGGAGAGCACCGATCCGAGGATCGCGATCCCGAGCGCGCCGCCGACCTGCCGGAAGGTGTTGCTGAGCGCAGAGGCCGAGCCCGCCTTCTCGCGTGGCAGGGCCTGCATGATGACCACGCTCACCGGGGTCATGATGTGCGCCATCCCGGTGCCCATGAGGAAGAAGACGACCTCCAGGATCCAGATCGGGGTGTCCGCGTCGAGCAGCGAGAAGACGCCCAGCATCGCCGCGATGAGCAGCAGCCCGGCGGTGGTGACCGCCTTGTTGCCGAAGCGGTCGACGGCGAGGCGGGCGCGCGGCGCGAAGATCAGCTGGGCGGCGGCGAGCGGGATGAGGAGCAGACCGGACTGCAGCGGCGTGTAGCCGCGCACGCTCTGCAGGTAGAAGACCGAGAAGAACGTGACGCCCATGAGGGCGAAGAAGACCAGGGCGATGGCCGCGATGGCGGCCGAGAACACCTTGTTCTTGAAGTACGTGACGTCGATGGACGGGTGGTCGCTGCGCTTCTGGTGCACCACGAAGACGGCGAGCACGGCGAGCCCGGCGCCCGAGGTGGCGAGCACGGTCGGGGCGGTGAAGTCGGCGAGCCGGCCGCCCTCGATGATCCCGTAGACGAGCAGGACGAGACCGAGGACGGAGAGCAGCACGCCGACGGGGTCGATCCGGCCGGGGGCGGGGTCCTTGGAATCGGGCACGAGCGCGATCATGAGGACGAGCGCGAGCAGCACGATCGGCACGTTGACCAGGAAGACCGAGCCCCACCAGAAGTGGTCGAGCAGCAGTCCGCCGGTGATGGGCCCGATGGCGATGGCGAGTCCGACGCCCGCGGCCCAGATGCCGATGGCCTTGGGCTGCTCCTCGCGCTCGAAGACGTTCATCAGGATCGCGAGGGTCGCGGGCATCACGAAGGCGGCGCCGAAGCCCATCACGGCGCGGAACGCGACGAGTTGACCCGGTGAGTCGGCAAGCGCGGCGAGCAGGGAGCCCACGCCGAACACGACGAGGCCGAACAGCAGCATCTTCTTGCGCCCGATCCGGTCGCCGAGGAGTCCGGCGGTGAGGAGCAGCCCGGCGAAGACGAGCGTGTACGAGTTGATCGCCCACTCCAGCTCGCCCTGGGTGGCGCCGAGGCCGGTGGGTGCCGGTTCGGAGATCGTCTTGACCGCCACGTTCAGGATCGAGTTGTCGAGGACGACGATCAGCAGGCTGAGCATCAGCACGCCGAGGATGAGCCAGCGGCGGCGGTGGACGGCTTCGGGTATGCGGGCGGGGGTGGTGGGCGGTGTCGTCGTCATGGGGATGAGAATAGGGTTTTTTCGATACGACACCGTCTCGTATCGTAAATTTTTGAGGAGCTTTTACCGGGGCAGAAGGCTCTGAGCACCGGCGGCAGAGGGCTCTAAGCGCGCGCTTGGGGGTTCCTCTGGTCTGCGGACCCGTGAGGTGCCACCATGGGTGGTGATCCGGGGACGCCGTCAGGGCGCCTCGAGATGACTGAAGGAGCCGTTGCAATGTCGCAGATTTCGGCTGCCCAGACGCCTGCCGCGCCCGAGGGGAACGCCCCCGGGGGCAAGCAGGCTTCCGACAGCAGTAAGGCGCTGTACGGGGGCAGGTCAAACCGCCGCGTGACCGTACGGGACCTCATCGCCGCCAAGGAGCGCGGCGAGAAGTGGCCCATGCTGACCGCCTACGACGCGATGACCGCCTCCGTCTTCGACGAGGCAGGGGTACCCGTCCTGCTCGTCGGCGACTCGATGGGCAACTGCCATCTCGGGTACGACACCACCGTGCCCGTCACGCTCGACGAGATGACCATGCTGTCCGCCGCGGTCGTACGCGGCACCTCGCGTGCCCTGGTCGTCGGCGACCTGCCGTTCGGCTCCTACCAGGAGGGGCCGGTGCAGGCGCTGCGCTCGGCGACCCGCCTGGTCAAGGAGGCGGGCGTGGGGGCCGTGAAGCTGGAGGGCGGCGAGCGCTCGCTGGCCCAGACCGAACTGCTCGTCCAGTCCGGCATCCCCGTCATGTCCCACCTGGGGCTGACCCCGCAGTCCGTGAACACCATGGGCTACCGGGTGCAGGGGCGCGGGGACGAGGATGCGCACCGGCTGCTGCGGGACGCGAAGGCGGCGCAGGACGCGGGCGCGTTCGCCCTCGTCCTCGAACTCGTCCCGGCCGAGCTCGCGGCCGAGGTCACCCGCTCGCTGCACATCCCGACCGTCGGCATCGGTGCCGGGGCGTCCTGCGATGCGCAGGTCCTCGTCTACACAGACATGATGGGGCTGACGCCCGGGAAGATGCCGCGCTTCGTCAAGCAGTACGCGGATCTGCGCGCCCAGATGGTCTCGGCGGCCCGCGAGTTCTCCGAGGAGGTCGTGGGCGGCGCCTTCCCGCGGGAGGAGCACACGTTCCACTAGGGGTGTCCACCCCATCTGACCTGCACGTATAGGCGCATCGCCGGTCACTGGCAGGTCAGCGGCAGGTCACCGACAACCCGTGTCGGTGACCTGTCGGCACTCTGTCGGCCCCCTGTCGGCGGCGCCGCCCACAGTTGTCGGCATGACGCGATCCGACAACAGCACGACCCACCGCACCGCGGTCACCGTACGAGGCCTCGCCAAGCACTACGGCGAGACGAAGGCCCTCGACGGCGTCGACCTGGACGTACGCGAGGGCACCGTCCTCGGCGTGCTCGGTCCGAACGGCGCCGGCAAGACCACTCTGGTCCGCATCCTGTCCACCCTCATCCGCCCCACCGCGGGCACGGCCGTCGTGGCCGGCCACGACGTGCTGCGCCAGCCCCGCCGGCTGCGCCGCAAGATCGGCCTGACCGGCCAGTACGCCTCGGTCGACGAGAAGCTCTCCGGCTTCGAGAACCTGTACATGATCGGCCGGCTGCTCGATCTGTCGAGGGCGGACGCCAGAAAGCGCGCCGAGGAGCTGCTCGAGCGCTTCTCGCTCACCGAGGCCGCCAAGCGCACCGCCGGCACGTACTCCGGTGGTATGCGCCGCCGTCTCGACCTCGCGGCCTCGATGATCGGCCGCCCCGCCGTCCTCTACCTGGACGAGCCGACCACCGGTCTCGACCCGCGGACCCGCAACGAGGTGTGGGACGAGGTCAAGTCCATGCGGGACGAGGGCGTCACCGTCCTGCTGACCACGCAGTACATGGAGGAGGCCGAGCAGCTGGCCTCCGAACTGACCGTGATCGACCGCGGCCGGATCATCGCCGAGGGCGGCATCGCCGAACTCAAGGCGAAGGTCGGCGGCCGCACCCTGCGCATCCGCCCGGCCGATCCCCTGCGGCTGCGCATGATCGCCGCGGACCTGGACGCCTCCGGTCTCACCGGCCTCGCCACCACCTCGGTCGACTCCGAGAACGGCACCGTCATCGTGCCCGTACAGAGCGATGAGCAGCTCACCGCGATCGTGGCCCGGCTGGCCGCCGCCGGTGTCCAGCTCGCCGACATCGCCACCGAACTGCCCAGCCTGGACGAGGTGTTCCTCTCGCTGACCGGCCAGAAGGCCAGTGCCCCGCAGGACGCACCCGCCCGTGAACTCGAGGAGGCCGCCGCATGAGAGAGCGAAGCGAACGCATCAACAAGAGGAGCGCGCTGTGCGAACAGCCCGCCGAGCGAAGCGAGGCCGGCGCATGAGCACCACGACCCTCAACAAGCCCGCACCGGCCCCGCAGCAGCCCCTTCTCGACGACGAGGACGGCAGGATCGGTCTGCGCGCCAACCTGCGCCACACCGGCGCCCTGATCCGCCGCAATCTGCTGTGGATCAAGAAGGACCCGGAGTCGATGTTCGACGCCCTCCTGATGCCCGTGGTCCTCACCCTGCTGTTCGTGTTCGTCTTCGGCGGTTCGATCGGCAAGGCGATGGGCGGCGGACAGGACGCCTATATCCAGTACGTCATCCCCGGCATGCTCGCGATGATGTCGATGACCATCGCCCAGGCCGTCGGCACCGGCTTCAACGAGGACTTCCACAAGGGCATCATGGACCGCTTCCGGTCGCTGCCCATCGGGCGTGCCTCGGTGCTCGTCGCGAAGATCACCGTGGAGATCCTGCGGATGCTGATCGCCACCACGGTGCTGATGGTCGTCGCGGTGCTGGTCGGCTTCGACATCGAGTCCTGGCCCGGCCTGTTCGCGGCCGTCGGCCTCTCGCTGCTCTTCGGCTCGGCCGTGATGTGGATCTTCCTGGTCCTCGGCGTGACCATGAAGAACGCGCAGTCGGTGCAGGCGATGGCCGTCATGGTGATGATGCCGCTGCAGTTCGGTTCGTCGATCTTCACGCCGACCGAGAACATGCCGGGCTGGCTGCAGAACTTCACCGAGTACAACCCGATGTCGGGCCTCGCGGACGCGGCCCGCGGCCTGATGACCACCGGCCACCCCGTCGCGCACGGCCTGTGGCTGACGCTCGCCTGGACGGTCGGTCTGACCGTGGTCATGGCTCCGTACGCCATCCACAAGTTCGCGAAGAAGAGCTGATGCGTGGAGAGCGTCCGATGCGTGGGAAAGGTCGGACGCATGGAGAAGGCCGGACGCTTGGAGAAGGTCTGATGCCTACGGAATCGGGGCGCTGATCCTGGTGCCGCCGGATCGCGTCCCGCGGCACCCGGGTCAGAACAGGGCGGCGGCCTCCTCGACGGAGAGGCCGCCGCCTTCCGTATGGGCCCGCTCGTACTCCTCGTCGCTGAGGTGGGCGCGCACGGCCGCCTCGGCGCTCTCGCGCAGTTCCCGCTCGAACTGCGGCGCCACATGCTTGACGGGCCGCTGGGCGTCGGAAACGCCGAGCACGCGGGCCGCGTCCCGGGCCCGCTCCGGACCGAGTCCGGCGAGTGCCCTGGCGGCCAGGGACAGATGGGTCCAGGTCAGCTGTGGCATCACCATCTGCGGCATCGGGTCGAGGGCGCGCACCAGCGCCTCGCGCGCGTTCACCAACGCGGACTCGTGGTCGCCGTCGACGGTGTCGAGCCAGCCCTGCATGCCCATGATCATGCCCTTGAACATCGCGATCGGCCCCGCGGAGAACTGCTCGCCCAGCCAGGCAAGGCACTCCCGCGCCTGAGCGGTGCGGCCGGTGCGGCCCAGACGCAGTGCGAGGAAGAGCCGGGCGAAGGCCTGGGCCTCCAGGACCGCCGGATCGGACTCGGCGATCACCTCGCGCAGGATCCGCTCGGCCTCGTCACCCTGGCCGAGTTCGGCGAGCGCGCCGCCGGCCAGGCGGGATTTGAGGACCATGACCTGGGTGGAGGCGCCGATGCGTTCGGTGTGCTCGATCGCCGCGCGATAGTCCTCGGCGGCCCGCGCGAAGTGCCCCTGCCGCTCCCAGGCCTCACCGCGCGCGGACAGCGCCTCGGCCTGCCCCCAGACATCGCCGAGTTCACGGTAGATCGCGAGCGCCTCGTCGGCGGCCTCGCAGGCGCCGTCCGCCCATTCGCCGCGGTTGGCGAGGATGTTGGCGCGCACATGCAGCGCCGTGGCCAGCTCCCAGCGGTGGCCGAGCCGTCGGCAGGCCTGCACGGTCTCCTCGGTGAGCTCCGCCACGTCGAAGGGCTCGCCGCTGATCAGCCGGGCGAAGAACCAGAGCGATCCCGGCATCCGGCAGGTCTGCGGCTGGCCCACCCGGTACGTCGCCACGACGGCGTCGAGCAGATCGCGCGAGGAGTCGTCCGACCAGATGTCGCGGCCGTGGTCCTGGGTGGCCAGCTGGATGAGCCGTACGCCGCGCCGCGCCTCCTGGAGCACCTCGGGGCTCATCGGCGGCGGCGCGTCGGTGCAGCGCTCGGGCACGTCGGGGGCGGGGGTGACCGGCGGCGCGAACGGGTCGGGGCCGAGTTCGGCGACGGCGGTCGACCAGTGCTGGGACTCGGTCCGCTGGTCGCGGATCTGCCAGTACCAGCACAGCGCGTGGACCAGGCACAGCGCCTCCTGCTCCTCGCGCAGGGCGACGGCTCGGCGCAGGGCGGTGCGCAGGTTCTCGTACTCGGTCTCGATCCGCGCGATCGCCTCGAACTGGCGGCTGGTGCGCAGCAACGGGTCGGTGGTGCGGGCGAGTTCGCGGTAGTGGACGAGGTGGGCGCGCTCGGCGAGGGCCCGTTCGCCCGCCTCGTCGAGGCGTTCGGAGGCGTACTCGGCGACGGTCTCCAGGAGCCGGTAGCGCATCTCGCCCTCGGCCGTGGGCGCCGCCACCACAAGCGACTTGTCGACGAGGGAGCCGAGCAGGTCGAGGACATCGCGCCGGTCGACCATGAGGTGCAGATGGCAGGCGGCGTCCCCGTCCGACTCGGGCACGGCGCCGCAGACGGCCTCGGCGGCGCCCAGATCGCAGCCGCGGGCGAAGACGGAGAGGCGGCGCAGCACGGCCCGCTCGGGAGCGTCGAGCAGATCCCAGGACCAGTCGACGACGGCCCGCAGCGTCTGCTGGCGCGGCAGGGCCGTGCGGCTGCCGCCGGTCAGGAGACGGAAACGGTCGTCGAGCCGGTCGGCGATCCGGCGCGGGCTGAGCATCCGCAGCCGGGCCGCGGCGAGTTCGATGGCGAGCGGCTGGCCGTCGAGACGGCGGCAGATCTCCTCGGCCGCGGCCCGGTCGTCCTCGACGCTGAAGCCGGGCCGCGCGGCCGCCCCGCGCTCGTCGAGGAGCCGCAGCGCCATCGCCTCGGGCAGCGGCCCCAGCGGCCGCACCGACTCCCCCGGCACGCCGAGCGGTTCACGGCTCGTGGCGAGAACCGTCAGACCGGGGCAGCGCGGAAGCAGATACGCCAGCATGTGAGCGGCCGCCCCGACCACATGCTCGCAGTTGTCGAGTACGAGGAGCAGCTCCCGTCGCGCGAGATGCTCCGCCAGGCGTACGAGGGGGTCCTGGCCGTGCCGGTCCGCGGAGCGCAGTTCCTCGGCGCCCGCCCCGTACAGGACGGTCTCGCGGGCGCCGAGCGCCGTGAGCACCGCCTCCGGTACGGCCTCGGGATCGGCACCCGCGTCGACCGGCGCGAGCTCGGCCAGCCAGACGCCGTCGCGGTGGGCCAGCCCGTCGGCGGCCTCCTGCGAGAGCCGCGTCTTGCCCGCGCCGCCGGGGCCGAGCAGGGTCACCAGGCGCGCGCCGGCGAGATCGGCGCGCAGGGCCTCGATGTCCTCCTCGCGGCCGATGAAAGAGGTGAGGCGGGCGCGGAGGTTGCCTTTGCGGGCGGGTG